>NZ_JBHTVE010000006.1:0-512024 GCF_042793175.1 Streptomyces sp. NPDC056580 | reverse complement strand
CCTGAGCTGAGGTGAACAGTGCGCATCCGTGCACACAGCTGAGGTCAGAGCAGGCTAAAGATTCGCTTCACCACCGGGCTGAAGCCCGGTGCACTGCGAATAGACCCGGTAGCGTGAGCCGGCACACCGAACTCGCAGCAGTAATCGCCATGCCACTCACCGGGGAGCAGTCCGCTTCCGTCGCCGTGCGGGCCGCGCGCCGGTGTCGTCCGCGGCGGTCGTGGGCGTCGGCCGCGGCGGTCGTAGGTCCGGCACGGCCAGGCATCGTGCGCCGACTACGGGTGCACCCGCGCCGAGTGCCGCTGGGCTACCCTGCGTGACCGCCGCCAGCGCAACCAGGACCGCGCGCGGTCTGTCCGCCCGTTTCCCACCGCATGCCGCCGCTCGGTGGGCTGTACGGCTACGCAAGCACGGCAGGTCAGCGCAGGACATCGCCGACCGGACCGGTCTGTCCGTGCCCCTGGTCCGCCCGCGTGCTCCGGACCCCACGCACGGCCAGACGGTCCGGGACATCGCCCTCACGTCCGCCGACGCCATCCTCGGCATCCCCCTCCCCCACCGCCGCAACCCCGGTATCCCCGGGCTGACCGACTCCACCGAGGCGTCCCGGCTGCCGGCCGAGCTGGCACGCGCCGGATGGCCCGCCACCACACTCGCCTTACGCCTGGACGTCACCCCCCTATCGTCGCCGAGGTCCGCGACGAACGCCCCCGCCTCCGCCTCGACCTGGCGCTACGCATACGCCGCCTGCACCGCGACCTGATCAGCCTCAAGCCCGCCGGCCACGGCATCCACCCCACCGACCTCGCCCGCACCCGCGCCGCAGCCACCCGACGCACCGCGACGGCAGCCGCCTGATCCGGATAGCTCCAACACGATGTCGCACCGTCGTCGTTGATGCGCCGCGCAAGGCCTTGATGAATGTG
Source organism: Streptomyces sp. NPDC056580 (assembly GCF_042793175.1). Lineage (NCBI taxonomy): Bacteria > Bacillati > Actinomycetota > Actinomycetes > Kitasatosporales > Streptomycetaceae > Streptomyces > Streptomyces sp. NPDC056580. The sequence goes on along the minus strand of NZ_JBHTVE010000006.1, from coordinate 511,098 downwards.
TGCACGAGAACCTCGTGAACAGAGCGAACCGCTGCTGTTCGCGCTTGTTGGTGTCAGAAGCTGGTGTCAAAGTCCCCCGCATGCCCGGTCCTGGCGGGGGGCTTGTGCAGGGGTCACCATGATTCGGCCTGCAAGAACAATCTGATCACTTCCGCCAAGATCCATATGGAGAACCCCAGACAGGCAAGCCACAGGCCCCACAGGATCCAGCGGGCCTCTCGTCGCATATGCATGAGGCGATCATCCTCACTCCTGGCGCTGTCGTGGGCCGATTTCACAGCCACGCGGCAGCAGTGTCAGGTACGGGGCCTCCAGCGCCCGCAAGGCCCTCACTGTCGAAGACCCTGCCGCGGCCCGGGACCCGAGCATCTGCATGACATCGCGATCCTGGCCCGGTCGCTGCTGACCTTGGGTGCGAGCTGCCCCCGCCGGGCCCCCGAACTCCCATGTCGCACTGCATCCCCTGACGGTGCGGCACGAGGCAAGACGCCCGCATTAGCCCGGCTGGGCACGCCTCTGGGCTGTTGCGGGACAGACTCAGCCTTCCCACAGAGCGCCATGCCGTGGAGTGCGGGATCAACCGGGTGAAACGCCACCGGACGGTGGCCACTCGCTACGACTGTGAGGATGTTGGGGTGCCGCCTTGGGCGGCGGTCTGGCCCGCGATACGACTGGCCCTGGTGCCTTGCGTTTGATCTGCCGACTGCCGTCTGAGGCGGTGCATGCTGCCACCGAAACGGTGGGCGTGTCCCGATAGGGGCCTTCGCGACAGGCACCGTCACAGTCCTGACCGCCACACCGTTCCGGCGTCAGCCACCGGCGTTCCCGAGGCGATCAGGAGACAGGCGACCATGTCCAGCATGACCCAGCAAAGCCATCCAGGCCACGACGCGACTGAACAGCACGAACAGGTCCTGCTCGGAGTCGGCACGCACAAAGACGTACATGTGGCTGCCGTCATCACCGGCACGGGAGTCCTGCTGGACACACGAGGCTTTCCTACGACCCGGGAGGGCTATCGCCAGCTCCTGTCGTGGGCACGTGCTTTCGGGCAGTTACAGCGAGCCGGGGTGGAGTGCACAGGTTCCTACGGAGCCGCTCTCACCCGTTATCTGCACCATGAAGGCGTCAGGGTCACCGAGGTCAACCAGCCCGACAAGGCCGCCCGGCGCCGGCACGGAAAGTCCGACTCCATCGATGCGGCGGCCGCCGCCCGGGCGGTCCTCTCCGGCCGGGCCACGGCCACCGCCAAGACGACCGACGGCCCGGTGGAGACGATTCGGCTGTTCAAGATGGCCAAGACCTCCGCGGTCAAGTCCCGGTCCATGGCCATCAACCAGCTCAAGGCCGTGCTCGTGGCGGCAGAGCCGGCCTTGCGTGAGTCGCTGGCAGGGCTGAGCAACCCCAAACTCATCCACCGGTGTTCGCAGCTGCGGCCCGCGTCCGGCACAGGGCCGCAGGCAGCATCCCGCCATACGCTCCGGCTCCTGGCGAGGCGGATACTGCACCTCACCGAGGAGATCAACGACCTCACGGCCCGGATCAGGGCTGCGATCGAAGCCTGCGCACCCAAGCTCCTGGGCCTCTACGGCGTCGGTCCGGACACGGCCGCAGCCTTGCTGACCGCGGCTGGTGACAACCCCGACCGCCTGACCAGCGAGGCCTCATTCGCTGCCCTCTGCGGTGCCAGCCCCGTGGAAGCATCGTCTGGAAAGACCCAGCGTCGCAGGCTCAACCGCGGCGGCGACCGCCAGGCCAATTCAGCGCTCTACACCATCGTCCTAGCTCGCCTGCGCTGGGACACCCGCACCCGTCACTACGTGGAACGACGCGTCACCGAGGGCAAAACACGACGCGAAGCCATCCGATGCCTCAAACGCTACGTCGCCCGCGAGATCTACCAAGCCCTCCTTATATCCAGAAGGCAATCCCCGGCACCAGCACACGCCAGTTGACATCCATAGGGGCATCAAACTCGCGGTCCGCTACGAGGCGACCGTGCTGGTCGCCGCCATCAACGAGTGGCTGCGACCAGGACGTTCACAACGGACCCTGGCTCGCCTTCTCCTCCAGCGCTCGAGTGGTCGGCCGCTCGCGACCCCAGGCGGCCAGCGGCTGGAGTGCGTCGTTGAGGCGCATGCCGTCCTCGGTCAGCGAGTACTCGACGCGGGGCGGCACCTCGTCGTAGGAGACGCGGCGCACGACGCCGTCCGCTTCCAGCTCCCGTAGGTGAGAGGCCAGCACCTTCTCGGTGATGCCGGGAAGCAGCCGGCGCAGCTCGCCGAAGCGGCGGTAGGGGTGCTCGTGGAGCGCCCAGAGGATCAGCACCTTCCACTTGCCGCCGATCACCTCCATCGCGGTATCGATCCCGCAGACGTGTCCGTCTGGTGCGCCCGGCCGGTTCAGCGTCGTCATGCCCCACCCTTCCGACGTGCTCGGTCACCCCGGGGTAACCACCCACTACCAAGTGCGTACTTGATCGCCTCCGGGCCTGTGACCAGCCTAATCGGCATGGCACACAATACTGTTGAGAAGACTTCCGTCACGCTGTTGGGCCTCGGCGCGATGGGCACCGCGCTGGCCCGAACCTGGCTTGCCGCCGGTCACCCGCTCACCGTCTGGAACCGCACCCCGGCCCGTGCCGCAACACTTGCCACCGAAGGTGCACGGGTCGCGGACAGCGCCGCTGAGGCGGTCGCGGCGAACGCCCTGATCATCGTTTGCCTGTTGGACGACGCCTCGGTCGAGGAGGTGCTGGCCGGCGCCGACCTGGCGGGCCGGGACCTGGTTAACCTGACCACCAGCACCCCTGCCCAGGCCCGCGCCCGGGCCGAGTGGGCCCGCGAGCGCGGCGCCCGCTACCTGGACGGCGGGATCATGGCTGTCCCCCCGATGATCGGCGTCCCGGAAGCCGGCGGCTACGTCTTCTACAGCGGCTCGCGGGAGCTGTTCGGGCGGCACCAGGAAACCCTGGCCGTCCCGGCTGGCACTACCTACGTCGGCGGGGACGCCGGTTTCGCGGCCCTGCACGACGTGGCCCTGCTCAGCGCCATGTACGGGATGTTCGCCGGTGCCGCGCACGCCTTCGCCCTGATCCGCAAGGAGGACATCGACCCCGCGGCCCTCGCCCCGCTGCTCACCGACTGGCTCATCGCGATGGCCCCGGCCGTTCACCAGACCGCCGACCAGCTTCGGAGCGGCGACTACACCAAGGGTGTCGTCTCCAACCTCGCCATGCAGGTGGCCGGCACGCCGACCTTCCTGGGCACCGCCGAGCAGCAGGGTGTCAGCCCGGAACTGCTCAGCCCCTACTTCGAGCTGATGCGTCGCCGTCTGACCGAGGGCAGCGGCGAGGAGGACCTAACGGGCGTGATCGACCTGCTGGTGCGCTGACCAGCCACTCGCCAGAGGCGACCGTGCTGGTCAAAGTCTGTAACGAGACGCTGTGACCAGCACTTCACAACACCCCCTATGCCGTGACCGGATAGGTTCACCGAGGTCTCGTGGTCTGCGGGTGCGTGAGGCACCACCGCTCCCCGGTTCCGACTGGTCGCAGGGCTGAACGACCTCGTTTGCGTGGTTGTAATCAACTTGCTGCCCGCCCCGTCGGGCGGGCAGGGTCTGGATCATGCTTGAACTACGCACCTTGGAAGCAGACGACTGGCCCCTTTGGCGGGAGTTGCGACTGGCCGCGCTTGTTGAGGCGCCCTACGCGTTCGGATCGACGCTGGCCCAGTGGCAGGGCTCCGGGGACCGAGAGGAACGCTGGCGTGCCCGTCTGTCGATTCCTGGCGCGCACGATCTCGTCGCGCTCCTCGACGGCCTCCCTGTGGGCATGGCCAGCGGAGTGCCGGGCGAGGGAGCAGAGAACGTGGAGTTGATCTCGATGTGGGTCAATCCCACGGCTCGAGGCAAGGGCGTGGGCGACTGTCTGATCCAGGCGGTCGAGCGGTGGGCGGCGGAGCGCGGTGCCACCACGCTGCGGTTGTCCGTCATGCCGGACAACCGCAAGGCGACCGCGCTCTATGAGCGGCACGGTTTCACGGACACGGGTGAGCCCGGCGATCTTCTGCCCGATGGCGTGGGCAGGGAGCGGGTCATGGCGAAGAGCCTGGCCGTTGTCTGATCTCCGCATCCGGGCACGGCGGGATTCCCCACGTGCTCAGACTGCGGCGGCAAGGGGGCGTCCGCCCCAGCGAATGCCCTTCTCGCTGCGGACGCGAGCACGTTCCCGGCGTTGTGCGGCGAGCATGTCGGGGTGGCGGGCGTTGGCATAGTGCCAGCACAGGTAGGCGTGCAGCGCCCGGGTCTGCACCGTGTGATTCGGATGCTTGGAGTTGGCCAGGGTGAACTGCCGCAGCGGGCCGCAGCGGGCGAAGTGCGCCTCGAGAGCTCCTTGGGCCACGCCTGGCGGCAATTAGGGCCCGTTGCGAACGTCTCGGCATCGCCTGCGGCTGCAAGCCACGGCCGGCAGGTGTCTCCTTCTCCTATTGCGGTCTCATGAGGTCCTGGTCCTCGCCCCATGCATCCAGTACCTCGCTGTGTCCGGCCTCTCGGGTGGCCGCCTCGACAAGGGCGAACAGGTGTCGCTGCAGGGATGGGTCGCCTGTTGCCGAGATGTGCTCCACGGCACGGAGCAACACGTCGGTGTTCCAGCCCGGCAGTGGATGTCGGGCAAGCTCCCACTCCAGGTACTTGTTGTAGGGGCGGGGGCGGCAGTCGATGGCGAAGAGCAGCTCGAGTAGAAACCGGATGCTGTCGGCGGCGTCCAGGCGAGCGGCCAGGGCCTGGCCGTCCCGGTGGTTCTTGATGGAGCGGTAGAGCGAGTTGGCGTAGGCGTCGAGCCAGCCACTGGCGTCCTGGAATGCCTCATCTGCATCCAGGCGCGCCTTGTCGGCGAGGATCCGGGCGATGCCTCCATCGAGCCGGTCGAGCACGACGTGGGCTCGGGCGAGGGCGTAGCGTTCAAAGCCTGGCAGACGGCGGGCGCGTCACCGGCCTGGCCTGTGGTGACGGCCAGGCCAGGGTCGTGCATGGCCGTCTGCGGTCTGGTGGATCTTGGTGCTCAGTCCGCCGTGCGTTGGTCTCCCTTGTGCGCCCTCGTACGGCCCGGGGACGGCCCGAGGCTCAGACTGGCGGATCCGGCTGTCAGTGCTCCATGGCACTGTGCCGCCATGACAAAGACCGCAGAGCTTACCCTCTTCGCCGACTACTTCCAGCTCCATGTGTCCGATGCGGATTCGGACGGTGATCTGAGCGACGCATGGACGGACCAAGCCGTTGCCGATCACCTTGCGGTTGTACGGGACGCGCTTGGCATCGGTACTGCCGTAAACGTCAATGTGTCCGTCACGGTCGCCCTCCTCCCCCAGGAACCTGAGGATGACAGTCCCGAATTCGATCACGTGGTTGAAGCCAGCCTCAACGTAACGCTGGGGCGGCTGACGGTTCTGGGCTGCACGGACTACGCGCCAGAAGCGGCAACGTTCGAGGTCCTCCCGGGGTGGAATCGCGTCCGCGTGTCCCGCAGTAACTTGGCACGGGCTACTGAGGCGGACGTCGACTCGGATAAGAGCCCCGAGACCATCGAGAAGGTCCGCATCCAAGTGTGGCCGGCCCCCGAGGCCCCGTCAAAGATCATCAAGCGGTGGATGTAAGACGCTGTCCAGTCGCCCTGGTGCGGCATCATGCCCAGAGGTCGGCGCAGCGGCTTTGGGCTGGAGTTTCAATGACCGAGTCAAGGCTGCGGTCGCCCTCCATCCGTGAGGGCGAGACCTCGTCCCGAAGGGTGGGACCAGTACGCGGGCGCGGATGGGGCACGGTACCTCGCGGGCAGCGCTGATCTATCAACACCTGACCAGCGACCGGGACCGTGCGATCGCGGATCGACTCCGGGCCATGATCCACAAGGTCGGGGGGCTCCGGATAGAAGATGTGGACTCCGCGTGGAATCGAGTGGCAAGCGTGTGGCGCGCACTCAGAAATGACGAAGAGCCAGCTTTAGCGCACGATCTGACATGGATGTTCCTCAATCCCCTTGTCCCCCGTGAGTTCGCGGAAACTGAAGGCGCTTCAGCGGGAGCCCCAGGGTCTGACGCCCCGATGTGACGGGGTGGACCCGTGGGCTCGCGGCGGAGTCGCGGGTCGGCTTCACCTGGCAACCAAGCGAAGTCGAAACACCCGTCGAGTGGATCTTGTAAGACGTTCCGTTACGTAGGGTCGGGCTTGATGAATGCCTGCCGGCTGTACGCAAGCAACTCACGTACCCCGGGGCTGTGCGCGCTCTTCCAGATCAGGGCGAGCACTGCGGGTTTATCGACGTCATCGATGGTGTGCGCGGTGAGCCGATCGCGGTAGCGCGCGGCCATGGATTCGCTGAGGATGGCTACGGCGAGCCCGCGGGCGGCGAGATCGGCAATGGCGTCGGCGGCGCTGGCTTGAAGTGTGATCGTGGGTTGAAGGCTCTGTGCGGCGCAGGCCTGGTCGAATACCGTGCGGATGCCGGTGCCGCGCGGCATGCACACGATCGGGTGTGCAACTAGGTCACGCAAGGCGACCCGTCGCTGTTTGGCCAAGGGGTGACCGGCCGGAACTGCCGCGACGAGCCGCTCGCTGATGAGGGTCAGCGCCTCCAGCCCGTCGGGGGCGGCGGTTGCGGCCCCGATGAGTGCCAGGTCGATGGTGCTGGCGCGCACCTTCTCGATGAGCCGGTCGGAGCTGTCCTCCACCAGTGAGATCTCCACGCCGGGATGCGCTTGGTGAAACGTGGCGAGGGCGTCGAACAGCGGCGTGAGGGTGCAGCCGATGACCATTCCGACGGTGAGCCGACCGCGGATCAGGTCGGTCACCTCGCCCACCGCCTGGCCGACCGCCCCAGCGGCGGCGAGCGCGGAGCGGGCGTGTTCGAGCGCGGCCTTTCCGGCGACCGTGAGGGTGACGGTGCGGGCCGACCGGTCGAACAGCTCGGCGCCGAGTTCCCGCTCCAGCTGGCGGATCTGGGCGCTGACGCCGGACTGGCTGATGTGGACCCGTTCGGCCGCCCGGGTGAAGTTCTGTTCCTCGGCGACCGCGACGAAGTATTCCAGCTGCCTCAGATCCATGACTGCAGATTGTAGCTTGCAGAAGATCCATCTGTTGGACTTCTGATCAGGAGGAGGCGACGCTGGGAAGCGCCGAAGCCCGACGTCAGGAGGAATCCATGCCGGAGTACGAAAAGGCCATGCGCCCCGAAGACATCACCCGATTGTTCGTCGAACGATCCAACGCCGGTGACGCGGCCGGGGTCGCCGCACTCTACGAAGAGGGTGCGGTGATGGCCTATCCGCCCGGCGACCGGACGGTGGGCCGGGAGGCGATCCGTATGCTGTGGGAGAAGGTGCTGGCCGACCGTCCCCACTTCGAGCGGGAACAACCGCTGCCGACGCTGATCAGCGGCGACATCGCCCTCACCTCGACCCCGCCGAAGGACGGGGCTGGCGCCCGGGCACAGGTCGTCCGGCGTCAGCCGGACGGAAGCTGGCTGCGCCTGCTCGACCAGCCCGAGTTCACGCCGCCCACCCGCTGAGTTCCCCGCCCCCCGTGTTCGCGAACGGAAGACCGTTTCATACCGCTCGCGGTGTCGTTGACCGGCGGAAATCGCAACGACGTCACACGGTTGCTGCCTCTGCTGGACAAGGTTCCATCGGTCGCGGGTGTCGTCGGCCGGCCTCGACGCAGACCCGATGCCCTGCTCGCCGACCGCGCCTCCGACCACGACGAGTACCGTCGTCCGCTCTGGGATCGCGGCATCCGCCCCGTGATCGCCGAACGAGGCGTGGAACGGCCCTGGCCTCGGCATCTTCCGCTGGGTGGTCGAGCACACGATCGCCTGGCTGCACGGCTTTCGACGGCTGCGGATCCGCTGGGAGCGGCGCGACGACATCCACGATGCCTTCCTCGCCCTCGCCACCTGCCTGATCACCTACCGAGACGTCCAACGCCTTTGTCAGGACCTCTAACGGTTCGTGGCGGCGGGCGCTGTGTGGGCGACACGGGCCAGGGTCGCGGGCAGGGCGACGACTCCGGTGACCGCCATGGCGACGGCAAGTCCCGTGCGCCAGCTCCTTCGTGGTCTGTCCTTGTGGCTGACTCCGTTCAGCTGGGGAACTGGCCCAGCGAGTCGCCGACGTTCGCGACCATGCCGAGCGTTGCCGGGCCGAAGGAGAAGGAACCCGCGGCGGTGGCTCCCGATGAGGTGGTACGGAACACCCACACGGCACCGACGCCGTGGTTCTCCCCGGGCGCCGCCACGACGGGCTCCGCCCGGCCGTCGCTGTCACCGTCGACGAGGTGGACGCCACGACCGAACAGGTCGACGGACTCGGCGGTGCCGGGGACATTCGCGGTGTTCTGGCTGAAGACCTTGGTGCCGGCACCGGTCGGCCCCTTCGGGCCGCCCGGGACCACGGCGAAGGTGCCCGCCCAGTCCAGCTTGCCGACGGCCTCCTGCCCATTGCCTGCCAGGACGTCCCCGTACCCGTCGCCGTCGACGTCCCCGATGGAGAGCGCGGAGCCGAAACTGTCGCCTTCCTCCTGGGTGCCGGGAACACCGGGGGTGTCCTGGTCGATCACCCGGGTCGTGGTGGTGCCCGGGCCGGTCGCGGTGCCGTAGTTGATGTGGAGCGAGGTCCCCCCGACGACGAGGTCGGCTCGGCGGTCGCCGTTGAGGTCTCCGAGGCCCACCTGGGTGCCGGGCGCGAGGAGTCGCCCCTTCCCGTCCTTCAGGGTGATGGGCGACAGCAGGCCGTGGCGGCTGCCGCGCAGGTAGTTCAGGTGGGACGGGGTGTACTCCTCGTCGTCCGGTGCGATCGCGCTGACGCCGACGACGAGGTCGGTGATCCCGTCGCCGTCCACGTCGCCGGCTGCCGCGGCGTAGAGGGGGTCGTAGCTTCCGGCGACTTTGATCCCCTGGATCGAGGCGGCGCTGCCGTCCCGTCCGAAGGGGCCGTACTCCACGCGGTCGGGCCGGACCAGGTCCTGGTGCCCGTCTCCGTTGAAGTCACCGGTGGCGGACACGCTCTCGCGGTAGGCGTCACTGCCGGCAGCCCGCAGGACCGTCCCGGAGACGAAGCCGCCGGGGGCACCCCACAGCACGGTCCTGCTGCCCTCCAGATCGACGCCGTCCTGCGTCCAGTTCTCGGAAGCGGCCGTGACCACCAGGTCGGTGAACCCGTCCCCGTCCAGGTCGGCTGCGTCGAGCCGGGACCCGAAGTGGTCGTTCACCTCGGGCGAACCGGGGACACCCGCGGACGCCTGCGAGTACACCTGCTTCGCACGGGTGCCGAGCCCGCTCGCGGAGCCGTACAGCACGGCGACGTATCCGGCCCCGGTCTTGCCGCTCACCGTGCCGGACGAGGCGGCGACGGCCAGATCCGCGTACCCGTCCCCGTTGAAGTCCTCCCGCACCCGGATGGTCGCGGGCGCGGCATGAGCGGCCGGCACGGGAGCGACGGCGGTGGCGGACAAGAGGGCGAGGGCGATGACGAGCGTACGTCGCATTCTGGGTGCGGCAGGCTGGAACACAGGAACTCCGGCAATCTGAAGGGATGTTGACGACCGAGAGGATCAAGATCCCTCCAGGCTGCCCAGTACGACTCACCACGTCGCCGGTTGGTTGCCCTGTTGGGTGCCGGAAGTTTCCCTGGGGTTAACCTCCCCCTTTCGCTTCAAGTGGTTGAGCTGCGGCGATGGCGGAGGACTGGTGCTGTCGGCCTCTGGTCGTTGAGTGGGCATGGCTTGGGCCCGACGCTCGGGCCGGGGTCTCCAGCGGGTTCCTTGCCACCGCTTGAGCGGCCGGGTCCGGGACAGGAGCGCTCATGTCGATCGCTTCTTTCGCGCGGATCACAGTGGGCTGCGGATACCGACGTCAGCGGTCGTGCGTCCCATTCATTCCAAGCTGCGCCTCGCCCAGGAAGACCGCCGGTGCGGACCAGCGTGGAGGTGGCTCCCGGCGGTGGTCAGGTAGGGTGAAATCGAACGATTCGGCTGATAGAGGAGAAAAGCTGAATTCGGATTCAGCATTTCTCCTGGCATTACATCGAGGCGTAACACCGAGTAGCTCACCATGACTCCAGGTGACCATCGGAGGCCGCCGTGCTCCCTACGCATCGTCGGACCGCGACCGTCGACGCCCAGCAGGTGTTCTATCGCGAGGCGGGCCCCGCGCGAGCGCCGACAATACTGTTTCTGCACGGACTCCCCAGCAGTTCCCACACGTTCCGACACCACATGCCCGGCCTATCCGACCGCTGCACGTTCGATCACCTGGCCGCCATCACCCGCAGCTCCATGAGTACTACCGCACCAGCCAGGTTCCATCGCTGGCCGTCCGGGGCGAGCGCGACGAAATCTTCGGGCCGGACGAGCTCGCCTTCTCGCAAGATCCGCCCGACGCCGAAACCCATATGCTCCCAGCCGGTCATCTCCCCCCTGGAAACGCACCTGGACGCCATAAGCGTTACATCCACGGATTCCTCGGCCGCGTGACCGGCTGAGGACGAGGAGGGTGAGCGGTGGCCACCTTGATATCAGTCAACGTAGGGATGCCCAAGGACGTCTCCTGGCACGGCAGGACCGTGTACACCGGGGTGCTCAAGCGGCCCGTGTCCGGGCCGCGGATGGTGAGGCGGCTGAACATCGACGGAGACGGTCAGGGCGACCTGGACGGACACGGCGGGGAAATGAGGGCCGTGCTGGTCTACCAACTCGACTCCTACCGCTTCTGGTCCGAGAAACTGGGTCGGGACGACCTGACGCCGGGCAGCTTCGGGGAGAACTTCACGGTCGACGGGCTCCCCGACGACGAAGTATGCATCGGCGACCGGTACCGGGTCGGCGGAGCCCTTCTGGAGGTCTCGCAACCGCGGGTGACCTGCTACCGGGTCGGCATGCGCTTGAAGGAACCGCGCATGGCGGCGCTGCTGGTCGCTCACCATCGGCCCGGCTTCTACCTGCGTGTCATCGAAGAGGGCGAGGTGGAGGCCGGGCAGCAGATCGTCAAGGTCTCCACCGGCCCGGAAGCCATGACCGTCGAGGAGATCGATTCCGTCCTCTACCTCTCCGGTCACACTGCCGACCAGGTGCGCCGTGCCCTGCGCATACCGGCTCTCAGCCCGGGCTGGCAGGGCTCGATGCGGGATCTGCTCGAACAGACCGACAAGGGCGCGACCGCGTCGTCCGGCAGCGCCGGCCTCACCGTCGCAGCCAACGTCCCGCCCCCGGCGTGGCGCGGCTTCCGTCCTCTGACCGTCACGGACGTCCATCCCGAGAGCGAGAACGTGATCTCCTTGAGCCTGGCCGCGGCTGACGGCTCTGCCCTGCCTGCCGCGCTGCCGGGACAGTTCCTGACCGTGAGGATGCGCACGACCGAAGACGGGACGTCCCTGATTCGCAGCTACTCGCTGTCAGGCCGGCCCGGCACGGGCACATACCGGATCAGCGTGAAGGTGGAACCACACGGCCTGGCGAGCACCTACGTGCGCGCGCACGTCCGGACCGGGGACAGCCTGGAGTTCGCCGCACCGCGCGGCACCTTCTACCTGCCCAGTGGTGACACGCCGGTCGTGCTGGTGTCCGCCGGCATCGGCGCGACTCCCGTGCTGGCCATGCTGCACGCACTGGCGGACGCCTCCTCCGGCAGACAGGTGTGGTGGCTGCACGCCGCCCGCAACGGCCGTGAGCATCCCTTCGCCCAGGAGGTCCGTGACCTGGTAGCACTCCTAGCCGACGCACGCTCCATCGTCTACTACAGCAAGCCCGACCGAGCCGACGAGCGCGGCAAGGACTACTCGGAAGAGGGCCGCATCTCCAGTGAGCGGATCCTCAGTCTGGGCCTGCCCACAGATGCCGACGCTTACATCTGCGGGCCGGCGGCCTTCATGGACAGCATGACCGACGCGCTGGTCAAGGCCGGCCTGCTGCCGTCCCACGTGCACACCGAGAACTTCAGCGGCGGCCCCTCCCTCACTCCAGGGGTCAAGGGCACGCCCGCGGCAAGGGCGCCACACCAGCCGGACGGCGCGCCTGGCGCCGGTCCCTCCGTCTCCTTCGCCCGCAGTGGACTGACCGTCGCGTGGAACGACAACCAGAGCTCCCTGCTGGAACTCGCGGAAGCATGCGACGTTCCGGTCCAGTGGTCGTGCCGCACCGGCGTCTGCCACACCTGTGAGCTCGCCATGATGTCCGGGGCCGTCGACTACTCTCCGGACCCGGTCGAGCCACCGGGCGAGGGCAACATCCTGATCTGCTGCAGCAGACCCGCGCAGGACGTCGTCCTGGATCTCTGACACCTGCCGGCCCCGCAGGCAGACCTTCTCGGCGGAAGGACAATCGAATGATTCCCAGGACGGCAGCGGTGGACCCGGATCAATCGGAGTGGGACGTGATCGTCCTCGGCGGTGCCACGGGGGGGGTGAGAACGCCGGACAGTACAAGCGCGGATCGCCGGGGACGCCATCGCGGCCCGCGCCGCCGGCCGCGCCGACCTGCCGTCCGCCACGGCCGGACACGTCGGGGCACCGCAGGTCGTCTTCACCACGCCGGAGGCCGGCAGCGCCGGCGCCACCGAGCAGCAGACGCGCGAGGCGATAGTTGGTATGTGATCGCAGCGAGCGGGAGTGCATTGACCAGCAAGGACATGGAGGGCGAGGTTGATCCTTTCAGAAAGACCTTCGCGAGATCGGTGTCAGCCTGCGGGACGAAGGTGATCGGCTTCGAGTGCTCGCTCGTGTGGAGCCGCTCTACGGGTTGCCGCCTCGGCCGCGCAGGCCGCCGGCAGTTCGACTGCTTCCCGGGCAGTGGGTCCGCTGGCAGTTGAACTACCGGTTCACCAGCGCCCTGGGAATCCGCGGTTGGTCGTACTGGCTCGACACGTTCAACATCGCTTATGGCCCCGTCGACCGGGAAGTCTTCCTCTCAGAGCCGACCGTGATCCTCGATGAGCGCGGGCCAGTTCGATAGAGCAGGCGGACCGCACCCAGACGGCTGCTCGTTCCGCTTGGGCACGGGTGGTGGCGAGGCGGTAGGAGTCGGTGCCGGTTTCGAAACCCCGGCCTGATCAGACCTCGCCTCGTGCGTCGGTGCCGTCCGCGACCGCTGTCTGTCGCTCTGTCGAGGGTGACCTCCTCGTGGAGCGCGACCCCAAGAGCGGTCATCGCAGGAGCGAGACCTGCGTCCCGGGCCGGGCTGACGGGCTGGCCGTCGAGCGGCAACTGTGGGATTCCCTCCGTCCGGCTGCGAGCGGCCCTTCAGGGCCGTGCGGCACCACGGCGGAAGGTCGCCGAGGAGAACCGCTTGCACTCGCCGGTGGCCTCGTCAAGCGCTTGTCGTTCACGCGAGGGGCCTTCACTTCATCTCCACCGGGCCGGCCGCGGTGACCACTGTGCGGAGACCGATGGTGGCCGTCGCCCACCACCGCCTACGGGCGTAAGAGACGGCGCACCCGCGAACGGCCCGGGCGCGAGCAAGTGATCTTCCTGGCGCCCGAGCCGTTGTGTCAGGCGCCGACCAGGTCGAAGAGACTCTGGAAACGCCAGGCGACGTACCTATCCCGACGGGCCCGCTTCACCGTGCGGCCGATCAGGACTAATAGCTCCGGACGTTCCAACTGCCGGACGCGGCTTCCTCGCTGCTGAGGCACGTCGCGGTCGATATGTTGTGGATCTTGACCCAGGCGCCGTACCGCAGGGTGTAGGAAGTGCCGCCGATCTTGTAACACCTGACGACGGCCTGGTAGGAGCCGGAGCCAGTGTTGCACAGCACGTTGAAGGAGTTACCGGTGTAGCTGCTTGAGCAGTTGTAGGGCGATGCATAGGCCGGCGTGCCGACAAGGACGGCACCCATCACTAGCGCGCCGCTGACCGCGGCGGCGCCCAGCAGTCTCGCACCGGCCTTGCGATGTACCAGGTTCACGCTCTCTCCTTCGGTTGGTGGCCGTCGAGCCAAGTGACCACGAGCTATGGGAGTGCGGGCAGTGATCCCGACCGATCACCAGCCGCTGGTCACCAGCCTGAGGCAATGCGGCTGTTGCCGCGGCGTTGAGTGGAATGATTCGAGCAGGTTCGAAGGGACAGCAGCGGTCAGTGGAAGATTCGTTGAGCAAGTCCACTGTGAATGCGCCCGGACTCGACTGTTCCCGCTTCGTCATTCGCCGCTGCACGAGGCCGTCACGATGCCCCCGGCACGAAGGGTGCCCACCTTGAGGAGCGCGGAGGCGGACTGTCACGCATGGCCGGCGTCGCCCTGTGCAGGGCTGGGCAAGCGCGTCCGCGTCGATCGTGCCGTTGCGCACGAGGTGCCGGCACATGGCTGTCGTGATTGTTGTGGCCGCTGCATCCCCGACCGACCACAGGGTTCCAACGACGAGCCGCCACCCGACGTGCTGAAGTGCTGACGTGTACAACGCCCCGGCACCGTCTGACAGGCGGTCAGGCAAGCCAGTTCACCTTGGGTCGCATGTGAGCAACTCAGTCTCCTGTCAACACCTGTCGGTGATCACGCCACTGGCATGAGCCGCTCCTCACCGACAGGCACGGTCGCAGCCACTCAGACGCCGCTTCCTGCACCTCACGTGTTCCTGTTGCTCTACCGCCACTGGCAACGAGCAACCAAGCGAAAGTTGCGTCATCGGCCGGCTAGCTACTCCCACCATGCCTCGCTCGTGCCGGATCATCCCGCCCCGATGTGGGCGTTCCTGAAGCGTGCTGCTGACGTACGGGGGAACACCGCTGTACATGAGCGGAAAGTACGGCTTCCGCACCCGACATGAACGTCAGAGCAAAGGAGCCCACTCCATGAGGCGTTGGGTGCCTCAGAATGAGATTGTGAGCCGCCTCGAGGCCCTCGAGGCCCTGCAACGCCAACCGACTCCTCCTCCCCTGCCCGGCCAGACAGCCATCAACATCGGCACGATCAGGCATCACATGTACGAAGGTCCGGGCCCCTGTCGCGCTGACCTGTTCGGCACGCCATGTGGGGCACACCGAGACGAACACCATTTGCTACCCGACGGCGAAGGTTAGGGCATCGCATCGATGCGGGACGGAGACGAAACACCGCCTGCCGTCTGCTGCGGCTGCCGTCGATCCGCAAGGAGTTCGCCGACATCGCCGACCGGGCGGTGAAGGACCAGCTGACCTACGCGGCTTCCTTGCCGAGCTGCTGACGGCCGCGACGACCTTTTGTCCATCGGCGAGTTGGGATACACGGAACTGGACCGGCACGGCGCGAGTTGCTGTTCCAGGTCCTGACCGAGCGCGAGGAGAAGTACAGCGTCGCTATCGCCTCCGACGAGTCGTTCGGCGGCTGGACGAAGGCCTTCACCGACCCCCGGCTCTGCGCGACCATCGTCGACCGGCTCTCCTTCAACGGCACCATCATCGAGACCGGCACCGACTCCTACCGGCTCGCCAGCACCCGGGCCCGGGTCGAAGCCCCGGCCAAGGTCGGCTGACCCGGTTTCTAGCCCGTTGGTCCTGCCGGCCCGGCGCCTGGACCAACGACATCACGTCTCGTCATTGAGCAGCGAATACATGAACATGTCCCGGCGCTCGTTCCCGATCTTCTGCCACCCCCGCAGCAGTCCCTCGCGTTGGAACCCCGCACGCTCGGCAGTGCGCACGGAGGCCGTATTCCACGGCTCCACCCACAGTTCGAGCCGGGGAATCCGCAGATCCCGCAGGGCCCAGCCGGCCACGGCGTTGACAGCAGCCACGGCGGCTCCCTGACCGCGCGCCGACTTGACAACCCAGTAGCCCAGCGACGCACGGCCCTGTTCCAGGTCCCTCAACCACAGCCCCACCTGGCCGACCGGAAGACCGGCAGAGGTCACGATGACGAACGTATACCCCGCCCTCGTGATCGCCCGGCCCCACTGCCGTTCGACGAACGCGACGCCTGCCGGCTCGGAATACGGCGAGGGCACCGTCGTGATCAACGGGATGTAGTCATCTTCCGCCGCCTCACGGACCAGCGGAAGGTCAGAAAGACGCCACGGTCGCAGCGCGAATCCCTCGTCAGCGGCGAGTTCAGGCACTTCAAGGGGTTGCTCCATCCGCCCATCCTGCCGTGGTCCGAGTCCGGCCCGCACTCGGGTTTCGAGCACCGCCAGTCCTCATCCTTCCGTTCAGCGCCGGCACGGCAACGAAGCACGATGCTGCTAGCGGTCGGCCTCGCCATGCACGACGCTGCGGAAGCCTTCCTGCAAGAGTTCGGCGGTTTGACTGTGACCGTCAGCGGACCAGGGATCAGCTGTGCACGCACGCCGTTCGAGCTGGACCCCGAGCTGGCCTGGGCGAGGATGACCGATTCACGGAGTGGGGCGAAGCGATCGGACGCCATCTCTCCCCGATCGGCGAGCTGGACCACGGCCGGTTCTTTCTGGGCATATACGAAGTGGGCGTGATCTATCTCGTCGAGACCTGGGTTGCCAGCTTCGGAGCGATGCCTCACGCCATGGAGAACTTGGTTCTCGGCGTGGCTCCTAGCCGAGTCGATGAGGTTCCCCTCTGCGACGCCCCAGTTCCAGGGCAGGGTGAGACCGGCGATGACAGCGTCGCGGTCGCGGTCGATACCCGCGGCAAGGGTGTGGAGGCCGGGCAGGTTGTCATTGCGGACGGCGCCGAGCCACTCGTGCAGCCGCTGGCCTTGCCGCTCGGTGAGGATCTCGGCGAAGGAACGGACGTGTCCGGTGAGTGCATCCAGTTTCGGGGCAGTGGACCAGGACGGCCTTGAGGCGGAGCTGTTCCGCCTCGGTGAGAGTGTCGGGGTGGCGGAGGATGCAGCCGGCGACCGTGCGAGGTGACGGTGACGGTGGCGGTGACGGTGGCGGTGCAGTGACCGGATCTGCCGAGAGGCGCTTGGCGCGGAAGTAGGCGCGAACTCGCTGGTAGCTGCCTTTGTAGTCGAGCGGGACGATCTCCTCCCATGCCTTCCAGGCGTTGGTGCAGCCTTGGTTTTAACGATCGTCCAGGTAGGGCTTGTACTCATCGAGTACGGAAGGGCGCCCCTGCCACACGTCCACTGATAGCATCGCCAGGTCCGGGATGGACGGGAACAGCAGCTCCTCCAGCCTGAGCAACCTCTCTTCCACGGCGCCGCACTGTCGGCCACATCAAGATCGGCACTGGTCGTTTTCGGGCAAGTTCCCGAAGGCCGATCCGAGCGTCAGCCGTCACTCAGCGTGCGCGCTTCACGGAAAGCGAGCCAGAGCCCGAGAACCGACAGCAGATGTCCACCACTTCGGGAGGCGCCCGAGCGAGCCCGGGAATCGAACTGCCGAAGGCTCCTGTCGTCGCCGGCACGCCCAGGCGACCTCCGCGCCGACATCGCGGCCGAAGACGTCGCCGCCGCCCTCATCGGCACGTTCGCGGTGGCCCCCGGCCTGAGCAGGAATCCCAGGCCGATCGCCTGCTGAACCTGCTGATGGACGGACTCCGCCGCTGCTCGTCGAGCAGGGACCTGTCACCCGGTGGCTTCGCCCCTGCTGCCGGGGCGAAGCACGAAGCCGATGAGCCGGTAGCGGACGAGCGGGGTGACGCCGTCTTCCAGCCGCACACCTCGCTCGGCGCGGGCGGACCCGACAGCGCCGGAAGGGCGGCACAGAACTCGGTCCAGCTCGCCCAGTCCTCGACGTGGCATCTGCGGGTGCTTGGCGGGTGGGCGTCGGCCACGGTGGGCAAGGCCTGGCGGTCGACGTGGTCGAGCGCGGCCCGGGTCGCGGTGTCACCCGGCACCGGCACAGAATTCTGGCGGTCACCCCGGCCGACACAGATGGTTCACCGGGCACGCATGGGTAACCCGGCAGATGTCTGCGACCGGCTGCGCACCCGCGCATGGCGGCGGCATTGGGCCACGCACGCTGGAGGAAGCTTGTGAGAGGCGAACCGGCAATCCCGTCCTGCGAGTCGCGTTTCCCTGCGGTCACGGCGAGCATCGCGGCGGCCCGGCACTGGGTCCGCGACTGTGTGGAAGGTTTCGGCGGGCCGCTGCGTCGGCACCCGGTGACTCAGATCGCCGAACTAATCGTCTCGGAACTGATCACCAATGCCATCCGTCATGGTGCCGGCCCGCCCCTGATCCGAGTCACCTGGACCGGTCGGCTGCTGCGCATCGCGGTCAGCGACCACGGCGACCGCCAGCCCCGCATGTGCGCCACTTCGAGCACCGAGCCCGGCGGCTTCGGCATGCAGCTCCTCGAACGACTCGCCCTACGCTGGGGCGTCACCCCACGCCACCCCGGCAAAACGGTCTGGGCGGAACTCAGTCTCGAATCCTGAGCTCGCCCCTCCCAGACCAGGATCGCCACGACGGGAAGAAGAGCGGGTCCCCTGACCCGCCACAGCTCACCTCACCGGGAACCAAGCTGACCCTGCCGGGTCCTGTGGCAACCGCAGGTGGATGGGCCGGTAAAGGCGAGGGACGGCCACGCGAACACCGGGTGGCGTGCGCCCGACATCCGGCGCCGGCAGGGCTGCGGGGGGGGGTGGCGTGACCGCCCCGCACATGGGCCAAACTGGGACCCCGGCCCGATACCGGCGGGCCGGGGCCTCCACAGTCACACGGTCGGCCGCGGACTAGTACTCGTCGTGGTGACGCTTGACCACCCGGAAGCTGGCCAGCACACCCTTGTCGACGTCGACGCCCTCGACGCAGCCCGGGCGCACACCGTAGGCGGAGCTGTGGCGTCCGACGGTGGCGATGGGCGCGCCGTTGTCGCAGACCGCCCCGCGGAACACCTCCACGGTCCTGCGGCTCTCGTTACGGATGTTCAGCGTCTTCGCACCCAGACCGCTGACCACCGTGATGCAGTCACCGGCGCGGGCGGAGTACGACCGCTCGTTGATCTGGATACGGCCCCCCTCCTCCTCACCCCGGCCCTCGTTGTCCTCGCCCCGGCCCTCGTTGTCCTCGCCCCGGTCGTTGCCCCCGCCCTCGTTGCCCTTGCTGTTGTTGTTGCCGTTGTTGTCGCCGTTGCTGTTGTTGCCGTTGTTGTTGCCGTTGCCGTTGCCGCCGCCGGTTGCGGCGGCAACGGCGGCCGGGGCCTCCTGGGGCGCCGGAGCGGAGGCGGCCGACGCATAGGTCATACCGGTCGCGGCCAAGGCCGCGGCGGCCAACACAGCGGCCGTGACCACGGTCGAACGAAGCTTCATCTCACTATCTCCTGTCGTACAGAGAGACGCCGACCCGTCGGCCGACTCGTGGATGAACCTACCTACAGCCGACACGACGGGCATTTTGGAAAGTCAGGGATTCAGCTCCGAACAGGGTATTCTTTGACTTTTTCATGCAACTGACGGAACCTCATAACAGGTCCCAATAAAGCTGATTGAAGTACTATTAGGCTTTCAGGGTGATGTTTTGATGCCGCCTCACGTATGGCGGCGCGTCGCTGCGGACCCGATGAGCTGAGCTGTGCTAGCCCGAGCACGTCGACGGGCCGCACGACAAGGCGGCCGGTGTCACCACACCCTTCCGCCACCCGCCGCTCAGGGCCCGGGCCGGGGCGGGCCTTGCCGCCTTCAGTCCGCTACGAGCGGGAAGCTGCGAGCCGGGCCGGAGCATCGGCTCGCGGAGGGGTGGCCATGACGCACGGGCTCAGCGGGCTCAGCCCAGGTCACCCTCGCCGCCGGCCGGGTTGGTTGCGACAGTTCGGCTGGACCTGCGCCTTTCCACGTGAGGTCTTGCGTTCAGTCGGCCTGACGCTGGAGAACCGGGTGGGGCGGAGACGGCTGTGACGACGAGGATCAGCTGACCCAGGAACGGATCGAGCAGTTGTCCGCCCTCCGTATGCGCTGGAACTGAGAGGCCGAATCAGTGCGCGAAGATCAGGAAGATGATCACGGTCGCTACCGCGCTGATGAGGAGGGAGCCTAGGCATCCGATCCGGTTACTGAAGAAGATCATGGGACCCGTGTACCCCGAAATCACCGAGTCGCATCGGGCTGGCTCCGTGGTGCGACGCCGTCAGCGTCGCACCGGGTGGCCTCGCGGGCACTGGGCGACCGCCTCGGCGTCGGCGATCACCCGGCTCATCGCGCGCTCCCGGCACCAGCGAAAGGAACCCGGGCGCCGGGGGCCACCTGCTGAGTCAGCGCGCCGTGGGTTGGGGGCCCTGGAAGGTGAGGTGGTGCGGCACGACGCGGTCGGTGGGTACGGGCACCGACGCCAGGCGGACGGCGGACCGCCCACGGGAAGCGGTTCAGCCGTGGAACTGGTTCGCCGGGACCGGAAGGCCGTAGTGCTCGCGCAGGGTCGTGCCCTCGTACTCCTCGCGGAACAGGCCCTTGCCACGCAGGACCGGCAGCACGTGCTCCACGAAGGCCGCAAGGCCGGACGGCAGGGCGGGCGCCATGATGTTGAACCCGTCCGCGGCACCGCCCTCGAACCAGGCGGTGATCGTGTCCGCGATCTGCTCGGGCGTGCCGACGAACTCGAAGTGGCCGCGCCCGCCGCCGAGCCGGGAGATGATCTGGCGAACCGTCAACTGCTCGCGCACCGCGAGATCGATGATCAGGTCCGAACGGCTCTGCGAGCCTTCCAGCTTCGGCCTGGCGAGGATGAAGTCCGGCAGAGGCGCGTCGAGTGCGAAGACCGACGGCTCGGTCTCGAACACGGCGGCCAGCTGGCGCAGCCCGTACTCCGGCACGCGCAGCTCGTCGAACTCCCGTGCGAGCTTCCGGGCCTCCTCCTCGGTCGACCCGATGTAGGGGACGATGCCCGGCAGCACGATCACACCGTCCGGGTCGCGCCCCGCCGCCCTGGTGCGGGCCTTGATGTCGGCGTAGAAGGCGACGGCGCGTTCGTACGTCGTGTGGGCGGTGAAGATCGCCTCGGCGTGGCGGGCCGCGAAGTCCTTGCCGTCCTCGGAGGAGCCGGCCTGGACGAGCAGCGGGTAGCCCTGCGGTGGACGCTCGACGTTGAGCGGGCCGGCCACCTTGAAGTAGCGGCCTCGGTGGCCGAGCCGGTGCAGCCGCGCGGGGTCGGCGTAGCGTCCGCCGGCCTTGTCCGCGAGGACGGCCTCGGATTCCCAGCTGTCCCACAGCGCTCTTGCGACTTTCAGGAACTCGTCGGCGCGGGCGTAGCGTTCGGCGTGGCCGGGACGGTCGTCGAGGCCGAAGTTGGCGGCCTCGTCGGCCCCTGCCGAGGTGACGATGTTCCAGCCGGCGCGGCCTGCGCTGACGTGGTCGACGGACGCCAGTCGGCGGGCGAGGTTGTACGGCTCGTTGTAGGTCGACGACACGGTCGCGATGAGGCCAATCCTGCTGGTCGCCTGGGACAGCGCGGTCAGCAGGGTCAGCGGTTCGAGCTGGCCCGGCGGCCGGAACTCGCCGGTGCCGACGAGGGCGGGGCCGTCCGCGAGGAAGAGGGAGTCGAACTTGGCGCTCTCGGCCAGCTGCGCCAGCTCGATCCAGTGCCGCAGGTCGAAGTCCGCCCGGGGGTTGCTGTGCGGGAGCCGCCAGGCCGCCTCGTGATGGCCCGCCTCCATGAGGAAGGCGTTGAGGTGGAGCCGCCGTTCCGCGCTCATGAGGTGACCTTCAGCTTGGAGCTGTCGTAGCCGGCGGGGAGGAGGTTGTCGGTGATCGACTTGACGTCGACCTTCCGGGTGATCTGGCCCGCCTCCAGGAAGGCGTCGGCGAGCTTCTGCTCCAGCTCGATGTCCGACTGCTGCACCGGGGTCACCCGGTTCGAGTAGGCGGCCAGGGACGCCTTGGCGTCGTCCAGCGGGATGCCCTGCTCCTTCGAGAGCGCCTGGGCGTACTTGTCGGGGTTCTTGACGGCCCAGGCGAACTCCCGCGAGAGCCTCTTCAGGACGTCCGTGAGAGCCGCGCGTTTGGTCTTGTCCTTCAGCGACGTGTCACTGGCGACGTAGTAGCTGCTCGTCTGGTCGATCGGTGGGAGCCCCTTGACGAGGATCCGCGCGCCGTTCCTGACCGCGATCGCCGACTGCGGGTTCCAGATCGACCAGGCGTCCACCTTGCCGGTGTTGAACGCTGTGGCGCCGGCCGCCGGGTCGAGGAAGACCAGCTTCACGTCCTTGGGGGTGAGGCCGACGCTCTTCAGCGCGTTCAGGGCCAGACCGTGGGCCGAACTGCCCTGCGGAACAGCGATCCTCTTGCCCTTGAGGTCGGCAGCGGTCTTCAGTGCCGAGCCCTTGGGCACGATGATGTTCTCGACCGCCTGGTCGGGTGTGAGCGAGCGGTTGACGGCCACGATCTTGAAGCCGTACTCCTTCGCGGCACCGGTGATGGGCGGTACGTCGCCGACGCTGCCGAGGTCGATGTCGCCCGAGGCCGCGGCCTGCACGAGCGGCGGGCCGTAGGTGAACCGGGCGAACTTCACCCTGTAGGGCGCTTTGTCGAACACGCCGGTCAGCTTCGCCAGCTCCTGGCTGCCGTCACCGCCGTTGTCGCCGATGGTGAAGACGTACTTGCTCCACTCGGGGTGCTTGGCGTCGCTCGTGCCGGCGGCGTTGCTCAGCGGCGCGTCGGTGTCCGGCGACGACGATCCGCAGCCGGCCAGGGTAGCCGCCAGGGCGAGCGAGCCGGCGGCGCCGATGAGTCCGGTGGTTCTCTTTCGCATGGGTTGCCGTGCTTTCTGTGGTGGGTGTTCGGGGAAGTCAGTGCTGGCCGGCGAGGCCGAGGTCTTCCAGGAGCCGGGCGCGGAGTTCCTCGCGTGCGACGCTCGCTTCGCGGTCCGCGGCACAGAGGTGCACCTCGTGCGAGGTGCCGATGCGGCCGTTGCTCATGACGACGATGCGGTCCGCCAGGGCGATCGCCTCGTCGACGTCGTGGGTGACGAGCAGCATGGCGGCGTGGTGCCTGGTCCGCAGTGCGCGTACGAGGTCGTGCATGCGCAGTCGTGTGATGGCGTCGAGGGCCGCGAACGGCTCGTCGAGCAGCACCAGTTCGGGCTCCGAAACCAGTGCTCGCGCCAGCGACACCCGTTGGGCCTCGCCTCCGGAGAGCTCCTTGGGCCATGCCTTCTCACGGCCCGCGAGTCCGACCTCGGCGAGCACGTCGCGGGCCCGCTGGTCGGCGTCGGGTCCGTGCAGGCCGAGGGTGACGTTGCGCAGGACCCGTTGCCACGGCAGCAGCCGGTCGGCCTGGAAGACGATCGCACGCCGCGCCGGGACCTCCACGCGTCCTCCATCGGGACGGTCGAGTCCGGCGAGCAGCCGCAGGAGGGTGCTCTTGCCGCAGCCCGACGGGCCGAGCAGGATCACCAACTCCTCATCGGCGATCGTGAGGTCGAGGTGGTCGAGCACCACCCGGTCACCGAACCGACGGACCACCTGCTGGACGGCGACCCCGGTCTGCCGACGGGGCTCGGACGCGACTGCGCTGCTCATGACGCCTCATAACTGGGTCGCCACCGCAGCAGCACCCGCTCGAGAGCCCGGACGAACTGGTCGGCGAGCAGACCGAGGAGCGAGTAGATCACCAGCCCCACGAAGACCTGGTTGGTCTGGAGATAGGTCTGCCCCTGAGTGATGAGGAACCCGAGTCCTGCGTCGGCGTTGACCGTTTCGGCGGCGACGAGGCCCAGGACGCTGTACGCGAGGGAGAACCGGAGGCCGACCAGGAACCCCGGCAGGGCCCCGGGCACCAGCACGCGCGTCACCAGGCGCCAGGTGCCCGCGCCCGTCGTGCGTGCCATCTCGATCAGCCGCTGGTCGACGCCCCGGATCGCGGCGAACAGGTTGAGATACATCGGGACGCCGGCTCCGAAGGAGATCAGCAGCACCTTCGTGAGCTCGTCGATGCCGAACCACACGATCATCAGCGGCAGCACCGCGAGGAGAGGGATCGTGTTGAGTACCTGCACCAGGCCGTTGAACAGGTACTCACCGCTGCGCAGCAGCCCGCCGAGCACACCGGTGATGACGCCCGCCGTCAGCCCGATGGTGAGACCGGTGCCGGCCCGCTGGAGCGAGATGGCCAGGTCGGGCCCGAGGACGCCCTGCTGCCACAGATCGGCGGCGGACTTCACGATGGAGGTCGGTGCCGGAGCGTAGGTCTTCGCCAGCACTCCGGCCCGGGCGAGCACCTCCCAGGCGATGAGGATCACGACGGGAGTCGTGTAGATGCCCAGCGGCCAGCGCAGGCGCTCGCGGAGTGTGCTGAGCGGCGCTCGACGGCGGGCGTCGCGGGGCAGGAACACCTCGCGTTCCCGCGCGCTCGTCGTCTCGGTGTCCGGGCTCTCGCTGACGGCGGGTGCCTCGAGGCTGAGCTCGGTCATGCCGCCACCTCCAGCACACTGCTGTAGTGCGAGGCGTCGCCGACGAGTTGCTCGCTGCGGCGTCCGTCGACGCCGACCGGAACGTCTCCGGCGATCGTCACCCGGTTGAGGCGGCGGGGGTGGTCGTCGTAGTTGTCCGCCCCGTAGTGCTGGGTGATCCGGTTGTCGAAGATCAGCAGCTGGT
The DNA here is from genome assembly GCF_042793175.1 of Streptomyces sp. NPDC056580. NCBI lineage: Bacteria > Bacillati > Actinomycetota > Actinomycetes > Kitasatosporales > Streptomycetaceae > Streptomyces > Streptomyces sp. NPDC056580. Next base: position 486,641 of record NZ_JBHTVE010000006.1, on the reverse strand, counting down.
TGGGCGCCCAGTTCCAGCGCAGGATGTTCTCCGGACGGGTCACGTACGACTGGAAGATGCGCAGCAGTTCGGCCGACACGCTGCTCGACAGACCGGTGATCCGCTTGGCGAACCCACCGATGAACAAACCGCGTTCGCCCGTCAGCGGATGCACCCGCACGACCGGGTGCTCGGCCTCGTAGGGCGTCGAGACGAAGATCCGGTCGTATTCCTGCCGTTGCGACGTCGTGGCCGAAGGGCGGGCGTAGTCGTACCTGTTGGTGTGCACGACGCACAGCGAGTCCGCGAGGGCCCGCAGCGGTTCGGGCAGGTCTCGGTAGGCCGCGGCGGCGTTCGCGATGAGCGTCTCACCGCCGTACGGCGTGGTCACGACCGACCGCAGCGTGGTGGCCTGCGGCGGGTTGACCACGAACGAGACGTCCGTGTGCCACTCGTTGGCCTTGGACGTCTCGCTGTCGACGGCGAGCACGTGCGTCGTACCGTCGGCGGCCGGCACGTTCGGGTGAGCGGTGGTGAGGTCGCCGAACCAACCGGCCACACGTTCCTGACCGGCATTGTCGAGGTTCACGTCGTCGAACACGATCGCCTTGTGCTCGTTGAGGGCGTCACGCAGCGCGGTGACCGTCGAGGGTTCGGGCGGCGCGGTGAGGTCGACGCCCTCGACGACCGCGCCGATGCGGCCGGTGAGTTTGCGGATGGACGGAGGCATGAGGGGGTCCCTCCCGAACAGTTGGGGCACGCCAAGGGGTGCTGTGTGTCGGAACGTTGGGCAAATGCGCTGGCACTGCGCAGGACTGTTCGACCACGCGCCGGACGCTGGGCCGGGCGGACCGGAGAGGAGAGCACGTGGCCGCAGGACCGCTGCAGCGGCGTTCTCAGCGACCGCGGCGGCGTGCGCGAACAGGGCCCCGGCTCACACGAGAAGGAGAGGAGACGGGGAGCCCTCAGGAGGTGGGGACGACGATCCCGCGGGGAGGCGTCGCGGTGTCAGCGGCTTTGCACCGCCGCTGCCAGGCACGCGCCACGGGCGCACACCGGCCGCCGCCGGGGAGCACTTCCCGGGTCAGCGACAACAAAACGCGCTGGAGACGTGCGCCAGATCGATGTGGCGCCGCCGGGTCAGGTCCACGCGCGGGTTCATGGTTCGGGAGTTCAGCAGAAGTCCACCAGGCTGGTCAAGAAGTTCCCGGGCAGGTCTTGCATTGCGGACACGGAGAACGTCTCCGCCTCTTCGGGACGCGCTCACGTCACCTTCCGGCAGCAACGAACGTGCGGGCACGCCCACGGGGTCGGGCCTGATCGCCCCGCAGCTCGCCGTGTCCTGGCCGCCGTGCGAGCGGCATGGCGTCTTCCGCCACGCCGGCACCCTTCGCTCGGTCGCCTACCGCCCGGTCGCCCCGGGACCGGACTCCCCGGCGGCCGCGGCCCAAACTCTGCGTGACGCGGCGGCGGCGTTCGAGTGAGCGTCGCCGCCGCGCCGGCGGTGACTGCGCGGAGAGTCAGCGCGGAGCGAGGAGGCGTCCCGTGTTCTGCAGGACGTACCGTGCCACGTTCGTGCCGAGGGTGATCCCCGCCTCGTCGGCCGACCGGGTGTGGATACCGGAGAAGACCCGGGCGTCGACGTTTTCGTCCGAGAGCTGCTTCCACGTGGTGTAGGTCCGGGTCACGCCCGGCGCCGTGGGACTGGTCAGTGCGAACGGAGCGGTACGCGGACCTACAAGCGCCGACAGCACGGTCTGCGCGGCGCCCGCGTAGGTGTTGTGGCCGCTCGGGTAGTCCGGGTGCGCCGGCGTGTTGTGCAGCGGCATCCAGTCCGGGTCGGGATCGAGGCTGCCGGTGCGGATCGCGGTGACCGGACGCCAGCGTTCGTAGGCGTACTTGCTGTCGGAGGTGGCGATCTGCGTGTCCACCAGTGCCACGTGGAACAGCGCGACCAGCCGGGCCTGCCCGGCGATCCCCTGGTCCGTGCGGGAGAGCGCCACGCGCAGCGGCTCGGTGTAGAGAGTGAGGGAGGAGCCGAGCCAGAAGGTGGCGGTCTCGGTCTGGTGAGCACTGCGCACCGTACTGTCGACGGCGCCGTACGCCCGCACCTCCGCGAGGTCGACGGCATAGCGCCGCGAGTCCAGGGCGGGCGGCGGACCGAGCCGGAACTGGCTCTGCGTCCTGAGCTGGAACGGCTTGGCGAGACGGTTGCCGTACTGGGCCGCCGGCGCATAGTCGGGTGGCGTCGGCTGCCACACGCCCGGCGCCGCGGTCTTCACCGGATAGGGCGCGTTGACCGAGGCGGGGTCGAGTCCGTCGCCCTGCCTCGACGCGAGGACGATGTCCGCCTGTCGCTCTCCCTCCGTGACGCCCCGCTCTTCGGCCGGGCCGTCGGGAATCGCGTCGAGGGTCTCCTTGAACGTCGCGTCTAGCTGCTCCTTCCGGCTCGGGGCCGACGTCACCAGCGCGCGGTGTACGGCCCCGGCAAGCGCCGCCTCCTGATACGCACCGCGGTCGACACCGGCGGGCACGCTCCGGGTCGCCCGGGCGGCTGCGAGCCAACTGATGGCCCAGGTACGGCTGTTGGTGATCTGGGTGGGGGCTCCGGCCGTCGCGATGGTTTCGGCTGTCGCGTCGTACCAGGCGAGAGCCGTGGACGTGCGGCCGGCCGCCGAGGCTTGCGGAACGGCGACGGAGGCGGTCAACAGGGTCGCCGCGCCGAGGACGACGAGGGCGGGCCGGGTTCTGGTCGAACTCACGGGTACTCCTTGGGTTGCGGTGGGGTGAGGGAGCCGACGAGTGCGGCGCCCGCGCCGCGGGTGGTCAGGTCGTCTCCTTGGGGCGGGGGACCACGCCGGCGTGCTTCGCCGTCGCGGATGCCGGCGGACGGGACGGCGTGGCGGCCCGGCGCAGCAGCGACAGCAGCGACAGCAGCGACAGCAGCGACAGCGGCAGGGTCACGGCTCGGTGACATGGACGAAGCCCATTCCGGGGGCGGCGGAGCGGAGTTCGACGTGGAAGGCGTCACTGCCCGCGCCCGGGGCGTGGAGGTGGGAGAAGTCGATGACAGGCAGGGCTGTGGACCGGGCCATGGAGGTTTCCTTCACGGCAGGGCTGATGCGGGCGTCTCACAGCTACGCCCGGAGAGCGGCTGGTCGAGGACGGGAGAAGGCTGCAGGCAGAGAGAGAAGTACGAGATGGCGAGCCGTCGAACGGTGATCAGCGACAGACCTGGTCGAACTGGTCGGCGCGGCGGCTCACCCAGAACGGGTCGAGCAGCACCGTGTGTGCCCCGCCAGTGGTCTCCATGGCCCGGATCAAAGCACAACGGGAAACATGCGTCCACCATGCGTCCCAGCGGACGAGGTGCCCCTCCGCCGTGCTCGGCCTTGACACCCACAGGGGCGGGCGACGTACGTTGAACGGCAAAGTTCCTGACCGGTGGAGGCTTTGATGCACGTACTGGGCGCGGCGCCGCGCGGTGCGTGCACCGGTGCGCGGCTCATCACCCGGCGGCATGTCGACTACTGCCGTACCTCCTCCGCCGTCTGTCCTTCCGTAGGCGTCTGACCCCCGCCGGCCCGTCCCGCCGGCGGTCTCGTCGTGGCCCTGTGGCCGCGAGTCGTCGTGTTCCCGGAAGGAACCCCATTGACCGGCCCCGCCCTGCGCCTCGCCCTGGAGATCGACGGCGACGGTGCCCACCCCGCGGCCTGGCGCCGCGCCGCCCACTCCCCCGATCAGCTGCTCACCCCGCGCCGTGTGGCCCAGGTCGCCGCCGTCGCCGAGAACGCCGGGTTCACCCTGGTCACCCTTGATGACGGAGTGCTGCCACCCGGCGCCTCACCGGATCCGGTGGGCCGTATGGGTGCGGTGGAGCGGGCGGCTTTCATCGCGGCGTCCACGAGCACCATCGGGATCGCGCCCGTCGTCCCGGTCACGTATGCCGAACCCTTCCATGTCTCCAGCCAGTTGGCGTCCCTGGACCACATCTCCGCGGGGCGCGCCGGATGGGTGGTGGCGGAGGAGGAGCATCCTGAGGCGGCCCGGGCCTGGGGACGGCCGCTGATCGCCGACGCCGGCGCGCGGGTCCGGGAGTCCCAGGACGGCGTGGAGGTGGCCCGCGCCCTGTGGGACTCGTGGGAGGACGATGCGGTCATCCGGTCCGTGGCCACGAGCCGCTACCTCGACCGCGAGCGGCTGCACTACATCGACTTCACGGGCGAGACGTATGCCGTCAAGGGCCCGGCGATCGTGCCGCGCCCGCCGCAAGGGCAGCTTGTCGTCCTGGGCCGGCCGGACCGGGTTCCCGCCGCACAGCTCGACGTCGCTCTCGTCGAGGGACGCGACCTCGCGTCGGTCGGCACGGCCGCTGCCGGCGCCGATGCGCCCCGTGTCTTCGCCGAGGTCGAGGTGGCACTGGACACCCCACAGGTCACGGCCTCCGAGCGCGTCGCCGACCTGGAGCGGCACGCGCCGTGGAGGGACCGGGGAAGGCTTCGGCACATCGGTTCCGCCGATCAACTGGTGTTCGTCCTCGCAGAGTTGAGCCGTCACGTCGACGGCGTACGGCTGCATCCGCTGGTGCTGGACGAGGACCTGCCCGTCCTCTCCCGTCTCGTGCTGCCTGCCCTGTCCGAGCGGCGCCTCGTCGCCCGCCCGCTGCCCGGTACGTCTCTGCGCTCGACCCTCGGTCTGGAGCGCCCCGCCAATCGCTTCGCCGCCGCTGCCGTGGCCGCCCAGGAGGACGTCCGATGACCCGCACCGATCCCCTCGACGTCCCCCGGCCGCACGCCCAGCTGCACTTGGGGGTGTTCTTCCAGGGCGTCAACCACTGGACCATCTGGTCAGCCCCCGACAGTGGCTCCCAGATCGACCCGGCCTCTTTCCGCCGGATCGCCCAGACCGCCGAACGGGGCCTGTTCGACGCGTTCTTCCTCGGCGAGGGGCTGCGGCTGCGCGAGGTCGACGGCAGGATCCACGATCTGGACGTGGCCGGGCGGCCGGACGCGATCACCCAGCTCGCGGCACTGGCCGCGGTCACCCGCCACATCGGCCTGGTCTCCACCTCCAACTCCACGTTCAACGAGCCCGCCGACCTCGCCCGCCGTCTCTCCGGCCTCGACCTGCTCTCCGAAGGCCGCGCCGGATGGAACGTGGTGACCACGGACAACGCCTGGACCGGCGCGAACTTCCGCCGCGGCGGCTACCTCGACCACGCCGACCGCTACCGGCGCGCCGAGGAGTTCCTCACCGTGGCCCGCGCGCTCTGGGACGGCTGGGAGGACGGTGCGATCGCCGACTCCTCGGGTGCACGGGAGTGGTCCGTGCCCGGTGCCGTACATCGCGTACGCCACCGCGGACCGCAGTTCGACGTCGACCTGGCCCCGACCCTGCCGCGCAGCGCCCAGGGGCATCCCGTGATCTTCCAGGCCGGTGACTCCGGCGAGGGACGCGACTTCGCGGCCCGCAACGCCGACGTGATCTTCTCCGCGCACGGCAACGACTTCGACGACGCGCTGGCCTTCGCCGAGGACATCCGAACCCGGCTGCGCGCCGTCGGCCGACCCGACGACGACCTGCGGATCCTGCCCGGCACCGAGATCATCATCGGCGCCACCGAGGAGGAGGCCCAGGAGAAGAAGCGCTGGATCCGGCTCCAACAGGTGACGCCGGCAACGGCGCTGGGGATCGCCGGGCTGCTGTGGGGCATCGACCTGTCCGACCGCGACGCCGACGGGCCCCTGCCGAAGGAGGATCCGGTGGTCACCGAGAACGACGGCTCCTTCGGCGCCCGGCGCAACGCCGACCCGCGCGCGGTCGTGGCCGAATGGCGGGTCAAGGCGGAGGCGCACGGCTGGTCGCTGCGCGAGACCGTCATCGCGCTCGGCCCGCAGCGCGGGCACGTCGGCACTCCGTCCGGCCTGGCCGACAAGTTCGCCCACTTCGTGCGGCACGGCGCGATCGACGGGTTCAACGTCACGCCGTACCTCATCCCCGACGGCCTCGACGACATCGTCGACCGGCTCGTCCCGGAACTGCAGGAACGCGGGATCTACCGCACCGAGTACACCGGCGCCACCCTGCGCGAGAACCTCGGCCTGCGCGAACCTCTCACGCACCGGTCCGCGCGGGACCGGCAGCAGGCGAGCTGAGCACCGGGACGGCCCTTCCATTGACGTCCGAGGACAAAGGGACTGAGGACACATGACTGACAAGAAGCTGTCACACAGGGACCGGAATGCGCATGCGTCCGGCGCCCGTTCTGACTGACATGACTGTTGGAGTAGCGCTCAACGCGTCCGACGCGCCGAACCAGGTCGACGCCACCGTTCAGCTGGCCCAGGAGGCCGCGGGGTTCGGTATCACGTCGGCCTGGTTCGGGCAGACCTTCGGCGCGGACTCACCCCAGCTCGCGGCGATCGTCGGGCGGGAAGTGCCCGGACTGCAGGTCGGCACCTCCGCGATCCCCGTCTTCGGCCGCCACCCGCTGCTGGTCTCCAGCCAGGCCCAGACCGCCCAGGCCGCGACCCATGGCCGCTACCACCTCGGCCTGGCCCTGGGCACGAAGCTGCTGACCGAGACCGGCTTCGGCCTGCCCTTCGAACGCCCCATCGCCCGGCTGAGTGAATTCCTCACCGCACTACGGAAGTTGACCGAGACCGGCACAGCCGACTTCCACGGTGAACTCCTCACCGCGACCACCCCGGTCCCGGCCCGGGTACCGGGCGCCGAAAGCGGTGTCCCCCTGCTGGTCGCCGCGATGGGCCCGCAGGCGCTGCGGGTCAGCGGCGAGCTGGCCGACGGGATCCTGCCCTACCTGGCGGGACCGCGCGCCCTGGCGGAACACATCGTGCCCGCCCTGACCGCCGCGGCCGAGGCCGCCGGCCGTCCCGCGCCCAGGATCGTGGCCTTGGTGCCCGGCGTGGTCACCCACGACGTGGACGCGGTGCGGGCCAAGGCCACCGAAAGCCTCGCGTTCTACGAACAGATCCCGTCCTACGCCCGAGTCATCGAACTCTCCGGCGGCCGGCGGGCCGCCGACCTGGCCGTGATCGGCGACGAGAAGTCCGTCGAGGCCGAGGTACGCCGTTACCGCGACGCCGGCGCCACCGAAGTCGTCTTCTCAAGCACCGAGATCGCGGGAGAAGCCGACCGCCGACGCACCTGGCGGCTCCTCGGCGAACTGGCCCGCTGAGCACGCCGGTTGAACCTACGGCCCGACCTGCTGCCCCTGTCCCCCCTGACGAGGGAGATCCCATGACCACCGAGGCCACCACGACCGACTTCCACACCTTCGCCGAGAACTGGCTGGAGTGGCACCGCGCCCAGGAGGCCCGGCTCTCCGCCCCGCACGGGTTCCTGGCGATCACCGGCCTGCACTGGCTCGACGACCGGCCCCAGCGCTTCCCGGACGCACCCGGTGCATGGCGCACCGGCGCCGCCGGGATCGTCGTAGACCTCGATGACGGCGAGGAACTGCTCGTCGACGGAACGCCGGTGCACGGTGAACACCGCTTCGGCGTCCTTCCCGAACGCGGCGGCGTCGACGCCGTCTGGAAAGACGCCGTCATCGAGGTCGCCAGGCGCGGCGGCCACGACATCGTGCGCCCCCGGCACCCGGGCGCGCCGCTGCGCACGGCCTTCACCGGAACTCCCGCCTACGCCCCCGACCCGCGCTGGGCCGTGACGGGACGCTACATCCCCTTCGACATGCCACGACCGACCACCGTGGGCGCCGCGGTCGAGGGCCTGGAGCACGTGTACGAGGCTCCGGGCAGAGTCGAGTTCGAACTGCAGGGGCGCCGGCTGTCGCTGACGGCGTTCCCCGGCCATGGCGCGGGCCGACTGATGGTGCTGTTCACCGACGCGACCTCCGGGGTCACCACCTACGCCGCCAACCGGGCCCTCACCCTGGAGCCGCCCGCCGCCGACGGCACGGTCCTCCTGGACTTCAACCGGGCCGCGAACCTGCCGTGCGCCTACACGGACCTGGCCACCTGCCCGCTGCCCCCGGCCGAGAACCGGCTGCCGGTGGCCATCGAGGCCGGCCAGAAGATCCCCCGCGAGCGCGGCGGCTCCTGAGCCGTCCCCCGGCCGTTGACCAACGGAAAGATCTCTCCGTACGATCAACAGTGGCATTGAGTGTCAGCGTCAAGCCCTGGCTCGCTGACCGGCAACCCTCCCACGCGGTGTGGGGTGCTCCAGGTGAAAGCCCGGCGGGATCATCGACGATCCCGCAAGCGCGTGGCCCCGTGGCCGGGGCCCGGAATGTGGAGGACCGGCATGCGGCACGGTGGTGACCTCAGCGCCCGCTTCGCCGGCGCCACCGTGTTCTCCCGGTTCTCGCGTCGGCGCCACATCGACCTCAAGCGCTCGACCAGCTGTCTCTGTCAGGTCTGACGGGCCCTCCCGGCGCTGGTCGCAGTCCGGCACCGGTCCCGGCCGCATCCGTCTGCGCCTGAACCTCGCTTTCCCCTGATCCCCGTCTGCACAGCGCTCCCCCGGCGTCGGCATCGCGTCGGCCGGCGCCGCACGCCCACGTACGGCCGGGCCCCGTACCACACCCGCGCCTGGTGACACGAGTAGGAGAAACCCTCCGTGACCGCACTTCCCCATGTCAGAACCTCCCGGTGGGCGGCACTGACCGCCCTTGTGACCACCAGTGTCCTGCTGACCGCCTGCGGATCGGGCGGCGGCGACGCAGGCAGCGGCACCGGGCAGCCCACGTCCGGCGGCACCCTGACCTTCGCGGTGGGCTCGGACGCCGGCTGCGTGGACCCGCAGCAGGTCGCCAGCAACGAGACCATCTATTCGCTGCGTCAGATCGTGGACTCCCTCACGGACCAGGACCCCGGAACCGGCAAGATCGTGCCGTGGCTGGCGAAGAGCTGGGACGTCAGCTCCGACACCACGACGTTCACCTTCCATCTGCGCCCGGGTGTCACCTTCAGCGACGGGTCGAAGCTGACCGCTCGGGTGGTCAAGGACAACTTCGACGCGGTGCCGAAGCTCGGCGCCCTGGGGACGCTCGCCGAGGGCTATCTGAGCGGCGTCAAGAGCACCACGGTCGTCGACCCGCTCACCGTCAAGGTCACTTTCAAACAGCCCAACGCCCAGTTTCTCCAAGCCACTTCGACTCACTCGCTGGCGATCGAGTCGTCGGCGAGCGTGAAGAAGACCCCGCAGCAGAAGTGCAGCGACGGGGTGATCGGATCCGGGCCCTTCGTGTTGAAGCAATACGTGCAGAACCAGTCGATCACCCTCGTCAGGCGCACGGGATACGTGTGGGGTTCCTCGCGGTGGAGCAAGAAGGGCGAGGCGTACCTGGACCAGCTGGTGTTCAAGGTCGTCCCGGAGGCGGGTGTACGGGCGGGCAGTCTCCAGTCCGGCCAGGTGGACGCGATCAGCAGCGTCGGCAAGGCCAACGAGGCGGCGCTCAGGGGCGGCCGGGTCACCCTTCAGAGACGGGCCAACCCCGGCGTCGTATTCGGTCTCGGCCTCAACAACTCACGGCCGGCCCTGAAGGACGCGCACGTGCGCCGGGCGATCCTCTACGCCATCGACCGGCGGCAGATCGCCGACACCGTGTTCCCGACCGGCACCCAGCCGGCGACCAGCGTCCTCGCCCACACCACGCCCGACTACACCAGCCTCGCCCCGGACCTGACGTCCGACGCAGCCAAGGCCAAGTCGCTGCTGGACGGGGCAGGCTGGAAGACCGGAAGCGACGGAATCCGCGCCAAGGGCGGCAAGAAGCTGAGCCTGACCGTCAAGTGGTTCCCCAACGCGGCCACCAACCAGCCCGCGTTGGAGTTGATCCAGCAGCAGCTCAAGGCCGTCGGTGTCGACGTGGTCCTCAAGCAGCTCCAGGTCACCCAGTTCGCCCCGACGCTCCAGTCCGGTGACTTCGACGCGGTGTGGGGAAACGTGACCCGGGCCGACCCGGACATCCTGCGCAGCTCCTTCTCCACCAGGCTGGCCAACTTCTACCACCTCCCTGCGAGTTCCCTCGACACGGCGCTGTCCGAACAGGCCGCGACCGTCGATGCGGCGAAGCGCCGCCAACTGGTCGGCCAGGCACAGCGGTCGCTCGTGCAGAACGCCTACTACGTGCCGGTGGTGGAGCTCGAGACCCAGCTGGGGGTGTCGAAGAAGGCGCACGACCTGGACTTCGACGCCTCCAGCCGGCTCCAGCTGCACGACACCTGGAAGGGCTGACGCGTGCGCCGCTATGTGATCAAACGGCTCGCGCAGGCGGTCGGGGTGCTGTGGGCGGCGTACACGGTCTCGTTCCTGGTGCTGGACTATCTGCCGGGCGACCCGGTCACGGCGATGGCCGGTGCCGGGATGGACTCGGGCCAGGTCGATCCGAAGCAGATCGTCGCCCTGCGGCACGAGTACGGCTTCGACAAGCCGGTGCCGGTGCAGTACGCCGAGTACCTGGGGCGGTCGGTGCGCGGGGACTTCGGCGACTCGGTGTCCACCGGCCGCCCGGTCACCTCGACGCTGGCCGACGCGCTGCCGCAGACACTGCAGCTGACCGGCGCGGCACTGCTGCTCGCGGTTGTCCTCGGTGGCGGTCTGGCGGTGCTGGCCACCTACACCTCTGTACGCGGCCTGCGTCAGCTGCTGCTGTCACTGCCGCCGCTTGGGGTGTCCGTCCCGACGTTCTGGGTGGGGTTGCTGCTCGTCGAGACGTTCTCCTTCCGGTTGCAGTGGTTCCCCGCGTTCGGCAACGGCGGAGTCAAGGGGCTGGTACTGCCGGCGCTGACTCTGGCGGTGCCGACCGGCGCGCAGATCGCGCAGGTGCTCGCCAAGAGCCTGCTCACCGCGCTGGACCAGGCGTATGTGGAGACCGCGCGGGCCAAGGGCGCCGGCCGGTGGCGGGTCCATCTGCGGCACGCGCTGCGCAACGCGTCCCTGCCGGCGCTGACAGTCGTCGGCCTCCTGGTGGGGCAGCTGATCGCCGGTTCCGTCGTGGTCGAGACGGTGTTCTCCCGCGACGGCCTCGGCCGCGTCACCGCGGCGGCGGTCACGGCCCAGGACATCCCACTGGTCCAGGGGGTGGTGGTGTTCGGGGCGCTGATCTTCGTGACGACAAACCTGGTCATCGACCTGGTCTATCCGCTCCTCGACCCGCGGATCGTGGTGGCCTCGGACAGGAAGGCAGCCTTCGCATGAGCCAGAGCCTTGTGCCCGACATCGACGACCCGGCCGAGGCGGCACCGGGACCAGCCCGCCCGGTCGAGGCGGGGACCGATCCTGATTCCGGGCGCCGCGTGGAGGTACGGCGACTGCTGCGGTTCCTGCTTCTCCGCCCGGGACTGGTGATGTCGGTCGTCGTCCTCGTGCTGGTGGTGCTGGCCTCGTTCCGGCCCGGCCTGTTCACCTCGCAGGATCCGCTGAAGGGCGTGCCGTCGCAGAACTTCCGCGGCCCGAGCGACCGTCACTGGTTCGGCACCGACGAGTTGGGCCGCGATGTGTTCTCGCGGGTCGTCCACGGCGCCCAACTGTCGCTGAAGGCCACGCTGATCGCCGTGCTGGTGGCCTTCGTGGTCGGCGGCCTGCTGGGACTGGTCGCCGGGTTCGTGGGCCGCTGGGTGGACGACGTCCTGATGCGCTTCGTCGACGTGCTGCTGTCCATCCCCGCGCTGTTCATGTCCCTGGCCCTGGTCACCGCGCTGGGCTACGGCACGGTGAAGGTGGCGGTCGCGGTCGGCATCGCCAGTGTGGCCGCGTTCGCGCGGGTGGCGCGCGCGGAGGTGCTGCGAGTGCGGCAGGCGACGTTCGTGGAGGCGTCGCGAGCGAGCGGAGCGCGCTGGTACTCGGTGCTGGGCCGGCATGTGCTGCCCAATGCGGCGGGCCCGGTGATCGTGCTGGCCACCCTCGACTTCGGCTCCTCCATCCTGGCCGTGTCGGCGCTGAGCTTTCTCGGCTACGGGGCGCCGCCGCCGGCCCCGGAGTGGGGGACGTTGATCTCCGACGGTCGCAACTACCTCGCCAACGCCTGGTGGCTGACCGCACTGCCGGGGCTGGCGATCGCCGCGACCGTGCTGGCCGCCAACCGCATCGCCCGGGCCTTGGACGGCGAATGGTCCCGGCAGCGATGACTGACGAACGTGAGAACGGTGAGAACGTGAGCACACCCCTGCTCCAGATACGCGGCCTGTCGGTGTCGTACCGCACCCGGGGCGGCACGGTCGAGGCCGTCCGGGGCGTGGACCTCGACGTGTGGCCGGGACAGGTGACGGCGGTGGTCGGCGAGTCCGGCTCCGGCAAGAGCACGACCGCGCACGCCATCACCCGGCTCCTGCCGGCGAACGGCAGCATCGAAGCGGGCACCGTCCGCTTCGGCCGGCACGACCTGGCCACCTTGTCGGAGGCGGAACTGCGCACCGTACGCGGGAGACGCATCGGACTGGTCCCCCAGGATCCGACCGTCTCCCTCAACCCGGTCAAGCGCATCGGCGACCAGGTCGCCGAGGTGCTGCGCATCCACGGTCTCGCGACCCGTCGCTCGGCCCCCGCAGAGGCGGTCGCCGTCCTGGACCGGGCCGGACTGCCCGGCGCCGCCGTCCGGGCCCGGCAGTACCCGCACGAACTGTCCGGCGGCATGCGGCAACGGGCACTGATCGCAATCGCCATCGCCGCACGGCCCGAGCTGATCATCGCCGACGAGCCCACCAGCGCCCTCGATGTCACCGTGCAGCGGGTCATCCTCGACCATCTCCAGCGCCTCACCGCGGAGTCGGGCACCGCCGTCCTGCTCGTCACCCACGATCTCGGGGTCGCCGCCGACCGGGCCCAGCGGCTGGTCGTGATGTCGCGAGGCAAGGTGGTCGAGGCAGGTCCCACCCGTGACGTCCTCGCCGACCCCCAGGACGACTACACCCGGCGCCTGCTGGCCAGTGCCCCGAGCCTTGCGACCGCCCGGCCCCGCACCCCGGTCTCCCTCCCCAAGGCGGACGCGGCACCTCTGGTCGAGGCACGCCACCTGGTCAAGGAGTTCAGACTGCCCCACGCCGGAGACGGGCCCCGCACCCTGCGCGCCGTCGACGACGTCAGCTTCACCCTCCACCGGGGCCGGACCCTCGCCCTGGTCGGCGAGTCGGGCTCGGGCAAGTCCACCACCGCCCGCCTGGTGCTCCGGCTCGCCGACGCGATCGCCGGACAGATCCTCTTCGACGGCACCGACGTCACCGCCGCGCGCGGCGCCCAGGCCCGGCAACTGCGCCGCCGCGCCCAACTGGTCTACCAGAACCCCTACGCCTCCCTCGACCCCCGCTTCTCCATAGCCGAGGTGATCACCGAGCCGCTGCGCGCCTTCGGCGTCGGCGACCGCGCCTCCCGGCTCGCCCGCGCCCGCGAACTGCTCGACCGGGTGGCGCTTCCCTCCGCCGCACTGGAGCGCCGGCCGGCGGAGCTGTCCGGCGGACAGCGGCAGCGCGTGGCGATCGCCCGCGCCCTCGCTCTCTCCCCCGACCTGGTGGTCTGCGACGAGCCGGTCTCCGCCCTCGACGTGTCCGTGCAGGCACAGGTACTGGACTTGCTGGTCGAGTTGCAGGCCGACACAGGGGTGGCCTACCTGTTCATCTCCCACGACCTGGCCGTCGTACGCCAGATCGCACACCAGGTCGCCGTCATGCGGGCCGGCCGGATCGTCGAGACAGGGCCGCCGGAGGAACTGTTCACGCGCCCCCGCCACGCCTACACCCGCGAACTGCTCGCGGCGATCCCCGGCGGCGGTGCTCCCTCCCGCGCCCCCGAGACCACCACGAGCCGAGGACCAGCGTCATGAACACACACCCACCATCACCTCGTTGGCTTTCCCACCCCGGGCGACTTCGCCGACGACGACCCCTGCGCCGGCCCGGAGGAGACCCTCCAGCGTCCCGGCGTCATAGCCGCGGGTCACCGCGCCGACGGTGGCGGCGGCCTTCACCGACTGCGAATCGATGATCGCGGCGGTGGGCGCCTGCTTCTTCCCGGCCAGGGCGCGCAGCATTGTGCGCAGCCGGCCGTAGAGCTCCTTGATGAAGTCGTTGTCGCGCCAGCGGCGGAGGAACCGGTACACGGCCCGCCACCTGGGGAGGTCGGCGGGCAGGCTGGCCCAGCGCACACCCTCGGCGACCAGATAGCGCACCGCATCGATCAGCTGGCGGTGGCAACAGCCCTCCGGGCGGCCCCCTTGTCCGTTCAGCCAGGCCGGGACGGGCAGCAGTGGCCGCACGATCGCCCACTCCGCGTCGGTGAGGTCGGAGCCGTAGCGGCGGCTCCGGTCCGGCTGGCCGGCGGCATTCCCGAGCCAGTGTGCGAGGCAATCGCACGACATGCCGGAACCGGACGCGGACGGAGCAAGCACGCCACCGTGGGACACCAGGGCCGCCTGGAAGTTCGAGCAGCAGCCGTATCCCTCGGTTCGTAAATCGCTTCTTACCCGACGAGCGACTGCGTCCCGATGACGTTCAGGAGCGCCAGCCGGTCGGCGTCCTCGGTGCCGGGCTGGGCGGAGTAGACCATGATCCGCAGGTCGCTGCCGGTGACGCTGAGGATGTCGCAGTCCAGGGTCAGCGCGCCGACAACGGGGTGGTCGACGGTCTTGCGGGCGGCCTGGTGCTCGCCGACCGCGCCCGACTCCCACAGCGTCTCGAAGTGGGCGCTGCGACGGCGCAGTTCGGCGATGAGGGCCTTGAGGTTTCCGTCGTCGGGGTAACGGGCGGTGGTGCGGCGCAGGTCGGCGACGAGGGAGGCCTGCAGGGCGCCCCTGGATTCGGGCGTCTGGCGCACGCGGCTGTCGGGGTTGAGGAAGTTGCGCCAGACGCTGTTGAGGTCGTCGCCCTGCCATTCGCCCATGAGAGCCGTGTAGAGGGGGTTGGCGAGCAGTTGGTTCCAGGCGGCGTCGAAGACGGCGACGGGTGTGCCGGTCAGGCGGTCCAGCATGCGGTGGACGCCAGGGGTGATGTGCCGCGGGACCATGCCGGGCCCGGGCGGCGCGAGGCCGGCCAGGCGGAACAGGTGGGCGCGTTCGTCCTGGGTGAGCCGCAGGGCGCGGGCCAGGGCTTCCACGATCTGGGGTGAGGGGCTGGTGGCGCGTCCCTGTTCCAGCCGGATGATGTAGTCGGCGGAGATGCCGGCCAGCTGGGACAGTTCCTCGCGGCGCAGCCCGGCGGCACGCCGGCGCCCCCCGCCGGGCAGGCCGACGGCCTGGGGCGGGACATGATCGCGCCAGTGGCGCAGGGCCGCGCCGAGTTCTGTGGTCGCCATACCGTCGATTGTGGCAAATGCGTCGATGACCAGCCTGGTACTGCCGTTCCCAGGAAAACCGGTCTACTGGCTGGTCGCACGGTCCTCGCCGACCGTGGAGGCATGACACGAGCACGATTCCCTGAACGACCCGTCGTAGGGTTCATCGGGCTGGGTGACCAAGGCCTGCCCATGGCCACCGTGATCTCCGAAGCCGGCTTCCCCCTGCACGCCTGGGCCCGGCGCCCCACCTCCCTGGACGGCCTCGCCGAGGTCCCCCACCAGCGGCACGACACGCTCAGTGAGCCGGCCGCCGCCTGCGACATCGTCTGCTTGTGCGTGGGCACCGACGACGACGTCCTGCGGCTTGCCGATCAGCTACTCGAAGACCTTCGTCCCGGCGCCATCGTGGTCAACCATGGCACCGGCCTGCCCGGCCGCGCAGGAGCGCCGGCTGACCGTGATGGTCGGCGGTCCGCAGTCCGCGGCCGAACGCTGCACGCCGGTGTTCCGCTCGTTCTCCCGCCATGTGGTGCACCTCGGTGGCGCCGGAGCGGGTCAGACGGCAAAGCTGTTCAACAACGCGCTGCTGATGTTGAACCAGGCGGCGATCGCCGAGATCGTCGAACTGGCCACCCGGCTGGAGCTGGACCCCGCCCGGCTGGTGGAGATCCTGAAGCTGGGCAGCGCCGCCAGCGCGGCCCTGTCCCTGCTGAACACCATGGTGCGGCCCGACAACGTCGACCACCTCTCCGCCGTCGAAGCCCTCGACATGCAGCTGTTCGACCAGGCCATGCGCCAGGCCGGAATCGACTACACCCCGGTCACCGAGCGCGGCCTGGCCGGCGCACACGGGCTCACTCAGCTCGTGCACCGCCTGAGTGCCTGAACCACGACCGCCTTCACTCCGCACAAGGAGGGCCCCGATGTCGGCCGACGGCGTGACGCAGCTGGTGCTGCGCGAACGCCAGAGCCGGGACCGCGGCCGGTACACCGGGATGGCGGCCTGCTTCGCCGACGACTCCATGGTCCAGATGAGCTGGTTCACCGGCAGCGGAGCCGAGTTCGCCCGCCAGACCCGCGCTGTGGCCGGGCGCGGCGGCTACGCCGTGCACCGGCTCGGTACACCCGCCGTCCGCATCGAAGGCGACCGTGCACTGGCCGAACTGCCGCTGATCATCGAGTGGCGCATCGACGTCCACGGCACGGAGGCGGATCTGGCCTCCGCCTGCCGCTCGCAGTACCGAGCCCAGCGCGGCACCGACGGCCACTGGCGCGTCGCCCGGACCACCTCGATCTACGAGAAGGACACCCTCGTCCCCGTTCTGCCGGGCGCCCGGCTCACCGTCGACCCGGAGGAGCTGGCCCGCTACAGGCCCTCCTACCGGTTCCTGGCCTGGTACCTGAACCGCAAGGGCTACACCGTCGGCGACCACCACCTCGGCCACGACCGGACCGAGGCCGTCGCTGAGCACTACCGCGCCGAACACGCCTGGCTCCGCCAGGACCCCACCCCGGCCGCTTCGGCCACCCTCTGAAAGGAAACACTCCCATGAGCAAGCTCGCCCTCGTCACCGGCGCCACCTCCGGCATCGGCAAGGCCTTCGCCGAACGCCTCGCCGCCGACGGCTACGACCTGATCATCGTCGGCCGCAGCAAGGACCGCCTGGAGGAGTTCGCCACCGCCCACCCCGAGGTCACCGTCCGCACCGTGGCCGCGGACCTGTCCACCGACATCGGCGTCGACACCGTCGCCGACATCTGCGCCACCGAGCCGCTGACCATGCTCGTCAACAACGCCGGAGTCGCCCACTACATGCCGCTGGCCCAGCTGCCCGCAGACAAGGCCCGCGAACTCGTCCACGTCAAGGTCGTCGCACCGACCATGCTCACCCGCGCCGCCGTCGCCGGCATGCAGGAACGCGGCGAAGGGAAGATCATCAACGTGGCCGGGATGATCGCCTTCAGCGCTCCCGCCGACAGGTCCGTGATGCCCCGCCGCGCCGTTTACGCCGGCAGCCTGGCCCACCTCGTCGCCATGTCGCAGACTCTCAGCGCCGAGCTGGAGGACACCGGCGTCCAGGTCCAGGTGCTGTGCCCGGGCGTGGTCGCCACCGAGTTCCACACGCGCCAGGGCCTCGACATGAGCGTCGTACCCCGCATGAGCGCCGAGGACGTCGTCACCGCCGGCCTGCGCGGCCTCGAACTCGGCGAGGTCGTCTGCGCCCCCGGCGTCGAGGACGCCGGCCTGCTCGACGCCGTCTTCCAGGCCGACCTCGCCGCGTTCGGTGGACAGAGCCCCGCTCTCGCCTCCCGCTACCGGGCCAGCTGAACCAGGCCCCCGGCCCCGGCCATGCGGCCGGGGGCCTGGCGACACGGGAACTGCCGCCTGTCGGCTACTCGAACAGTTTGGAATTCGCTTCTGAGGCCAGCGCGCAGTAGGGAGGACCTGCCGCTGCCCGAGGCACCGAACACGGCGGGGAACCGGCGGACACGGGTCAGTTCGACCAGGCGGTCGGTGAGCTCGTCACGGCCGAAGAACAGATCGGCGTCGCCCGGCTCGTACCGGGCCAGACCCCGGTACGGAGGCTCGGCGTCCTCATCCTCGGCGCGGGCCTCCGCCGCTACTTCGGCGGCCGCCTGCCGCCAACGCTCCTCCCACTCCTCCGGATCACCGCCGCACGCCCTCACGTAGGTCAGCACGACGGGCAGGGCCGGCAGCCGCTCACCACCAGCAGCCTGCGAGAGAGTGCTTACCCCCTGACCCGCGCGCTGCGCCATGACCCGGTAGGTCGGGCTTCCGGCTTCGGCCCGGAGTTTGCCCAACTCGGCCGCGAACCGCGCCACCGGCCCGGTGCTGGGATCGAGTGGGCTCTCAGGACGTCCCGCCATCGACAGCTCACCTCTCCAGCCGCCCGCTTCCCCCGTGGACGCGGCGCGAGGCCCGACAAAGTACGCAATCTCCTGGCAGAGGACGACCCGAAGCCCCCTCTATCGGCCGACGCCGCAGCGCCACGCCCCGTGACCTGCAGCGAGTCCATTGTTCGGGGCGGCGAAACCGGCTGCCCATTCAATTCCCGACCCGCTGAACTCGGTGATGCACGGCGGTCGCCCAGGCCCAGGGTCAGTCGTCGGACGGCTCAAGGGACCTCCGGCGCACACACACGTGGCCAGGCGGCCCACCACCCGAGTGAAGCACTGAAGGAGCCAGCGTTCATGAGCGAGAGCGAACAGACACCGCCTTACCCGCAGGGCGGCGCGGGGGTCTTCGACGTCGACCCCGACCAGACCGGCGTCAGCCAGGACCCCGCCCACGAGGTCACCTCCGACCTCGACGCACTCCCCGACGACATGGAGCTCTGAGACCTGCCATGGGAACCGCACAGGGAATGATCGCCGCCGCCCGCAAGCTGCTGGGCACCACCGAGCACCCGCCCGAGGGGTAACTGCCGCAGCGCCCCGGCCAAGAGACGGCCGCCGCCCTCGGCATGGCGCCTGGAACGGTCAAGAGCGCTCTGCACCGTGCTCTCGCCCGGCTCCGTCAGGAGTTGCGGCGCCGCGACCCCGACTCCGCTTCGGCGCCGGCAGCCGGCCGTGGATGCCCACCGGCCAGCCGCCGGGCACGCTGATGCAGGGGCCGCACCGCAGCGCCAACGGATGTGAGAAGTCTGGGATGTTCAGCCACCACGGTTGGCACCATGGCCCCATGGAGAAACGCGAGGACAGCCGAACGCCGTCTGGGGGCTGCACGTTGAGGTTGCAGGTATCGGCTGAGCGGGGTGTGGAGGCGGAGGCGCATCTGGTGTCGCTGCGGGATTGGCTGGCTGCGGAAGAGACGCTGCGCGGCCGGGTGGAACTGCTGGCCCGCACGCCGCAGCCAGGGCAGATGGGGGCCGCGCTGGACGTGCTGGCGGTCGCGCTGGGTTCCGGCGGAGCGGGAGCCGTGCTGGCTCGTTCCTTGTCGACCTGGCTGGTGCAACGCCGTGCGGACGTCACCGTGCGCATGAGCCGCGGCGATGGGCGGGAGGTCACCGTCGAGGTCCGCCGGACCAGCGATGCGCAGGCGGTGATCGGTGCGGTCGGGCAGCTGCTGGAGGGCGGGGAGGAGTGAGGCAGAGCGCGCCGCGCTTCCCCGACGGTGCCACTTCCCGGGCGGTCCTCATCGGGTGCAGCGATTTCACCGACATTGATCTGCCCGCGATTCCCGCCGTGGGCGCCAACCTCGCGGGCCTTCGCTCCGCGCTCACCGACCAGACGCACGGCATTCTGCCGCCGGAACACTGCCGGGTGCTGGCCGACCCGGCCGACCACCGCAGCGTCGGTGCGGCACTCGCCCAAGCGGCACGCGAGGCTGAGGACCTGCTGCTCGTCTACTACGCCGGACACGGACTCCTGGACGAGGACGGGCTGCTCCACCTTGCACTGTCCTCCACGGATCCCGGTCACGTCGGCTTCACGGGTGTTCCGGCCGACCTGGTCAAGCGCCACCTCGGCCGGGCCCGGGCACGCCTGCGGGTCCTGGTGCTGGACTGCTGCTTCTCCGGCCGCGCGGTGGCCGCCATGACCGAATCGGGCAGCCTGCTGTCGGCCCAACTCGACGTGAGCGGCACCTACACCCTCACCTCCACCACGGCCACCGCACCCTCCCACGCGCCGCCCGGGCAGCGTCACACCGCTTTCACCGCCGCCCTGCTGGATGCGCTGAGCCATCCCGAGCCGCTCACTCTGGACGACATCCACCAGCACGTCGACACCGTGCTGCACGGGATGGGGCTGCCGCGACCTCAGCGTCGCTCCGTCAACGCCGCCGGGGAACTCGCCCTCGTCCGCGGCCCCGTGCGGCCGCACGCAGGGCCGCCGACCGGCGGTGAGGGAGAGATCCGTTTCCGTGAGCCGCCCTCAGAGCCCCCGACCAGGCACGACACCATCAAGGCCGTCCTGCTGCTTACTGTCGTCACTGCGGCGATGACGCTGTTCGGTGGAGGGCGCGTGACCTTGATCTGGGGCGCCGTCGCAGCCCTCGTCTTGGGTCCGGTCCTCCTTGTGAACGTCCGCCGAAGAGATGTCCACTACGACCTTGTCGTCGACGGGGACGGATTGCGGACCGAGCACGGCACGCGTACGGCTCATGTGCCGTGGACGGACATCGAGTGCGTGGGGGTACTACGCAGGGCGCCGGGTACGGTATCGATCGCCAACGTGCTCATCGTGCGGCTCAAGGCCGACGCTCCGCGGCCGCCAGGGTTCCACAAGAGGCTCAACCAACGTCTCCCGGACCGGCGCTACGTCATCGCGGGAACGCTGGGTACCTACGGCGCCGACCCCATGCGCCTACGCTCGGCGATCGAACGCTTCGCCGGCGGTATCTACCGCACCGACCAACAGCTACTGGAGATGGACCCACGGCTGCGTTGAACACGGATGTCCGCGCGGCCGAGAAAGGCCGACGCTCTCCGCTCGTGTCACTTGCGCCCGGTTCCAGCCACTGAGCCGTCGATCCCCCGCCCGCCGCGCCCCGGCCGTCCCGGAAGGCGGCCCGGGCGCGGCGTACCAGCCCCGCACCCGCGCCGCAGCCACCCGACGCACCGCGACGACAGCCGCCTGATCCGGGCAGCTCCTACATCCGACCGCTGATGAGGCTCCCCTGCAACGGCGGCACCGCGGACCGGGCGTCGGTCATCGACGAGGTGCCCGCGGCGTTGCGCCCACTTCTGGACGAGCCCGCCTTCCAGGACGAGGGCATCGATGCCCCTAGGATCACCGCCTGCCTGTGGCAGGAGAGCGGCGACACCGTCTGGCGCACCGGCTCGGCCATCGACTTCCCCGCGGGCAGCGAAGACCCGGACGGCTCGGGCTTCCTCTTCCACCTCCTCACAGACCGTTCCGCTGAGACCGTTCAGGCATGGTTCGAGAGCTACTACGAACGCCCCGTTCCCCTCGACGCCGTCCGCCACGTCCTCGCCGGACACGCCCTCACCCCCGCGGTTGCCAGGGCACTCAACCCGGCCGCCCACCTCCCGGACAGCGCCGCCGCACAGTGATCGGCGTAGCTGAGAGTGACGGAGGCCGCCGGTGCCTGGAGACACCGGGCCGGGCCGCAGGGGTGGAAGGGTGGCCGCCTGTTCCCGCAGGCGCAGCTCGGCGTAGATCTTGTCGGAGGCGGCGTCGGTGCGGGAGTTGCTGTGTCTTCCCCTCCCGTCCGTAGTGGGCGGCGGCAGTGTAGGCGCGCACGACGTGACGGGCCTGGGCCGGCTGCGTGGCACGCTGCACGGGCACGCCCGGGTCGTCGATGCCGCGCTCGCGGTCGCGCTGGCAGTCGGTGATATCGGGTTCGAGGCCGCGGGCACTGGGAGGCCAGCCGGCCGATGCGGGCTTCGACACCACAGCCTCGTCTAACCCCGCATCCCAGACGGCGTCGGCGGCCTGGTGAAAGTGAGCAGCCGGTCGACCTCGATGAAGTCAGCGAACAGATACGTGCGCAGGGCAGCGGCGAGATCCCACTCCGGGGCATCATGAGACTCATCCAGGTAGACGATCGTCTCGCGAGCACCGAACCCGTGGAGCACGTCCATAGCGTTGCCCAAAAGACCCAGGGGCAGGTCCAGGCCGCAGGCATCCGGGGCGACCGTGAGGCTGCGGATCACGCCGACCCCGCCGACAGGACGCCCTACGATGGCCTGGGCCAGCACCCGCCCACAGCGGCGGACCTCAAGACGCTTGCCGGGCGGCGAGACGGTGTCCTTCAGCACCACGTCCCCGAGGTGGGGCAAGCCTGCGACGGGAAGCTCGGCACGCAGATACCGGCACCGCCCCAGACCGGTGAAGCCCACAGCCAGGAGGGCTTCGTGCGTAGCCCGGCCTCGGCGCTCCGGCAGACCTATCAGGCCCCCGGTGAGGGCGGAAGCGAGCGGGAAGGCGTACACGAGACGGGCGCCGCTCCATTCCAGAGCCCGAGCGATCAAAGTCGCGGCCGTCTCGAAGCTGTCACGGCAGTGCAGCCACAAGATCAACGATGCGTCGTCGTAGGGGCGCCCGGCACAGCAGACGATGCCGCCAATGCCGCCATCGGGCGTGCACCGCACAGTAGTGACAAGCCCGTCCAGCGCCGCCCACGCAGCCGGATCAGATACTGAGCGGCCGGCCAGCGCGTCGTCGAGCATCAAAGCGGTGCAGATCGGCTGCCCAGGCAGCCGATCTTCCGCAAGCAACTCAAGCACCGCCGCCTCATCCGCCGACTCATACGGACGGAGACGGGGTGATCGGAACCGGCTCAAGCTGATCGCCACGTCATACCTTTCGGGAGTTTTCGGTCTTATCCCAGCTTCCTCCCCACAGGGCCAGCGACGCCAGCCCCCACCAGACCACCGTTGGCCTGTGCCTGGTACGGCCTCGCAACCTGGCTGCCGCCGGCCGCCGGGCCAGGCGCCACACGGAGCCCCCCGAGCGCTGCCCGTCATCACCCTGACTGCGGTGCGGTCCACTGTCAGGCGTCGTAGGGCTGGCGGAGGGTCCAGTGGGCGGATGTGAAGGCGTCTGTGGACGCGCCGCTCCGGGCGACCATTTCGTCCATCGCGCCTGGGCGTCGGTGGCACGCGATGACGCCGAAGAGGTCGAACAGCACGATGGGTCGGCGGGGGGACATGGCGAGGGTCCCCGAGGTCCGGTGGTGGGTGTCAGGGCGGTGGGGCAGGGCGCGGGCGAGGGAATCCGGGGATGTCAGGGCGTTGGTGCCGGCGGGGGCGAGGACGACGCTGGTCGCGCCGCCCGCGTGGCGGGCGTTGATCGCCGCGCGGGCCTGGTGGGGCGTGCCGGCGATGCTCAGTTCGCGGACCCAGTCGGCGGGCATGGTCCGCCTACGACCTCGACGACGCCGCGGTGAAGAAAGCGGGCATCGCCTCCGCCCGCCGCACCATCGTCGCCACCGACGCCGCCAAACTCGGCCGCACCGCCTACGCCTACGTCGGCCCCGCCACCCTCCTGCACACCCTCGTCACCGACACCACCGCACCCGTCGAAGACGTAGCCGCGCTCGAGGGGGCGGGCACCACGGTTAAGACCGTCTGACCGAACCGCCGTGCGGGCGCGCCGCCCCGGCGGAGGCCGGCCTCGTGGCCCGCTTCCCGCTCACCTGGGTCCCGACCTTGCCGGGATCCGCGCGCGAGCCTCCGCCTGCGGCTTGTCGTGCGCTCAGCCTGGTCGGGCAGCTGAGTGCCGGCCTTCCAGCGGAGTGGCCGCGGCCCGGGCTCGGTGTGAGACGTCTCGGTCCCGGCGGTGTCAGCGTCCCCGCGCTCCGCACGCTCATCGGGGAGGCCCAGGTGTCCGGCGACGATGCTCCGGCCAGCTTCCGGACGCGCTCGCGCGTTCTGGCTCGCGCCGACCGGATCACGGTCAGGGCCTTCGGGGCGCCGCGGCCAGAGTGCCGACGAGGCGGGAGACGGTCGGGGCGGAGGCCACCGGGCCGAACACGGCCGGCTCGGCCCGCGTCATTACGACATCAGCCAGGCAGTCCCCGCCCAGCGCGACCGCCAGGGCGCTGCGTCGCAGACGTTGCGGAGCATGAACGCGGCCGGCCTTGCCCGAGAGGCGGCAGGGCCTGCCGTGTCGGACGGGCCCTGGAGGGGTGGCGGGTCAGTCGCTGCCGGGGTGCTTGCCGGGGACGCCGACACCGGGTGAGAGCGGCGTGGGCGAGAGAGTGGTGTCCTCCTCACCGGGTTCCAGCAGGGTGTCGGCGGCGCCGACGATGAGCGGGTCGGGTGTGCCCACCGCCTCGTGGTCCTTGCTCGCGTAGTCGATGCGCGACAACAGACTCCGCATGGTCTCCAGTCGGGCCCGCCGCTTGTCGTTGCTCTTGACGACGGTCCAGGGGGCGTGGGAAGTGTCCGTGGCGCGGAACATGCCGACCTTCGCCTCGGTGTAGGCGTCCCAGAGGTCCAGGGACGCCACGTCGGTGGGCGAGAGCTTCCATTGGCGCACCGGGTCGACCTGCCGGATCGCGAAGCGTGTGCGCTGCTCGGAACGGGACACCGAGAACCAGAACTTCACCAGCACGATGCCGCTGTCGACCAGCATCCGCTCGAAGGTCGGGCACTGCTCGAGGAACAGCTCGTACTCCTCCTGGGAGCAGAAGCCCATCACGCGCTCCACACCGGCCCGGTTGTACCAGGAGCGGTCGAAGAACACGATCTCCCCGGCCGTCGGCAGCTGCGCGACGTACCGCTGGAAGTACCACTGGCCCGCTTCGCGTTCGGTGGGCTTGTCCAAGGCGACCACGCGTGCGCCGCGCGGGTTGAGCCGCTCGGTGAGCCGTTGGATCGTGCCGCCCTTGCCCGCCGCGTCACGTCCCTCGCACACGACGACAACGCGCGTGCCGGTGTCCTTGACCCAGCGCTGGAGCTTGAGCAGCTCGATCTGCAGCACCCGCTTGGCACGCTCGTACTCCTGGCGTCCCACCTTCCGTTCGTAGGGGTAGTTCTCTCGCCACGTCCGGATGGGGCGCCCCTCCGCGTCCAGCACGATCGGCTGCTCCCGCCGACTGGCGTCCACAGTCAGTCCATCGAGCAGCTTCATGGCGTCTTGCGCGTTCATCAACTGGCATTCCGTTCGGCTCTCGCGGTCGGTCCAAGGGAGACACGAGTGCCCCGTCCGACCCCGCCCATTGGTGGCGCCGCGATGGACGACACCGACCACCGCGAGAGCGGTCGCCGACCCAGGGCCGTCGCGCCGAACAGTTCACGGAACGCGAGGGTTGACCGGGCGGCCGGCCTTCACGGCCTGCTCACCGCCGAGCAAACGGGCCTGCGGGACTTCCGGGCGGCTACGCCCGCGGTCTCGACGAGGCTGACTCAGGCCCCGCGCTCTCCCGTACCCGCCCACATCAGGCGGACCGGCACCCAGTAGCGGTTGGCGCGGACGGCGATCTGGCTGTAGCGGTCGCCCCTGGGGTGAACACCCTCCCGGTCTCGAACGGTTTCTGCGGCAGGCCGCACCGAGCCTTGCGAAGGCCGTTCCCGCGCCTGCGGGGGTTGCTCCTACCGGTGGTGGCGGGCGCGCGATCACGACGCGTCGTCCCCGCACCCGTGGGGGTAGCTCCTCCTGGGGCGAGGGCTGGGGCGTGCGCGGCTCGTCGTCCCCGCACCCGCGGGGCCGGCTCGCGGCGCTGATTGCCCGGGGTCGGTGCGCAGTGCCCTCGCGGTCCGCTCACAGGCGCGGGCGAGCTGCCCGCGGAACCGGGCGATCCGTGAATTGGACAGCGCGTCCTGCCGCAGGGCCGCGAGCGCCTGAACCCACTCCACGGCGCGACTCCCACGCGACGGTCGACGACACGGCATCTCCGCCGTGTTCAGCTTCGCCGGGACGGGTGGCGGCGGCTGCCTCGGCCGGGCGCCAGCCGACCGATGGTGACCGGCAACCTGGAACGGGGCGCGGCCCTCGCGACAGCTTTCGCACCCCACCGGTGCGGTCAACTGAAGTTGACGGAGAAGAGTAGGTCAACTAAAGTTGACGCATGGCTGGAGTTGATATCTCGTCGATCACCGACAATGCCGATCCCCTCGAAGCACTGCGCGAGGCAGCCGCGCTGCGCCAGCGCCTGGAAGGACAGGAAGAGGTTCTGGTGTACCGGGCGCGGGCGGCAGGGACAACGTGGACGCAGATCGCCGAGGCGCTGGGGGTCTCTAAGCAGGCCGTGCACAAGAAGTACGGCGGCCGGCGCCTGTTCGGCCGGACGGAAGCCTGACGCGATCATGACCTCACTTCTCGATGATCTGGTGCGACGAACGGCGGAGCGGCTCGGCGCCCGACAGCGGGGCGTCGTCGCGGTGGGCGCCGTACGGGGCGGGCAGTCCGCACTGCACGGCGCAGACCCCGGCACGCTGTTCGAGATCGGTTCCGTCACCAAGACGTTCACCGCGCTTGTCCTGGCACAGCTCACGGTGCGCGGCGCCGTGAGTCTGGACCAACCGCTTCGCGACCTGTTGCCCCGCGACATCCCGGCTCCGGAACGCGGCGGTGAGGTCATCAAGCTGGCTCACCTGGCCTGCCACACTTCCGGCCTGCCCCGGCTACCCAAAGGCCTCATGCCGCGGAGCCTGTTCCGGTCGGACCCCTACGCCGGCTGCACGGGCGAGCTCCTGATGGACGGATTGCGGCGCACCCGTCTGCGGTCGGTGCCCGGTACCCGCTTCCGCTACTCCAACCTCGGCGCCGGTCTGCTCGGACTCGTCCTGGCACGCCATGTCGGCACCGACTACGACACGCTTATTCAGGCAGAGATCTGCCGGCCCCTCGGTATGGCCGACACACGCGTGGTTCTCGACCCCGGACGCAGCGCACGACTGGCCGGCGGCCACTCCCGCGCCGGCCGTCCCCGCCCACCCTGGCACCTGGCCGCCCTCGCCGGCGCCGGCGGGCTGCACTCCACCGTGCCCGACCTGCTCACGCTGGCCCGGGCCCAGATCGGCCCCGCGCCCGAAGAACTCGCCGAAGCTATCGCTCTCACCCACACCACCGCCCACCGCATCAACGCCAGAGCCGCTGTCCATCCCGGCTGGATCTCTACCGACCACCCGTCCCGCGGCCGGCACCGGATCCTGTTCCACACCGGCGGAACCGGCGGTTACCGCAGTCTGCTGGCCATAGCCCCCGACGACCGAGCCGCAGTCGTCGTCCTCAACGCCAACACCCGCCCAGTGGACCGTCCCGGTCTCAACCTGCTCGCACAGATCATCGCCTCCGGGCCCGGTCCGCACCCCGCCCCTGCCTCCACCGGCGCTTGACCGGGGGTGTTTCCGAACCCCGTAATGGCAGGTCACGCGCTGCTCGTCCGGATCAAGAGCTTTGTGGAAGCCTTCGGGGAACGGTCACTGTGGCCGTTCCCCGAACGGAAACCCACGGGACTCAGGCGACGAAAGCGGCAGAAGCGCGGCCATGGGGACCAACGGAGCAGCCAGTGTCAATGAGATCGGCCGTGGCCTTGGAAACCGGCCCGGCACGGCGTCAAGGTGGTGGTCACCACCTTCATCCTCAGCACTCCGGCTATCAGGCTACCGAGCCCACGCAGCGCAGCTGACTCAGGGAACATGTCTGGTGTCAGCTGACGGGGATCGGTACACCCATTGTCATCGGCTGCTGGCAGCATCACCGCTATGAACGCCACATTCACCACCCCGCCGCGGCCGTTCGACGTCACCGCGCTCTTCCCTCAACTGGCCCCGCTGGCGCGGACGGCGACTCGGCTGCACCCGCGGCCGGGGGCGCCGACCGTGCACGACAGCTCCGTCGGCGGGCCGCTCCTGTGGCCCGCCGGCGAGCTGTGGCCGCAATGCGAAGAACCGCACGACAGGCATGCGGCGCTCAGGATCAACTCCCCGGACGACATTCGGCTCCAGCGCCGCGTCCTCGCCGCAGCGGCCGAGCGCCTTCACCTCGACCCCGAGGCACCTGAGCGGACCCCCGAGGAACAGGAGACCTTGGATCTGATCAGGGCGGGCCGCCCATGGTTCGACGGCCCGATCCCTCTCGTTCCCGTCGCCCAGTTGTACGCCCGCGACATTCCCTTCCCCTGCCCGCCCGACGCGGACCTGCTCCAAGTCCTGTGGTGCCCCTTCGACCACGAGATGGCCCACCCGAAGACCGCCCTCTTCTGGCGGTCGTCCGCCACCGTCACCGACGTCCTCGAGGCACCGCCCGAGCCGCCGATCGTCCAGGTCGGCTGGTACCTCCCGGAGCCGTGCCTGCTCTCGCCGGAGCAGGTCACCGAGTTTCCCAACCCCATGGATCTGGACAAGGAGCTTCGGGACCAGCTGGACGACATGAGCCGCTGGGAGACGATCGACCCCGCGCAGTACAACGCGTACGCGGACGATCCGGGCGAGCTCTACCTGAACAACCTCTGCACCGCCCCCGGCTGGAAGACCGGCGGCTGGACCCGCTGGAGCCCCACCGACCCCGTCGACCGCGCCTGCCCGGAGTGCGGCACCGAGGCGGTCCCACTCCTCACCATCGCCTCCTCGGAATGGGACGGCGGCAGCGCGACCTGGATCGCCGAGGAGGACCGGCCGACCCCGGGCCCGCCGCCCCTGGGCGCCCGGGACGGCAACTTCACCTTGATCGACATCACCGGCGGCAACAACCTGCAGCTCCACGTCTGCCCGTCTTCTCCGTACCACCCCCACTTCGAACTGCTCCAGTGAGCTCGTGCGGACGTCCTCCGCGCCGACGCCTACACCACAATCGACACCGCGATCGACTCTCCGGTGGGCCGCCTTGGCCAACTACCGGAGATCCGAACGACGGGCCCTTAAGCCCGCAGTCAGGCTTCGTCAACGCAGGGAGCCGACCTGCCAGCGATGGCCACGCGCCACCGCAGTCGTGGAAGTAGTTGCGCATCTTCACGGTGAGACACCGAGGCATCGCGGCCGTATGGAAGGAGAAGGCACTTACCTTCGCACGACCTTGCCGGAGGTAGCTCACTCGTGGCCATTAGCAAAGCCGCCCCGCCCGAGGCGATTTCCCAGGCTCAGGCTCGGCAACCACAGGCCGGCGGGGAGCCCGGCCGACGAGGCCAGGAGGGGTGGCACTTCAACTCCTCCCTCGCCCTGACCGTGCTCCTGCTCGTCGTTGTCGTCATGCAGGGCCCGATCCGCCGGGCACTGGCCACCCCGGTGATGCAGAGCTGGATGACGGTGTTCGTCGCGATGGTGGTCCAAGCGCTGCCGTTTCTCGTCTTCGGCGCGCTGCTGTCGGCGGCGATCGCCGTTTTCGTGCCGCCCTCGTTCTTCGCCCGCGCCCTGCCCGCCCGTACCGCCCTCGCCGTCCCGGTCGCCGGTGTGGCGGGTGCGGTACTGCCCGGCTGTGAGTGCGCCTCCGTACCGGTGGCCGGTGCACTCGTGAGGCGGGGTGTCACACCGGCCGCGGCGCTCGCGTTCCTGCTGTCCGCCCCGGCGATCAACCCGATCGTCCTGACCGCCACAGCCGTCGCCTTCCCAAACGACCCGCGGATGGTCCTGGCCCGCTTCCTGGCGAGTCTGCTGGTGGCCTGTGTGATGGGCTGGTTGTGGCAGCGCCTCGGCCGCACCGACTGGCTGCGCCTGCCCTCACACACGGAGCACACCGGCCAGAGCAAAGGAGAGAGGTTCTGGGGCTCGGTGCAGCACGACACGATGCACGCGGGCGGCTTCCTGGTCCTCGGCGCGATGGCCGCGGCCACGCTGAAGACAGCGGCTCCGGCGAGCTGGCTGCGCACGGCAGCCGGCAATCCGGTGCTCGCGGTCCTGGCTCTGGCGGTCCTCGCCGTGGTGCTGTCGATCTGCTCGGAGGCCGACGCGTTCGTGGTGGCGTCGCTGACCCAGTTCTCACTGACGGCCAGACTGACGTTCCTGGTGGTGGGCCCGATGATCGACCTGAAGCTGTTCGCGATGCAGGCGGGCACCTTCGGCCGCGGCTTCGCGCTGCGCTTCGCCCCCACCACCTTCGCCCTCGCCATCGCGGGCGCGGTGCTGACCGGGACGGTGCTGCTGTGAACCGGCAGGCACAGGCGGCGGTCCTGCTCCTGATCGGCGTGGCCCTGCTGCACGCGGGCCTCACCGACCTGTACCTGCGCTACGTCAAGGGGGGCCTGCGCCCACTGCTGCTGATGGCCGGGACGCTCCTGGCCGTGACTGCGCTGACGACGGCCTGGTACGAGTGGAAGCGCGCGCGTCGCGAGGAGCGGGGGGCCTGTACCGGTGACGAGCCCCGGGGGCACGCCCACCGCGAACCTCCCATGTCCTGGCTCCTCGTGCTCCCCCTCTTCGCCCTCATCCTCGTCGCCCCGCCGGCCCTGGGTTCCTACAGCGCGATGCGCACCGGTACAGCCCTGCAGCCACCGTACGGCTACGCGAAACTCCCGACCGGCGACCCCGTACCGATCAGCCTGGTCGACTATGCGGGCCGCGCATTCTACGACCACGGCCGTTCCCTGGAAGGCCGCAGCGTGCGGATCACCGGTTTCGTCGCGGTGGCCCACTCGGGAACCCCGTACCTCGCCCGCATGGCCCTCAACTGCTGTGCCGCAGACGCCCAGCCGGTGAAAATCGGCCTTACCGGGAACATTCCGCCAGTCCTGCAACCGAACGCATGGCTGGAGGTGACAGGCAGGTACACCGCAAAACGGACCCGGGACCCTGTGAACGACGGCCCGATCCCCTTCCTCCAGGTGACCGAAGCCAGGCCGGCACCAACGCCCCACGATCCCTACGACGAAACCTGGAACAACTGAGCGACCAGACGGTGCCGTGGGCAGCCAGCAGGAGGCCGCGCCTGTACGACTGACGAATCGTCGTCATCTCCGCGAGCGTCGGCGCGGGGCACGACAGTGCGGCTGTCGAGCAGGCCGACCAACTGCCGCGTTCCGACGACCTCACCCGTGTTCGCGACACCGTAGCGACGTCAGTAGCCGGCCACCTGCGCTCTGGCGGACCGTGTACGGGGTGATGACCACCGCCGCCTGTCTGGCCTGTCACCGCCTCGGTCTGCCTGCGATCCGGTGGCCCTTTCGGGTCGAGAATTGGCGCAGACGAAACACCCCCCGGTCCACGGAAACCGTGGTAGGGAAGAGAGACTTGCCGGTCAGCAGGGAAGACGGAGGGTGACGGCCGCTCCGCTCGCCGCGTTGTCGGCATGGGCGGTGCCGCTGTGGGCGGTGGCCACCGCGTGGGCGAAGGCGAGTCCCAGGCCGGATCCGTCGCCGGTGCGGCTGGCCTCGGCGCGGGCGAAGCGGTCGAACGCCCGCGGCAGGAACTCCGGCGGAAAGCCTGGGCCTTCGTCCGTGACGCACACACTCAGCACGCCCTCCTGGACGGTCGCCGCGACGCGGACGGTGCCCTGCCCGTGCCGCAGGGCGTTGTGCACGAGGTTGCTGACGGCCGGCCGCAGCCACCGGGCGTCGACGTCGACGGTGATGCTGGGGGTGTCGACGGCCAGATCACGACCGGCCCGCTCTGCGGTAGGTCGATGAGGGGTGACGGCGGCGTCGAGGAGGTCGGTCAGGGAGGCGGGTGCGCGGGTGATGTGGCCGGTGCTGTTGAGTTCCTCCAGGTCCAGCAGTGCGTTGGAGAGGTCGATCAGGCGCTGGACCTCGGTGTCGACGGAGCGCAGGGTCTCGGTCAGTTCCTCGGCGGAGCGCGGGCGGTGCAGTGCGACATCGAGTTCGGCGCGCATCAGGGTGAGCGGAGTGCGCAGTTCATGGCTGGCGTCCGCGACGAACCGGCGCTCGCGCTCCGCGGACGCCTCCAGACGGTCGAGCATGTGGTTGAGGGTGTGCCCGAGTCGGGTGAGTTCGTTGTCGCGGTCTGCGGGGACGTCCAAACGCAGGCTCTGTTCGCCGTCGGCGAGGGTGGCGGCCGCGGTGCGGTAGCGCTCCACGGGGCGCAGGGCGCCGCGGGCGGTGCGGTAGCCGACGTAGGAGGCGGCGATCAGGGTGAGGCCGGAGGCGAGGGCCAGCTGAGCCAGGAGTTCGCGCAGCGCTTCGTCGCGATGGCCGCGCCGGACGGCGGCGATCACGATCCGCTGGCGACCTCCGGCCGTGACGCGGTGGGCCTGTAGACGCAGGGTGTCCGGCGTGATCGGCAGTAGGGAGCCGACGTCATGTCTGAGCGTGGTCCCGTGAGCGACGGAGTTCCGTTCGGTCGGAGTGAGCAGCATCTGCCGGCGAATGGCGTGGCTGGAGTCCAGCACTCGGCCGTGTGCGCCGAGCACCTGCTGGAGACTGCCGCTGGGGCCGGGCGGGAGCTGTGCTCCGTGGCGTACTGCGCGGTCGAGGCTGCGCTGGTAGGTGGTCAGGTCGTCGTCGAGCTGCTGATCCAGGGCGGTTTTGACCCGCCAGTAGACGAAGCTCGCCGCCCCTGTGAGGACCAGTGACATGGTGAGGGCGACGGCCAGCACCAGGCGCGTGACCACGGGCAGTCGTCGAAATCGCGGGAGCAGTCGACCGGGCAGGGTCACTGTGCGGTTTCCAGGCGGTAGCCGCGTCCCCGCAGCGTCGTGATCGATGTACGGCCGAAGGCCCGGTCGATCTTGGCGCGCACCTTGGAGACGTGCACGTCTATGGCGTTGCTGCGCAGGTCGGTCTCGCCGTCCCACACCTCTTCCAGCAGCCGCAACCGTGACACCACGCAGCCGGCGTTCTCCATCAGCGCCCGCAGGACGGCGAACTCCCGCCTGGACAGGTCCAGTTCGGTGCCCGCGCGCCAGGCGCGCTGCTGGTCCGGGTCGAGGACGAGGTCACCGACCTTGAGTCGGCCGGCCGGCGCCGGGCGGCGCCGGGATATGGCGCGCAGCCGGGCCAGCAGTTCCTCCATGGCGAACGGTTTGACCACGTAGTCGTCGGCTCCCGCGTCCAGTCCGGCGACACGTTCGCTGATCGCTCCGCGTGCGGTGAGCAGGAGCACGTGGACGTCGACGCCTTCGCCGCGCAGTGTCCGGCACACCTCCACGCCGCTCATGCCGGGCAGCATCACATCCAGCAGTACGGCGTCCAGCCGCGGGTCGCGGGCGGCGGCCAGGCCGGAGGGCCCGTCGTAGCGGCCCTCGGCGGTGTGTCCGGACTCGGTCAGGTAGCGGACGACCAGATCGGTCAGGCGGGTCTCGTCGTCGACGACCAGGCAGTGCATGCCGGGCAGCGTAGCCGCTGGTCGGCCGTATCCGGACACAGGGAAGGCTTCATGGTCTGTTCATGTGACATCCCTACCGTCCTTCAGGTCGCGGTGCTCCGCGGACCGCGACCGGTCCGCCGTCCGAACGCGCCGTGACGGAAGGGACAGCCATGCACACACTGGTGCTCGCCGCCAAGGGCATCACCGACCACATCGCGGTCACCGACCTCACAGCCCGGGGCG
The DNA here is from genome assembly GCF_042793175.1 of Streptomyces sp. NPDC056580. Taxonomy (NCBI): domain Bacteria; kingdom Bacillati; phylum Actinomycetota; class Actinomycetes; order Kitasatosporales; family Streptomycetaceae; genus Streptomyces; species Streptomyces sp. NPDC056580. Next base: position 453,543 of record NZ_JBHTVE010000006.1, on the reverse strand, counting down.
GTCTCGACGTCATCTCGCTGCTGATCCTGGTCGGCTGGCTCTACCGCCGTCGCCCCAGCGCACCCGCGATGCCACTGGTCCTGGCCGCGCTGAACATCGGCCTGTTCGCCGCGATGAGCACGATCAGCGCCGGAAAGTTTCCCGCCGGCGTTGGCTTCGGACTGTTCGGCATCCTCTCCCTGGTCCGCCTGCGCAGCGCCGCCTTCACCCTGCGAGACGTCGCCTACACCTTCGTCACCCTCGTGATAGCCCTGTGCACGGGCCTGCCGCAGCGCCAGACGTGGCTCGTCGTCGCGCTGGACGTCGTGGTCCTGGTGGCGGTGCTCGTGGTCGACGACCCGAAGTCGTACGAACCTGCGACCCGGACCGTGAAGCTCACCCTCGACCGGATCTACCCGGACCCCTCCCGGATCGCCGAAGACGTGGCCTTCCGCTTCGGCCAGGCGCCACTGTCGGTGGTCGTGGACGAGGTGGACTACGTCCGCGAGACCACCCGGGTCTCCGCCCGCTACCCCGCCGAGCCGCAGGAACCCGCGAGCACTTCGGACGGCGAGCCGCGTGAGCCGGTGACGGTGTCATGACCGCCGGCTCTTCCCTCGCGGCCGGACTGGGTCTGCACGAACCTCGCGGTGCGACACTCGCCGAGGTGGATGCGGCCGCGGCGCTCCAGCACCGCGTGGACCGCAAGTATCTGGTCCCACTCGACCGGGCGCGCCTCCTCATCGCCCAGCTGGCCAGCAGTCATCACATCCTCGATCTCGGTGGGCGTCGTACGACGAGCTATCTGAGCACCTACTTCGACACTCCGGGGCTGGGTGCCTGGCGCGCTCACGTCCAAGGGCGCCGTCGCCGCTGGAAGGTCCGCACCCGCCTGTACGCCGAGGACGGGCTGTGCCGGGTGGAGGTGAAGACGAAGGACGGCCGCGGCGCCACGGTCAAGCACGCCCTGAAGGTCCCGGCATCCGAGTATGGCGAACTGACCCGGCACGCAGCCGAGTTCGTCGACGAGGTGCTGAAGGTGGCCCGTGTCCCAGTGACCGCCGGGGAACTGTCCGCTGCCGCCGAGGTCCGCTATGTCCGCGCGGCACTCGCCGACCTCGACCACGGCAGCCGCGTCACCCTCGACGGCGCCCTCAGCTGTCACCGCGGCGACCGGAGCGCCGCGCTCGATGCCGGGCACGTCCTGATCGAGACGAAGGGCGGGGCGCAGCCGGCATCCGCCGACCGACTGCTGCTCGGCATGGGCGTCCGGCCGGTGTCGCTCAGCAAGTACATCGTCGGACAGTCCCTGCTCACCCCGGGCCTGCCCGACAACGACGTACGCCGTCTCACCCGGAACCACTTCATCACCACGGCGAACCCCGCCCCGCTCACCGAAAGGATCCCCGCTGCATGAACGTCCTGCGCGGCATCAAATGGCCCTACGCCCTGATCGCCCTGGTCGCCGTCGCGGCCGTCGCCGTCGGCGCCCTGCGCCCGCAGCTGGTCACAGCCGCCACCTCCCCGAACCCGAAGAAGAAGCCAGGCGCGACGGACAGGATCAAGCAGAACCCGCCGCCCACGCTCTTCACCGACGCGCAGATCACCGCGATCGGCGGGGAAGCGAACGGCCAGCACAAGAAGGCCAACGCCCTGTTCACGCAGTGGAAAAAGGCACACGGCACAACCCGCGACGACAAGGCATTCGCCGCCTGGGCCGCCCAGCAGGTGCCGGCACCGCCCACGGCCGCGCAGCGCACCGCCGAATTCCACCAGGTCCAGCAGCTCGCCAAGACCCGCACGGCAGCCGGGAAGAGGGCCGCCACCTGGCTGGAGCTCCGCGGCAAGAAGGACATCTGGAAGCTCTACCTCCACGACCAGCGCGAACTGATCCCCGTGCAGCGGGGCGACACCGAGAAGGCAGAGCTCAAGGCCGCCCTGAAGATGGCCAAGGCGATCAGCGCGCAGGTCGCCGCCGCGGACAAGCAACCGGCCCCCTACGTCCTGGACCCCACCCTGCGCCCGGAGAAGCACATCAAGCCCGGCGCCAAGGGGCCCTACTCCTACCCCTCCAGCCACGCTGCCCGGGCGGCCGCTGCCGTCACCTACCTCAGCGCCCTTTCCCCGCACCGGGCCGAGGACTACCGCTGGATGCAGGGTGAGGTCCTCTACTCCCGGCTGTACATGTCCGGCCACGTCCCCAGCGACATCACCGCCGGAACGCTCCTCGGCGACCTGATCGGCGACTACGAACTCGCCGTCAGCGGCCGCTGACACCCGTCGTCGCATTCGGCGCCCTCCGCTGTGCGGGGTTCATCCTCCGGCGGGGCGGCGCCGTACGACGCCAGGGGCCGGCCCGAGGGCGAGGACGACACCGAGTGCGGCGTAGCCATGGGTGAGGGGGGTGAGGGAAGCGACCACCGCGACGAGCAACGGGCCACGGCGGGTGTGGTCAACGTGTTCACCGAGTCCGGCAACACCGGGGCCCCGTTCCTGGTCTCCTCGGACAAGGTCGACGTGATCGACTACACCGGCAGTACGCCGGTCGGGCGCCAGATCGCGGCCGCGGCCGCCGCCACGCTCAAGCGGCTCGGTCTGGAACTGGGCGGCAAGGCTCCGATGGTGATCTTTCCCGACGCCGATCCGGACGTAGTGATCCCGACGGTGGTGCAGGCGCTGGTGCTGATGAACGGGCAGTTCTGCTGCACCGGTTCCCGCGTACTGGTTCACCGGGACGTCGCCGACCAGGTGCGCACTCGACTCACCAGCGCGCTCGCGCAGGTGCGGCTCGGCTCGGGCGACGACGAGAAGGCCCAGCTCGGCCCGGTGATCGACCGGGCGTCCGCCCAGCGGGTGGACGCGATCGTCGAGGAAGCCACCTCGTACCGGTCTTGGTCTCGGTCGGCTCGCCGGACGTGCTGTCGGGCAACGTGGTGCAGATTCCGATCGACATCCCGGTCAACGCCTGCGCAGGACAACGCGCACCCCCAGGTGGAGGGTTCCGGCGATGTCTGTCGGCGCTCAACTGTGTAATCCGTAGCGGAATGCAGGGTGGATTGGTCTGCGATCTTTTTTCACCTGATCAGGTCTGAGACCAATCCGCCCTGCAGGCAGAACCGGATTCCCCCCGTGAGGGATGAAGAGAAGGATCGGCGAGTACGGCCGGGGTGGCCTCGTCTGGCGCTGGGTGCGCTGAGCGGGGTGCTGGCCGGCTTCACGTCGCTGGCGGTGGCCGAACTGGTCGCGGCAGCGGTACGGCCGCAGTCCAGCCCGGTCATCGCGGTGGGCGGGGCGTCCATCGACGCGACGCCCGCCCCGGTCAAGGACTGGGCGATCCGCCACTTCGGCACCAACGACAAGGTCGTGCTGCAGCTCGGCATCCTCGTGGCGCTCGCGGTGTTGGCCCTGGTGCTGGGTGCGCTGGCGGTGCGGTTCCGGCGGGTGGGAGCCGCCGGGGTCCTTCTCTTCGGGGTCGTCGGGGCGGCGGCAGCTGTCAGCCGGCCCGACTCCACGGGACTCACCGATGCGCTGCCCGCTGTCGTGGGTGCCGTCGCCGGAGCACTGCTTCTGCACGTCCTGGTGGGACGCCTGACCGTGGTGAGGCGGACACCGGCGTCGGTAGCCGGGGCTGCGACCGAGGAAGCCGACGACGGCCTGTCTGCGTCCGTCGGATGGGACCGGCGTGGATTCGTCCTGGCGGCCGCATCCGCCGCGGCGGTCTCTGGCGCGGTCGGAGTGGTCGGCCGGTCGTTGAACGCCTCGCGCGGCCAGGACGCGGTCGCCTCGCGGAAGAAGGTCGTGCTGCCCTCTCCCGGGTCACCGGCGAAACCGGTATCCAGGCGAGCCGGGCTTCGCGTCCCGGGAATCAGTCCGTTCGTCACCCCGAACGATGATTTCTACCGGGTGGACACCGCGCTGGTGGTGCCCAAGGTGGACGCCACCGCCTGGCGGCTGCGTGTCCACGGTAAGGGCGTACGCCGTCCGGGCGTCTACTCCTTCGACGACCTGCTGCATCGTGAGCTGATCGAGCGGGACATCACCCTGACCTGTGTCTCGAACGAGGTCGGCGGCCCGTATGTCGGCAACGCCCGCTGGATCGGCGTCCGGCTGGCCGACCTGCTCGCCGAGTGCGGGGTCAGGCCTCCGTCCCGGGGAGGCCCGGCGGATCAGCTGGTGTCCCGCTCGGTGGACGGCATGACGATCGGCAGTCCGGTCGAGGACCTGATGGACGGCCGAGATGCGATGCTCGCCCTGGGCATGAACGGCGAGCCGCTGCCCTTCGAGCACGGCTTCCCGGTCCGGATGGTCGTCCCGGGCTTGTACGGCTTCGTCTCGGCCTGCAAGTGGATCGAGGAGATCGAGCTCACCACTTTCGATTCCTACGACCCGTACTGGGTCAAGCGCGGCTGGGCCCGTAGGGCTCCGATCAAGACCGAGTCGCGGATTGACACTCCCAAGCCGTTCGCCCGGCCCAAGGCGGGCACGGTGATGCTGGCCGGGGTCGCCTGGGCCCAGCACCGGGGCATCGACAAGGTCGAGGTCCGCATCGACGACGGCCCCTGGCAAGAGGCTCACCTGGCTGCCGAGGACACCCGCGACACCTGGCGCCAGTGGTCGCTTCCCTGGCAGGCCGCCAAGGGCGGCCACACCCTCACCGTCCGCGCCACCGATCGGACCGGCACGGTGCAGACCGCCAAACGCACTCGCACCATCCCCGATGGTGCCAGCGGATGGCACTCCGTCGTCGTGACCGTCGAATGATCACCCCCTTCAAGGGCTCCGTGCCCTTCCTGAACCACCTTTCCGCATCATTCCGAACGCAGCCGCATCACGCTGCACCGTCCAACAGGAGAATTCTGATGAACACCCGAATCCGCCGTACCGCTGGTCTGTTCGCCGCGGCCGCCGTGCTTCCCCTGGCCCTGACCGCCTGCTCCAGCAGTGACTCGGGCAAGTCCGACTCCTCGAACAAGGCGTCGGCTCCGGCCACCAAGAGCAGCGACGACATGGGTGGTTCGACGGCCTCCTCGAGCAGCATGGACCAGCCCTTCGGCCCTGCTTGTTCCTCCGTGCCCAAGGACGGTGCCGGCTCCTTCGACGGCATGGCCAAGGACCCGGTCGCCACCGCCGCGTCCAACAACCCCGCGCTGTCCACGCTCGTGGCGGCGGTGAAGAAGGCCGGGCTGGTCGACACCCTCAACAACGCGCAGAACATCACCGTGTTCGCGCCGACCAACGACGCATTCAAGAAGATCCCGAAGGCCACCCTGGACAAGGTCCTGAACGACAAGGCGCAGCTGACGAAGATCCTCACCTACCACGTCGTCGGCCAGAAGCTCACCCCCAAGGACCTGGAGAACGGCTCCTTCGCGACCTTGGAGAAGTCGAAGGTCATGACCTCCGGCTCGGGCGAGTCCTACACCGTCAACGACTCCGCCAAGGTCGTCTGCGGCAACGTCAAGACCGCCAACGCCAACGTCTACATCATCGACACCGTCCTGATGCCCAAGAGCTGACACCCCCACGAGCCGAGGACGCACGCCTGCCCGATCGCCGTGACGGGAGCGACTCGGGCGGCGCGCGTCCTCCTACCGGGGCACCCGCCAGCCACCCCACCGGCAGGGGCCAGGCGGGTGCCCCTCGGCGTCTGTGGTGACTGGGACTGGTCGCGGTGCGCGCTCGGTTCGGTGAACATGCGGGCCTTGAAGGGGACCTTGTCGGGTGCCGATGGTGGCCAGTCCGGCGATGCCGATGAGATAGAGGCCGGAGAGATCGACGGTGTTGCGCTGCTTGTAGCGCTGGCGGTCGAACTCGGTGGGACGGCCGCCTCGGGAACCGCGGTTGCGCCGGTGTCCTGCTCAGCAGCTATGGCGGTATGCGACGTCGTTGACGTAGGCCGACCACTCCGCTCGGGTCAGTCCGGCTCCCACCTGCCTGCACAGGTCAGTGACCGTTCGGCTGGGTGTCAGCTCGTAGGTCAGGAGGGGCACATGTTGACCCGCGGCGTGCAGGGTCCGGCCGTCTGCGGAGAAGGCGAGGGCCTCGATGGTCCCAGCGTTCATGTGCAGGGTTCCCCCGATGGGTTTGCGAGTGGTCACGTCCCAAAGCCGGACGGATCCGTCCTCCGCGCCCACGGCCAGGACCGTACCGTCGTGTGAGAAGACGAGAGCGGACACCCCTGCTGTCGAACGGGTTCCGTCGGCGGGCTCGGTCGGATCGGGCGCGGCGGTGAGGTCACCCAGGCGATGGGCCGCGGTCCCGTCCCACAGTGTGACTCCTCCCGCCTCGTCACCGGCCGCGAGGTGGCCCCCGGTCGGATCCTGGGCCACGGCGGTGGTTTGATCCGACGTGAGCGTGTGGCTGGTGCGGCGTTTGGACGGCAGGCGCACCACGTCGCCCTCGGAGGTGGCCAGCAGTCGGCCGTCGGGACTGAGGGACAGGCTCCCGGCGACGCCCGGAAGGCTGGCGATCCTGGCCGGGCGACGCAGGTCCCACAACTCCGTGCGACTGTAGGACAGGGAGGCCAGCACAGTCTGCCCTTCGGGGGTTATCGCGAGGCCGTCGACGCTGTCCGCGTCCTCGCCGGTGCCCGGGAGACGGAGTACTCGGGGCCGGGTCAAGTCGCGGCTGTCCAGCAGGGCCAGCGTCGTGGCCACCTCCTCGTCTCCGCCGCCGCCCGAATACGCGAAAGTCCGGTTGTCCGGACCGAAGGCGAGAACGTCCCCGCAGTTTGCTCCGCTGTCGTTTTCCTGAGGGAAGGTGGTGTCCAGGGGGCAGGGGGCGGTCGGCAGCGGGACGGCCTTGCCGTGGCCCGTGCGTACGTCCAGCAGTGTCAGGCGGTGCTTATTGCCGGCCTGTCGCGCTGTGGCCAGCCGTGTGCCGTCAGGGCTGAAGGCAGCGGCCGTTGTGGGGTCGGCGTGCCAGCCGCTGTCATCGGCGTGCCCCAGGGACACCGACCAGACCGTGGTGTCGGAGGAACCGCTGGTATAGCGAATGACTCCGTCAGCCCGGTCGAACCGCACCATACCCGGTGACGACTGGTGCGGCAGCGTAGAGCCCAGCACCGGCGCCGTAGGGTGATCCGCCCGCCAGAGCAGGACGTCACGGTCGTCGGTGGTGGCGAAGAGCCGTCCGTCGGGGCCGAAGTCAATCTCCCGTACCCCCTCGTGGGCGAAGGTGCCCATTGCCCGGCCAGAGGATATGTTCCACATCGCCAGTCCGTCATCGGTGGTGAGCAGCAGGGCATGGCCGCCCGGGGCGAAGACGGCTGTGGGACACCCCTGTTCCGACGATGTTTCTTTCTCCCATCGTCCGGGCAGCCGCCGACGCCGGCCGGTGACCTGCCAGACCTGGACTCCGCCGTCCGGGCGGCAGACCGCCACCAAGCGGTCGTCGGGGCTGATCGCGAGGAGACTGCTGGAGTTGACCTTGATGAAGGTGCGCGAGTCACTGGTCCCTTGGAAGGATTCCGCGAGGCCCCCGCCGTCGGTCCATGCGACGCCCGGGCAGGTGTCGAAGAGCACCGTCCGTCGGTGCAAGTCCCACAATTGAGCCGCGTGGAGCGGTGCGTCGAATCCCAGTGAACCGGTCTTCTTGCACTCCGACCTGGCGGTCGCCAGCAATGTCCTGCCGCTCGCGCCGAAGGTAACCTCCTCTACCGGTCCAGGGGTGCGCAGCACCGGACCGTCCGGCAGTCCCGTCGCGGTGTTGTACAGCTGGATACCCGACGTGGTCGATACTGCCAGCCTCTGGCCATCCGGAGACAGGGCGAACGCCGGATTGTCCTGGCTCCGGACCCGGAAGCGGCTCAGCCGGTGGTGGGTGCGCACATCCCACCGTGCGGCCCGACCGTCCCGCAGCGTCACCAGCGTGCGCCCGTCCTCGCTGAGGTCGACTAGCGCCGAGGCGGAATCGGGAACGCGGAAGGCGTCCCGCGGAAGCTGGGCTGCGACTGCCAGCAACGCTGAGCGAGTCTCCGGGAGATCGGCAATCTTCCAGGCGGCCACGCTGAGCTTCATCGCGGTGGCCGGGTCGGACAGCCGCAACGTGTCAGCCACCGCAGCAAGGCGCCTGGCCTCGGTGCGCACCCGTTCGGCGTCTGCCGCCCTGCTCTGCTGCCAGCCGAGCAGCCCGGCCAGCACGGCCAGGACTGCCAGGACCGAGACGGAAGCCAGCAGCCGGCGCAGCCGCCGAGCCGAGCGGAGCGTGGCATGCTGCTCGCGTTCGCGGGCTTCCAGCCCTGCGGCCAGAAAGGACCTCTCCAAGGCGGTGAAGTCGGCTCGTCCACCGGGCTCGTCGAAGGCTTCCTCCGCGGCGGCCAGTCGCGTGCCCCGGTACAACGCTCCCGGGTCGCGGCCCAGGTCGCTCCATACCTGTGCGTCTTCGGTCAGGCGGCGGTGCAACCGGAGCCTGGACCGTTCGCTGTCGATCCAGCCGTGCAGCCTCGGCCATGCCGTGATGAGCGCCTCATGAGCCAGGTCGACGGTGTCATCGTCCAAGGTCACCAGGCGCGCGCGGGTCAGGCTGTCGAGAACCGCGGCAGTCTCTGTCGCAGAGGCGAAGTCCAGCTCCCCGCGACGAACAGGGCGGCGAGTGTCCGGTGTCCCGTCACCGGGTGTGACCAGGCGAAGCAGCACGGCCCGGGTGAGTTCGGCCTGGGCAGGGCTCATGCCGGCGTAAACGCCCTCGGCCGTACGGGCGATCGCACCCCGCAGGCCGCCGGCTGCCTCGTACGCGGCCTCAGTGAGCACGCGGCCCTTGCGGCCGTGCCAGGTCTCAAGAAGGGCGTGGGACATCAACGGCAGGGCGCCGGGTTCCCCCTCGACCTCATCGAGGATCCGGGCGGTCAGGGAGCGCTCCACGATCAAGCCACCGGCCTGGGCAGGTTTGACTACCGCCTCGCGCAGTTCGTCGCGGCTCATGGGACCCACCAGGACGCTGCCGTCCTGCAGCATGGCGGTCAGCTCGGCATGTTCGGCGCAACGGCCGAGGAAGTCGGCGCGCACGGCGATGACGACACGCAGCCGGCTTTCGGGATGAGCAGCGGCCAGCAGGCGGTCGATGAACTGATCGCGTTCCGCAGGGTCACGGCAAAGGGTGTAGAGCTCTTCGAACTGGTCGACGATCAGCCATGTGTCGCCGTCGCCGTCCTTGGGTGTCAGACGCTGCGCGTGGGTGCGCAGGGGGTGCTCGCCGGGAGTGAGGACCCGCAGTGCCGCCGGCAGCGCACGGGCCGGGTCCGGGATGCGGATGCGGGGAATGAGGCCGGCCCGCAGCAGGGAAGACTTGCCGCTGCCCGACGGGCCGAACACCGCGGTGAACCGGCGGGAGGAGGCGAGCTCGAGCAGCCGGCCGGTCAGTTCATCCCGGCCGAAGAACAAGTCGGCGTCGCCCGGTTCGAAGCGTGCCAAGCCCCGGTAGGGAGGCTCCGTATCCTTGTCCTCGGTGCGTGGCTCGGCCGCCACTTCTGCGGCCGCCTCACGCCATCGTGACTCCCACTCCGTCTCGTCACCGCCACACGCACGCACGTAGGCCAGCACGACCGGCAGAGTCGCCAGCCGCTCCCCCGCCGCCGCCTGCGACAGAGTGCTCGCTCCCTGATTCGTGCGCTGGGCCATCACCCGGTACGTCGGACCGCCGGCCTCCACCCGCAGCTTGCGTAACTCAGCGGCGAACCGCGCCACCGGCCCCGCATTCGGATCCAGCGGACTCTCAGGCCGTCCAGGCATCAGCAGCTCCCCCCTCCCAGTGCCTCTTCCATTGCAGACGCAGCGCTGAAGCCGCAGAAGGTACGCGGGCCTACGGCAGAAGGGCAAGCCACGAGCGTGCTCTTTGGCGATGGCGCTCGGACGTGCCCCACGACCGGCAGCGAGGCCATCGATCAGGGTGGTGGGAACGACTGCCTGTTCAATTGCCAGCCGCTGAACTCAGTGGTGCACGAGGCCGCCAGGCCACCGGTGCGCCGGCGATCACCAGTGTGATCCCCGGCCGCCAGCCAGGTACGGCACGACCTCGTACGCACGTTCCCGGACCCGGGCGGCAGCGGCGAAGGAGAGGGACTGTACGAGCGAGCTGCCCAGGTGCGGCACTCCGTTGATCTGGGTACCCGCTTTCCGCTACCGGCACTGGGGAACTCCCCCGCGTCACGCCAGGACTGGAGGTCGCTGACGATGGTGGATCTGACGGTGCTACCGGGCTACGTGGCAGTGATGCTGCTCTTCCTCGGCCCTCCCGGGCCAGACATGGCCTACATGCTCGCAGTGGGCCTCGAAGGCGGTCGCCGGTCCGCGGTGAAAGCCATCCTCGGCATCGCAACCGGAATGAGCGTCTACGCCGCCGCCGTCATCGCCGGTTTGGGAGGAATCGCCCGATCTCATCCATCAGCACTTGATGCGGTCAGGATTTTAGGTGCAGCGTATCTACTGTGGTTGGCATACGTGACGATGCGTCACGCGCGTCGCGCGATCAGCGGGCACAGTGATGTCACAGCAGGCCGCTGGTATCTGCGAGGCGTCTTGGTCAGCATCACGAATCCGAAGATCATTCTGTTTTTCCTTGCGGTGCTCCCGCAGTTCATCGGAAGCGCGGACAACCCGGGATCACAGATGGCGATCCTTGGTGCGATCGACATTCTGATGGAGGTGATTCTTTACGGGTGCATCGGAATTCTGGCCGGGTTTTTTCACGCCCGTCTTGTCGACTCGACCAAAGCAACAGCCGTGCTGAACTACAGCGCGTGCACCGTATATGTTGTGTTGGCCGGGACGATCTTCGGCGAGGTCCTGCTGGCTTAGTACTCCAGCTGTAGATCGTGATCCGAGAGAGGCGCGTCGGCGAGGGACGGCCCTTATTCCAGCCACATTCCATCGCGCATGATGACTCTCCCACGTAGTTCCGGCTCGCCGCGCCAAGCGCGCACAGTCCTCGGGGCCACGCGTACATACAGAAAGGAACCCTCTTCCACGCGTGGATCCCACCCGAACTTGTCGGCGAAGGCCTCCGCTGCGTCTCCGGTCACCTCCTGGTCCGGGAAGCACTCCGCCTCCCCCTGGAGGAGCACCACGTCGAAGGTGTCCGGTAGCGCCAGGTGCACGCGCGGCTCTGCGCGGACGTTCCGCGCAGTCACGGAAGTGGCGCTGGTGCACATCCACACTGCTCGTCCATCCCACAAGAACCACAGCGGCACCTGATGCGGCCCGTGATCAGGGTGAGCCGTCGACACCCATACATCCCGCTCGGTCACGAGCCGCTCCAGAGCGTCGCGCATACGCTCCGCCGTCTGGCGGCGAACGATTCCCGTGGTCTCCATGAGGACCGACCCTAGCCAGCAGGTGCGAAGCGCGCCTGAGGCGCAGGACCTACTCCCAGCGACCGATGAGCCCCTCTCAGGAGCTGGTGGCGGCCCGGTGCCGCTCCGGGCGAGGTCGATGACGGCCCAGCCGTGGAACCGCTGTCCCTTCGCGCCGCGTCCGGCCGACAGCTTCTGCCAGACCCGCTGGGGGACCTTCTTCACCCAGGGCATCGGCGCGGAACGTGTCGGCGCCGGTGGGTACTTCGGCCGAGCAGGCCACCGCGAGGACGTGACCGATGCCGCGGTCCTCCAGCGCGGATCGCGGTTTCGGGTTGCCGCCGTAGACCTCGTCCCCCGTGACCCAGCCGACGCGGTGTCCGGCGGCCAGAAACCGTTCGATCATCACCCGGGCCAGTTCCGGCTTGGTCGCGAAGACGGTGTCCTCGCCGAGCCCCGCGGCCCGGCAGTGGTCCGGGTCGCACGTCCAGGAGCGCGGGATGTACGGCTCCCGATCCACCGCCGCGTGCCCGCGCTCGCCGGCGTAGACGAGGTAGACGGCGACCTGAGACGGGCAGGGTCTACGCCGTGACCTACGGTCACAGCGTGATCGTTTGTCTTCACACACCGATGATCAACGTGGCCGCACCCGTCTCCGCAGCGCTTCAGGGTCGCGCAGCCCACGCATGCGGTCCTGTGTCAGGAGGACATGTGCGACGTGGCGAAGTCTGGTGGGTCGAGTTCGACGAGCGGCGGCCGGTCGTACTGCTGTCGGAAGGCGACGCGTCCGGGATCCGGGTGATGCAGGTCGTGGCTCCGGCGGGCGTCGACATCAGCGGTCTGGGCGTCGAAGTGGTAGTAGGCGGCAGGGAAGGACTGCCCTTTGAAGGCGTGCTGCGGTTCGCGTTTCCGTGTCCGGGCTTTACCCCTTGCACGTGGCTGACCACCGTGTCCAGGGACGACCTGATCGAGCGGGCGGGCGCCCTGCCCTACGCGAAACTCAACGAGATCGAGGATGCCCTCCGACTCGCCGGGCAGGCGAAGGAGCGGAGCCCGGCGACGACCGAGAAGCTCAGCGAATTAAGGGACGCCCCCCGTCTCGGTGGACTTGAGTAGTCGGGTAGGCGGAGAAGGAACGGACACCCTCGGTGGCGTGGTCGTGCGAGCGCCTGCTCGAGTACGGCGAACAAGGCCTCACTCGGCTTGGGCTGTGACTGATCTGGCGGCGGTCGCTGAACCCTTACGTCGCGTTCGGGCAGGACCGCCGCAGGACCGCCTCCGCGTCAACAACGTATTCACGCACTACCTGATCCCCTACCACCTCATCACGGCCTCGGGGGGGCGGACCCGTCCTCACCCTTGTCGTGCCGGGACACGGCCGCCTGCCGGTGGCCGCATTCGACGCCGTTCCTGTGACCGGCAGAGCCAAGCAGGACGCCGTCGCGCAGGAGCTGCTGCGCCGCCGCGATGCCGCCGTCCCAGGAGCCGGCCATGATTTCGACAAGCGCAGCACGATGGTCGTCGGGCTCGGTGCCGGCCGTGAAGCCGAGCAGCCGGTACGGCGTCGGACGCCGTCGGTAGCTCCCGTCACCACGGACGGGCCCGCGACGGGCCCGGCAACCAGGCCGGGCGATGCGGAGGTCGGGTCACCCGGCGCGCTGGGTCGTCTCTCCCGCCTGAGCGGGTACGGCGGGCAGGGAGACGGTGCAGGAGGCGCAGCGCCGGGCCTGGGCGGGTACGGGGCTGAGGCATTCGGGGCAGTCCCGTTTGGGGGCCTGGACGTCCTGGTGCGGAGCGAGGCGTTCGTGGAGCTTGTTGATCGGGAGCACGACCAGGAAGTACAGGGCGCTGGCGAGGAGGAGGAAACTGATCGCCGCGTTGAGGAAGGTCCCGTAGGGGAACTTGGTGGCGCCTACGGTGAAGGTCTTGCGGCTCATGTCGCCGGTGGCGCCGGTGGCCAGCCCGACGAGTGGGGTCAGGAAGGCGCTGACGAAGCCGTTCACCACGGCGGTGAACGCTGCCCCGATGACGATGCCGACGGCCAGGTCGACCACGTTGCCGCGCAGAATGAAGCTGCGGAAGCCCTTCACCTTCTCACCCCTAAGAGGCTCTTGACGTCGACGGGCGGCACCGAAAGTTCGGTCAGCCCACTAGCTTCACTTCGAATGCCCTGCCACCCCTCACCCATGCCGGCTCCGCCACGCTGCGCGGTGATGTGCCAGTTCATCAGGGGACGCGACGACGGCAGACCATCCATGACCCGCCGCGCCGGCAGGTGCGCTGTGACCGCCGAGCGTTGAGGTCAGCCGCTGACGCGTATCGGGCCGGCCGGGGCAGGGAGTGCGCGTGACTGCGGCGTGTCGCGGTTTCCCACGAAATCCGGTGGAGTCTCAGCGGCCGGAAGTGGTTGGGTCCTGCTCAATGCTTCGCTGACACGGCCCGGCACAGTGCGAGGCGCAAGGCTCGAATCGCAGGCGCGGTCTAGCCCGCGTGTCGTCGAGTGATGGAGGTTATCGCGGTGGCTGGTTATGGGGCGCTTTCCGACGTATACGAGTGGCTGATCGGGGACGACAGGTTGACCCCCGCCAAGGCAGCCGCGGTTTACTACAGCGATGTCGTGGGATCTCTGCCGCCCAACGCGCGCGTCCTCGACTGCGCGTGTGGAACCGGCCAGCTCGCCGTCGGTCTCGCGAGTCTTGGCCTTGACGTGGTCGCCGCTGACGCCAGCAATGGGATGGTTCGCCGGACCGAGAAGGCCGCCGACGAGCAGGGTGTCTCGCTTCGAGCCCTCCGCGCGAGCTGGGACCAGCTGCCCGACCACCTGGAGGACTCCACATTCGATCTGGTGTTCTGCGTCGGCAACTCGCTCGGGCACGCCGAGGGCGCAGCCGGGCGCCTGACCGCACTGGAAGCGATGTCGCGGCTGCTGAATCCGGGCGGACGCCTCGTGCTCACGTCACGAAACTGGGAGCTCGTGCGCTCCGCAGGCTCACGGGTAGACGTCCGCGATCGACTCATCCGTCGCAACGACCGCGATGCGGTCGTCAGCTACTACTGGCAGATCGAGCAGCGCTGGGAGCAGGAACACTTCCTCGAGATCGTGGTTGCCCAGATCGAGCCGGATGGGGCAGTGCGAGCCTGCTCGGAGCGGTTGTCTATCTGGCCCTACCGGTACGAGGACTTCGTGGCGCAGTTGCGGAGTGTCGGGCTCACGGTGCAGTCCACCACCTTCGACCCCAAGAGCGACGGATACCTGGTGGTCGCCAGCCGCGACCAGAGGCGAGGCACGTCTGAACCGGCGCGCTGATCCGCCTTTCGTCGTTGCCGACCTGCCGGCTCGCGACCGCCTGCAGCGGGTTCTTCGTGAAGTGTTCAGCGCTTGAAGCGGTTGCTGCGGGTGCTGTCCTCGCCGCGCTGGCTTCCGACCTGCGGACCGCGGCCTGCACGGCGTCCACCAAGGCATTCGTGATCCTGGACGGCACGCTGCTGCCCGGCCGACCGGCCCTTCTACTCTGGCAAACCTGAGAAGCATGGCATGAACGTGCAGATCATCACCGATCCCGCCCGGGCGACTGGTGTGGGTATCGCCTGCACTGCCCGGCGCGGTCCACGACATCAAGGCCACGCGAACCCACGCCATCATCAACGCCCTGGAGGAAGCCAGCGTGGAGTGCTGGGCCGACAAGGGTTACCGGGACGCCGACGGCACCGTACGACTGCCCTATTGGGGTCGCTGGGAGACGCTTTCCACAGGTCAGCATGCTGTCAACCGCTCGCATGCAAGGATCCGTGCACTCGTCGAGCAGGCCATGGCCACCCTCAAGAGCTGGCGGCTCCTGCGCAAGCTGCGATGTTCCACGACTCGCATCACCAGCCTGGTTCAGGCCGTCCTCACCCTGCATCTGACCTGCTCAAACTGAGGTTGGAAACAGCTCACCGACTCGGGAGCACGCGTCGATGGCGGAGACGGGGCCGAAGCCGTTACCGCCGCCGCTCTCGTCGCCAGCACCCTCCCGAACAGTCCCATCGTGATCGACCCCGATGACGGCCCCAGGGAACCGCTGCCCGAACTGCCAGCCTCGCTTCACGCGGCGGCGAGACTCGCACTGGACCGGGTTCTCCGGGACGGATCAGAAGTGGCAACCGGCTGGGTGGACAGCGCCGACGCCGACCAGTGGCGCCAGCAAGTGGGACAGATCCTCGAAGCACTCGAAGCACCCGCTGATCACTAGTCGTGACCGCTTCACGGAAGTCGTGCCAGAGCCCGAGATCGGGCAGCACTTTTCATCGATGCGGCAGGCGGGGAGGGCACCGAGCCCCTGACGTACGTTCGGACCTATGACGCGCACCCTGACATTCAGGCTGGTGGCCCAGTGAGCGGCTGGTGGGACTACTTGGAGGAACGAACCTGCCGAGAGGTCGATGCCGACGTGCTGCGCGACCGTCGGCTGTCGGCGGTCAAGTCCGTCTGGGAGGCGCTGCGCCCGCTGGGAGTGGGCCTGCACGAAGCAGAACGGGTGGTCCACGCTCGATACGAGGCTCTGGGCGACCGTGTGCAGCACACGCCACCCGATCCGCTGGACCTCCCCTCGCTCGCAGCCCGCGCCGCGGCTCTCCCGGGCCGTGTGGCAGCTGTGGAAGCGTTCTGGGACGGCGATACTGTCCACGACTGGTTCGTACTTCTGGTCGCGGTCCTGGATGCCCCGGAGGGGGAGGGCCACCTGGCGACCGTCTACCACCGGCGTGACGGCCCTCCTGCTGGCGTTGCCGCCGCTATGGCCGGCCGGGCGCTGGCCGACCACCTTCACGTGCCGTTCCACTTCGCGTCTGCGGACGTCCCTGATGACGACGCCCCGCGCTGGAGGGCGATCCAAGGGTTGACGGAAGGGCCGTGACTGGTGGGCATGGACGGAGCGCGGCGACTCAAGGCCTGACTGCCTGCGCCTGCCGTTCTCGTGAACAAAGCCAGGTGCCGGGGGGCGGCTCGCCTCACACGGGGGTGGCTGCGGGTGCGGGTGCGGGCGTGGTGCTGGAGGAGGGCAGCAGTGCGCAGCCGTCGGCGGCCATGAGTGGGACGGTGAAGTGGCCGTCGAGGGGCCCGGCCAGGGCTGTGCCTCCGGCCAGGCCGAGCCGGATCGCGCTGGACATCCAGCCGACCGCTTCGGTTGACGTGCCCGGCGGGGTGAGCGTATTGACGGTCAGGCTGGCGACGGTGAGCAGGGGAACGAATACGGTGCCCGGCAGCAGTGGGAGGAGGACTGCGGGGGCGGGGAGCGGGGCGAGCAGGGGGAACCAGCAGGCCGTGTATGCGGCGCCCAGCAGCATCAGGTGACGCGGCCGTGGGGTGGTGGGGGTCCACCTGCTCGGGTGGTGGCCGCACCGTGGCGTGGCTGGGCTGGACGGCGGCCCACCCCTGGCAGGGGCCGGGAAGAGGGCGGGGCGGGTTTAGATGTCGATCTCACCGCGCTCGTGCATGACGTCGGTCAGGGCGTCCATCCGCAGCGCGTCGTCCTCGCTGTGAAGTGCGTACCGGCTCTCTTCCTTGCGCTGGCCGGGGGTGAGGCCTTCGGCGCGGGCGCGGGCTTCGGCGTACACGATGTCGGGGGCCGTGCGGCGGACGGCTTCGGGGTTGCTGTAGGCGAGGCGGGCGTGGACGAGGGTGAGGTGGCGCTCGGCGGTGCGGAGCGCTGCGGCCATCCCCGTGTTGATGTGGATGGTGACGCGGGTGGGGTTGTGCTGGTCGTCGACGGCCGGATCCTGGTAGCCGTCGGCGGGGACCGGCGTGGAGACAAGGGTTCGGTGCTGAACAGTGAACTCGTGGACGCGCAGCGTGTACTTGAGCATGAACAGGCAGGCCTTTCTGGGACTTGGCTATCAAGTGCGGCGTTCAGCCGCGATGCGGGCACCGTCGTGACTTGGGGGGCTGGTCAGGCAAGCAGCGGGCTTGGGGGCGACGCTCGTTGCTCCGCGCGTGGGCGCCCCCCTGGCGTGCTCGATCCGGTGCCGCGGCGCAAGCCGATGGCCGTGCTCAGCGCCCGTCTCCGTGCACGCTGGCTGTGGCTCCGGCTGCATGGGTCTGGGCGTGGGGGCGGACAGCTCGCCCGCCCAGATGGGGGTCGTGGGGTGCGGCCGGCGAAGGGGATCGCCGAAAGGTGGCCGACCTGGGTGCCGTCCGCGTGCTGCCAGGCGTGCTCCAAGGCACGCACGGTGGCCGAGGCCGGCGCACGGTCCAGCGGAGTCAGGCCGGTCGCTGCGGGTTTCGTTGGCGCTCGAACTCCGGTTGCTGGGTGGTGTGCAGCGCGGCGTGAAGCAGGAGCCGTGCGGGCAGTCCCAGGCTGCTGGCATCGATTGCCATGCCGAGCAGAGGTGCGGCAAGGGGGGTGAGACTACGTACAAGCGATTCCACCCGGGGAACCAGCGGGGTCCGGGGCAGTGTGATGACGATGGTGAGGGGCACGGCAGCGTCCTTTGGCTGATCAAGCCACGTAGTAGGTGGCTTGTTTTGCCGGTTTTTCTCAGGACAATCCGCTTTCATGGCGTGTCGCCAGCCTCGGGCCGACGTGCGTGCCAACGCATGGTGAACAGAAAGTGGCCTGGCTTACTCGGGCGATGAGGACCGAAGGGTTCTTGGCCTACCTTGATGAATGCTGGTCCGGCGCCTGACAGTGCTCCGCACCGTCACGGCGCATGGGTGGCCGCGGCGGCGGAGAGCAGCCGGGGGCCCGACGGCCGCGGTGAGCGTGGCAGTGGTGGCGCTGGCGGCGGCGGTGGGCCAGGCGACAGGACCCAGGCGGCTATGAATCTGCATGAATCAGACATAACGTATAAAGAGTGGGACCAGCGATGGAGTGATCACATGACCCGGACGACAGCGCAGCCCCCTGCAACGGACACCGCCGCGACGGACGCAACCGGCCGGCACCCAGGCCACGGACACGACGGGCATACGATCACCATCCCGCTCGACAGCGTCGCCCACGCCGTGCAGACAGCGGTCACCCTGCCCATCGCCGCCGCCCAGCGCATACTGCCCGCCAAAGGCGGGCTCCCCCTCTACGCGGGACTGGGTGCCCTCGCCTTGGCAGGCGTCCTGGAATGGCCAGTCGCCGCCGGAATCGGAATCGGCTACGCCGTACTACGCCGCGGAGGAGCACTCACACCCCCGCGCCCGGCACCCCAGGCGCCCGCGCAGGCGGCCACCACCGACAATGCTCCGGCCTCGAGCGCCGAAGCCGGTAGCACCCCCTGAAGGGTGCATCGACGGGCCGCGCCATCCGGGCTAGTGCTCTGATCGCGTAGCTCACACTCGCCCAGCCAGGCGAGTTGATCTCGGATATCGGCCGCTAGGAGCGCCGTAACGCGCAGCGTCCAGGTGCGCAGGTTCGCGTGGCGCGCCAGGGTCCTGAGCCCCGCAAGGCCTGCGTGCTCAAGCCCGGCTAGTAACTGTCGTAGCTGGGCTCGCCGTGAGGCCGGTAGACGCTGACGATGGTGCCGCCCTTCGTCGTCGAGACGCTGACCGGCTCCAGCGCAGTCGGGATCGCACCGTCGGCGAACAACCGCTTGCCGGTACCGATGATCACCGGATGAATGGTCAGCCGGTACTCATCGACAAGGCCGTGCTGCATGAGGGTCTGGACGAGATCACCGCTGCCGACGACATTGATGTTGCCGCCGTCGGACTCCTTCAGCTTGCGCACGGCATCGACGATGTCCCCCTTCAGCAGCGTGGAGTTCTGCCACTCGACGGACGTCAAGCTCCGAGACGCTACGTACTTGTGCATGCTGTTCATCCGACTGGTGAACGGGTTGCCGGGATCGGCGGTCGGCCAGTACGACGCGAAGATCTCGTACGTCTTGCGGCCGAGCAGCATCGCGTCGGGGTGCTCGTACCAACCGGCAACGGCCCTGCCGACTTCGTCGTCAGACACTGGTTTCTGCCAACCCCCGTGCTGGAAGCCGCTCTCAGCATCCTCATCCGAAGCGCCTGGCGCCTGCATGACGCCGTCCAGCGTCAGGAACGTGCAAACGATGATCTCGCGCATGGTGCGCTCCCTTCGTCGACGTGGGTAGACCGCGCACCCGCCCAAAACTCATCGCCGGTTCCGCCCCACCGGGCCCGCGCCGGCTGGCTGCCGAAGCCCACCGCGACAGCGGCCTCGACGACCGAGGTCCGGTGCGGCGCCCGGCCCCCGGGCGCCGCACCCTCGGGGCTGGCCCCGCCGCCACCGGGCAGTGACCGCGCGGCCGGGCCCGGTGCCGGTAGGTTCGGGCCTGCAAGCCCCGCTCGCTCCCCCGGCGTCAGATCCTGGCGGATCGCCCGGTGCAGCGTCGGGATCGACGGAGGAGACTCGCCCCTCGCCCCTGGCCGCGCGAGCGGTCAACTCACGATGCACTGCCGCGACATTGCCCTTCCACAGCCCCAGCAGAGCCCGGACCTCATCAGTAACCGTGAACCGCCCGGGATATGCAGACCGCTCCCCCGGTGCCCGGGCCGCAGCCTCGTCGCCGTCGGCCGCGGAGCGGGATTCTTGCAGCCGGGGAAGTGCACCGGCCGCCAGTGCCAGACCGACGAGGGCCATGACCGACCCGGTACCGGCGTTGCCCTGCGACTGCTCCACGGCCCCGGTTGTGATGGTGCGGGCGGAGCCGGGGGCGAACTGTTTGAGGGTGTTCAGCACCGTGTCGGTGGCCGACTTCCCGGCGATGCCGAGCAGGGAGACCAACGCCAGCAGCGCCGGGAACAGCGACAGCACCCCCTAGTACGTCAAGGCCGCGGCGCGGTCGGCCAGTTCATCGTCCTTGAACTCCTTCAGCGTGCCTTTGAAGACTTCGCCCCACGACCGCTTGGGCAACTTGGTCGGGGCATCCGGTGCCCGCCGTTCGGCCTCCGGCCCCGGCCTCCTCGGGCGCACGGAACCTGGGCTCCACTGCGCGGACCGGAAGTGGCCCCACCACGTAAGAAGTTGATCTGGCTCCGCTTACGGCCTGACCCGCGATTGATTCGGGGCGGGCTGGTGGGGCTGCTTCCGAGCCCCCTTCCTTTATTCGCAAAGCGCGGGATACCCCTGGACTTTGCGGCCGGTTGGCGGGCGAAGTGCGGAAGGGAGCGAGCGGGCTGTGGGCGAGGAGCGGTTCGAGGGGGGCTGGCGGGTCGACGAGCGGTGCACCAATTGCGACGTCGCCCGGCAGCTCGCCCCTGGCCTGATCGGCGAGGTCGACGGCCGGCCGGTCGTTCTGCGCCAGCCGCGGCCGAGCCGAGGTCCGGCGGCTGAACGCCGCGGCGCACGCCTGTCCCTCCCGGTCGATCCGTCCGCCGGCCGGGCGGCTGGAGGCGGCACTGGACCCCTTCCCGATGGCCCTGGACGACACCGTGCACCTGTGCGGGCACAACTCAACACATACCGCAGGGGCCAACTCCTACCTGCTACGCCGCCCCGGCGGCACCGCGATGATGGTGGACACGCCGCGCTGGAGCACGTCGTTGGACGCGCGCTACGAAGGGCTGGGCCCCGTCACCGATGTCCTGCTTACCCACCGCGACCACGCCGCGCACGGCCGCCGCTACGCCGACCGTTTCGGCGCCCGGTTGTGGATCCACGAGGGTGACCTCGATGCCGCCCCCGGACGCGGACTGTGTGCTTCGCGGTAACGACCCGGCGCAGATCGCCGAAGGGGTGGTCGCCTTCCCTTTCCCCGGGCACACCCGAGGCAGCGTGCTGTTCCTGGCGGACGAGCGGTGCTGCTTCAGCGGCGACAGCTTCTACTGGTCGCGCACCACAGCGGACATCGAGGTGGACGACAGTGTCACCTGGTACTCCATCAGTGAACTGGCCGCCTCCTTGGCCCGGACCGCCGACCGCCTGCGCTTCGAGTGGTTGCTGCCGGGCCACGGCGACCGCCGACACCTGTCGGCCGACGACATGGCCCAGCGGCCGCGGCGACTGGCAGCGCGTACCCGCGGACTGCGACCCCGTCCCATCGATTTCACCGCGATGCGCTGGTAACGGCCCGACTCGCGCGGTCGATCCATGTCAGCCGTGACATGACGGTCGCCGCGGTGTGAACAAGAAGTGGGCCCGCGCGGCCTGCCGACAAGAACGTTTACAACGCGCCCTTTTTAGGATGAATGCACTGTTTCGTCCGCCCGACGGCGGCAGGGTTTGTGCGTCGATCACAAGGTTGCCGCGGCGACATGAGACGGGAGGCCGCCCGGCGGGGCCGTCGATCATCTGCTTGCCCGCACCCAGGGGGATCGCGGCGGAGAGGGCAGGATTCGAACCTGCGTGGGCCCCATGGGGGCCCGACCATGAGGCGAGCTCGTCAGTCCCCGATCAACCACTCCGGGCACCTCTCCCTGCTTCCGGCTTTTAGGCTTCGCGCCGGCCACAGGAACAACGATGGCAGGAGTCGCTGACCGCGTCCTGACACCCAGCTGACCGAACAGCCGGGCCCGGTGCTGGCCGGGCATGCACCGCGAGGTCCCCTCTGCAGCGTGGGTCAGGGAGGGTTGGGCGACGGTGTCGGCCGCCTCGCTCCAGTGTGGCGCGCTGAAGGCGGCGATGAGGACGTCCGTCACTCCTGGGCATGACGCGACCGCCAGAACGCACGCCTGTGCGGGAATCAGGCCCGGCAGGATGAGGTCGGCGAACTCCTGGTCGCCCATGCCGGGCAGTTCCCCGCCGCGGCCTGCCCAGCAACCGTGGGGACGGTCAGGCCGCCGGCGCGAATGCGGTGATGGCGTCGACGAGGTCGGCCGGGGCTTCCAGCGGGATCAGGTGACCGGTGTGAGGGACCACCACGAAGTCGGGTTGGGAGAGGTAGGGCACCAGGTTTTCGCGGAGCACGCCGACGGGCTCCACCTGGTCGTGTTCTCCGGCGACGACGAGAACGGGCATGCTGACCATGCGCGTGTGTTCGGCGATGTCCTGCGCGATGCCGTGCAGCGGCCACTCGGTGCGGGCGGCGTCGGCGACGGTCCGCGAGTCGGTCACGATCTGCGCCTTGACCGGCTCGGGAAGCTCGGTCGCGGTGAGGACGTGATCCCGTGCCCCGGCCACGGACTCGGCGGAGTCGTAGGCGTGCGACAGGGCTTCCTGGTACTCGGGAGTGACCTGTGCGGCAGGCTTCGCCGGGCCGGAGCCGACGAGAACCATGCCACGCAGGCCGGCGGGCCGGGTGGCCGCGACCAGCTGTGCGACCTTGCCGCCCATCGAATGTTTGCCGTCATCGACGCCGGACCCGGCTCGGTCACCGTCGATTTCCGCCACCACCCGCTCCAAGACCGGTCCGCGGTGTGGATTCCACCCGGCGCCGTGCACCGGTGGGACGACATCGCCGACGTGGCAGGGCACCTCGTGCTGTTCGTGCCGACCGCGCCGGTCACCCACGCCACCCGAGAACTGGTCGCCTCCCCTGACCCGGCCGCACACTGGATCATCCCCGACGCCGACTGGCCCTTCGTCGACACGGCGCGCGACCATCTCCTCCTCGAAGCATCCGCCCCACCCAGTGACTCCCGGACGGAGCTGCCCGAAATCCTGCTCTCCGCGCTCATCACCCGGCTGCACCCGCCGCACGCCGAAGCACGGCTCACCCCTCAGGTGTTCCGGTTGTTCCGCTCCAGCGTCGAAGCGCACTTCCGGCAGCACCACGACGCCGGCTACTACGCCCGTGCGCTGGGATACACGCCCCGCACCCTCTCACGAGCGGTGCAGCAGGCCACCGGCCGCACCGCGAAGGCGTACATCGTCGAACGGATCGTCCTGGAGGCCAAACGGCTCCTCGCACACGACCGCCTCACCGCCGCCCGCTGCGCCGACGTACTCGGCTTCCCCGACGCATCCAACTTCTCGGTGTTCTTCCGCAAGGCGACAGGCATGCGCCCGGGCGCGTGGCAGGCGACGGTGGCCACCGAGTGAGGGCGTCGGCAGCA
This sequence comes from Streptomyces sp. NPDC056580, assembly GCF_042793175.1. Classification (NCBI taxonomy): domain Bacteria; kingdom Bacillati; phylum Actinomycetota; class Actinomycetes; order Kitasatosporales; family Streptomycetaceae; genus Streptomyces; species Streptomyces sp. NPDC056580. Next base: position 430,345 of record NZ_JBHTVE010000006.1, on the reverse strand, counting down.
AGGCGGTCGGCGGAGGCGGCTGGTGTCCGCGGCCGTCAACCGGCCGGGCTGTCCGAGGGCTGGGGCTTGCCGAGCATCTGGCAGGTCGCGGCTTCGACGAGGGCCTTGTTCGTGGTGGCGGCCTTCTTTTCCTTGATGCCGAAGTTCGTGATGGTGAAGACCGCGACGCTACGGGTGCCGGTGGCGTCGGTGTAGATCTCACTGGAGTAGCCGGGCAGGCCACCGGTGTGCCCCCAGACCGTGCCGCAGGGCGTGTCCACCTTGATCAGGCCCAGACCGTAACCTCCGCCTTCCTCGGGGGCCTCCACGGTGGTGCGCATCTGCTTCATCTGGGCCTCGGGCAGCAACCGGCCGGACATGAGCGCGGTGAGGAAGCACTGCCAGTCCTGCGCGGTGGAGACCATACCGCCTGCCGCCCACGACCAGCTCGGGTCGATGGCGGAGGTGTCGACGTTGTCCCCGGGGCGTTCGGGCCCGGCGAATCCGACGCCCTCGGGCAGGTCCACGGTCCCGGAAAGGAGGGCCTTCAGGCGCTTGGCGTCCGGCTCGTAGCCGGACGCGTGGCGTTTCCCGGCGGGCCAGGCCGCGTCCGTGGCCAGGAACGAGTCCTTCATGCCGAGCGGCTTGGTGATCTTCTGCTCGATCAGCTCGGCCAGACTGCTCCCGGTGGCCTTCTCGAGGATCAGCCCCAGCGCCTCGTAATTGGCGTTGCTGTAGGAGTACGTCTTGCCGGGCTCGGTCGGCGGGTCCTGCTCAGGGGTGATGGCGAGCAGTTCCTGCGGCGTCCAGGTGCGCTGCTCCTGGCCGGTGAGGGAGGGCAGGAATTCCGGGGTCAGCAGGAAGTCTCCCAGGCCGCTGGTGTGGTTGAGCAGCATCCGTACGGTGATGTGCTCACCGCCTCTGACCAGGCCGGGCAGCCACTTCTCGACCGTGTCGTCGAGCCCGATCCTCTTCTCGGCGACCTGTTGCAGGACGAGGGTCGCGGTGACCGTCTTGGTGTTGGACCCGACTCGGAACCGGTCGCCGGCGGCGAGGCGGTGGTCCTCCTTGGTCCAGGCGGCCTGCTTGGCGATCTCGACGGGCTTCCCGTCGCCGGAGTCGACCCGGACGATGACGCCCAGGGAGCCGGTGTCTGCCGCCTGCTGCGCGAGGCGGGCCAGCCGCGCGTCGGCCGCCGGGCTCGCCGCGCTCTGCCCGGCCGCCGGTTCGGCCTCGTCCGAGCAGCTCGCGAGCGCCGCGCCCAGGCAGGTCGTCAAGGCGATGGTCAGCGCTGCGCGGCGGATTCGGTGGCGGCGGGACAGTCTGGGTGCGGACATGGCAGTTCCCTTCGGCGCGAGACGATGTGCTGCGTGCGTCGAGGGACCGGGCGATCGCCTGATGAGCGGCCGTTCGGCGGGTCCCGCGCACACCATCCATTCAGTCAGTGGCGCGCCACTGGTACATCGCTCGATGGCGGGCTTCCCACCGGCGCAAGGTCACTCCAAGGAATGACTCCGCGGGGTACGGCGCCCCGCCGGCCCGCCCTGCGACCGAGGGCGGGTCAGGACAGGGTGTTCCTGGCCAGCACCGCCGCCTGTGCCCGGCTCTGGCAGCCGGTCTTCGTCAGCACGCGGCTGACGTGCGTCTTGACCGTGTGCAGGCTCACCACGAGCCGGTCGGCGATCTCGGCGTTGCTCAGCCCGTCCCGGATCAGACGCAGCACGTCGACCTCCCGCTGGGTGAGGTCCCTCAGCCGGGCCAGGTCATCGTCGCTAGGCTGGCGCCGGCCGCTGAGATGGCCCTGGATGATCCGCTGGGTCACCGCGGGGCTCAGCGCGCTGTGCCCGGCCGCCGCGGCACGCACGGCCGCAGCCAGCTCTTCGTACGAACTGTTCTTCAGCAAGAAGCCGGAGGCCCCGGCCATCAGCGCATCGTCGACGTAGGCGTCCAGGTCGAACGTGGTCAGCATGAGCGCCCGGCTGCGCCCCGGCCCGAGCAGTCCCCGGCGGCCCAGCTCGCCCAGCGCCCACAGGCCGTCCCGGCGCGGCATCCGGATGTCCATCACCAGCACATCCGGCCGCAGCCGCGCACACACCTCGACGGCTTCCTCACCGTCGTTCGCGGTGCCCGCCACGGTGATGTCCGCCTGGCTGTCCAGGATCACGCTCAGCCCGGTGCGGATGACCGGCTCGTCGTCCACGACGAGCACACTGATCTGCTCAGACATCCGCACGCTCCAACGGCATCGTCGCCGCGACACGGAAGCCGCCGTCACCGGTGGGGCCCGCGGTGAGTTCGCCGTCCAGCGCGCCCACCCGCTCCTCCATGCTCACCAGGCCGAGCCCGACGCCCGCGCCGGCCGCGGCCTGCCGCACGCCGCGGCCGTTGACGATCTCACACCGCAGCTCTCCGCCATCTTTGCCGCTGACGGTCACCTGGACGGGCGCTCCGGGCGCGTGCCGGCGGGCGTTGACCAGTGCCTCCTGCACGACGCGGTACACCGCCAGCTGGACCGGCCCCGGCACGGACTGCGGCGCGACGTCCGTCGTCAGCTCGACCGTTCCGCCCGCGGCACGGTGGCTGTCCAGCAACGCGTCCAGCTCACCGAGGTCCGGCACGGGCTGGAGCGGGACGGCGTCCGCGGGATCACGCAGCATCCGCAGCAGGTCACGCAGCTCGCCGCTGCTCTGCCGGCCCGCCGCCGCAAGGCCGTCGACATGGGCACGGGCCCAGTCGGGCAGCTCGCCGCCGCGGGCCCGCAGCGTCTCCGCATGCACGACGAGCAGGGTCAGCGAGTGCGCGACCACGTCGTGCATCTCACCCGCGATCCTTGTCCGCTCGCGTTGCGTGGCCTGCGCCGCCTCCAGGGCCTGTGCCCGGCGCGCGTCGGCCGCCCGCCGCTCGGCCGCGGCCAGCAGTTCCTGCCGGGTACGCGCGGCGAACCCCATCACCCAGGCCAGCGGCATCGGGGCCAGCACGGCAAGGACGTCCAGGCCGCCCTGGAAGTCGCCGGAGTCGGTCGTCATCCGGTTCAGCCACACACCGGCCACGCTCAGCATGCTGACGCCGAGAACCGCCGACACGGTCCGCCGCCGGCTCACGCCGTGGTGGCCCAGGTTGTAGAGCAGCACCGCCAGCGGCAGGAAGACCAGCGGCGACAGCTTGGCCCCCTCGCCCGCACTCCCCACCAGCGCCGCCAGAAGAGCCCCGAAACCCACGACGAAGGCGGTGGCCGGCAGCCGCCGCCGCAGCAGCAGAACCACCACGCCCACCGCCTCGTACGCCATGAGCGATACCCAGGCCGGCCCGGAGGTGTCCACGTACGGCTGCGACAACAGCGCCGGCACAAACGTCAGTACGACCAGCCCGGCATCGGCACCCCAGCCGGGCCACCTGCCGTCCCTCACTCTCATCCGTCCGACACTACGACCTCGCACACAGGGCTTCGTCACTCCAAAGAGCCACTTCGCGTCACCTCGCAGAACCCATCGAGCAGCGACGACGCCGAAAGCCAGCACCGGACGTTCACGGCAGTCCGGTGGCCAATCCCGCTACGGACCGCCCACCTGCCGACAGGCCGCGGCGGACAGCGCGGCCACAGGGCGGTGGTGACGATCTCGTCCGCGACCGTGGTGAACCCGGGCTCACGTGACGGCGCGCCGCTGCTACGTCCGCTGCCACTCCACGCTCCCGGCGAACGGCCGAGGCGTAGCGCTCACCGAGTTCCAGGCATGAAACCCGGCCGAGCCGTCGATCATCACAAGACAGCCGACCACTGACCCTACGTCCGTGAGCGCGTTGACCGTGACGGTACGGAGACCGGGGGCGGATGGTGTTTTCCCGTCGCTGACCTGCGCTGTCACGAAACTGCGGCCAGAGCCGCGAAAGTGCCCAGGTGACGGCCTCGGGGAATTTGAGTTTCAGTCATGCTGATCTGCCGGCTCAGCTGGTGGGGGATTGGCGAGCGGTGTCTCGGATGAGGACGAGTTCGGGCACGGCATTCGTGCGGCCCTGCTCATGTCACGGACCGACCGGGTGATCATCACGTCCGCCGAGGCCGTAAAGCGATGGACAGTCCTCCGGTGCTGGGGCGAACATCTCCGCGATGAATCACGAACCTCTCTCCATCTCCAAACGCGTCCGTTTCGTCGAGCTCAGCGCGAAGGCTCTGCGGGCACTTGCCGACGGTGACCTCGCCGGCGGCAGCGCAGAGGCCGGGGTCGCCCTTGACGAATACTTCGTCTGCGACCGGGCCCGCTGGATCTTCGGCTATCGCGCTGACCAGCTCGCCAAGGACCCGTCTGCCGCGCCCTGGATCACGCGGGCCGCGGTGTCCGAGCCGGACGGGGCCGTTGTCGGCGACGCCGGGTTCCACGGACCACCGGACGAGGCCGGCATGGTCGAGGTCGGCTACACCGTCGTGCCCGGATATCGCCGCCAGGGCTATGCCCGCGCCATGCTGAGGGCGCTGCTCGTCAGGGCCGCCACCGAACCCGGTGTCAGGACCGTGCGGGCCAGGATCGGCTCCGACAACACCGCCTCCCTGGCCGCAATCGCGGGCTTCGGTTTCACGCGCGTCGGCGAGCAGGGGAACGAGCGCGACGGGCTCGCGCTGGTCTTCGAGGTCCCGGCAGACGCGATCCAGGCCAAGCGGCGTACGGCCTCGGCGGACATGGCGCGTGACCCGGTCGGCCCGTGACGTGAAAAGCGGGGCGTAGCCACGTGTACGCGCCCGTGGATGACCAGGCCGGGCATACGGCGGCGGGGATGCACTCGCTGCTGGACGAAGGCGGGGATCGCGCCGCGGTGCTGGCGCGGTTCGTGTCGGGCCTGTCGCCGGAGGACGAGCAGTTGCTCGAGCAGCTGCTGCACGGCGACTGACCCGGGGGGAAGTGTGTTCTGGCCGGTGCCGATGTATCTGCCGCTGTTGGTGAGCGCCGTGCTGGCGTTGGTGATCAGCCGCTTCGGCATCATGTTCTTCAGCGACCCCGCCGCCGCCTTCGCCAAAATCGCCGCCGCACTGCGCCCGGGCGGCCGCGCCGCCCTGCTGTGCGCCGCCGAACCCGAGGGCAGTGGCTGACCGCCCTGGCCACCCTCGCAGACCTGCTGCCGCTGGACGGCTTCGGCAAGCCCGGCCCCGGCATGTTCTCCCTTGCCCCGCCCGGCGCGGCGGCCGCCCTGCTGAAGCAGGCGGGGTTTCAGAACGTACGCACCGAACACGTCACGGCCTACGGCAGTTGGGGACACACCGCGGCAGAGGCCGCCGACTTCCTGCTGAACTCCGGACCCGGCCGCCACCTCCTCACGCAGACCACCCCCAGCACCGCCACCCACGCCAAGGCCCGCCTGACCGACGCCCTTCGCCCCCACGAAGGCGACGCCGACCTGCGACTCCGCAGCACCGGCTGGCTCCTCACCGCCACCACACCCGACGCCTGACCTTGCAAGCTCCCCTCCACCTGCACACAGCGCAGGCGAGGCCGCGACGAAGGGCTACCGCGTCCACTACACGCTCGCCACGAAGCTGGTCAACGAGCTGGTCGAGGCCGCCGACGAGAAGCATTCGATATATCACCGGTCCAATCATCCGCTCAGACCTATGCGCGAGGTTGTCGTCCAGCCAAGGGCGCTGGAGTAGCGAACACGGCCGGACAGGACGGTCCTGCCCGGCCGTGTCACCACCCGGACGTCAGCCGCGGAAGCGGGAGAGCCGGGTGCCACCGGCCTTCTGCTCGGGCACGTCCTGGTCGTGCTCCTGGTGCTCGAGCCCGGCCCGCTCGGCTTGAGGCTCGGCGGTGATGGCGCGCTGCCCGCGTTGGGCACCTGCTCCAACCCCGACAAGGGCGACGCCCAATCGGACATCCTCATCACCTCGCCCGAACGGCCGTACGCGCTCATCGGCCAGCTTGTGACCCTGTAGAAGTCCACCGGTGGTCTTCGGCGGCCGGAGTGCACGCCCGCGCTCGGCGAAGAGGACCCGGTCAGCACGGAGATCTACCTTCTTCGTCGGCCCGGTCGACAAGATCGGCGACGGACCGGCGGGAGGGCGATCCCTCACAGGTCGGCCGCGTCTGCTTGGGTGATCGTCACGTCGCCGGTGTATCGGTCGAAGAAAATTCGAGGAGGGCTGTCGAATCCGGGCCGGCCGTTCGACATAAGTGTGTCAGGCAACAACAAGTACCTGGAAGGACAGCCATCATGGCTCAGTACGCGATCCTCATCTACACGAAGGCACACGTCGACGATGCCGAGGTCATTCCCGGGGCGCGGGAGGCGCATGACCGCCACTTCGAGGACATGGTGGAGTCCGGCGCCCTGCTCGCGGCGTTCGCGCTGCAGCCCGCCACCGACACAGCGACCTCGATCCGCGACGACGTGATGACGGACGGCCCGTTCGTCGATGCCAAGGAGGTCATCGCCGGCTTCGCCATCATCGAGGCACCCGACCTGGACGCCGCTCTGAAGATCGCTCGGGCCAATCCCGCCACTCAGCAGGGCGGCGGTGTCGAAGTGCGGCCCGTCGAAGGCGGCTTCATCGCGCATCGGCCCGCTACGGCATGACGCCCCCGGCAGACGTCGAGACGGCGGTCTCGGACGCGCACCGTCGCGGGTGGGCCCTGGTGCTCGCCGCGACGGCACGCGTCGCGCGCGACCTGGACCTGGCCGAGGAGTGCGTGCAGGAGGCGTATGCCGCGGCCCTGGCGAACTGGGCCCGCGACGGGATCCCGGACATCCCGGAGGCGTGGCTCACTACCGCAGCCAAGCGGCGCGCGATGGACACGGTGCGGCGCGAGCAGACGTTCCGCTCGAAACTCCCGCTGCTGGTAGAGCCCGAGGAGACCGAGGACGAGGTGGCCATCGACGAACCGGCCGCCGTCGCGCCGGAGGACGTGGTCCCGGACGAGCGGTTGCGACTGATCTTCATATGCTGCCACCCGGCGTTGGCGCAGGAAGCGCAGCTGGCACTCACGCTGCGGCTGGTGTGCGGGGTGGCGACCGCCGATATCGCCCGGGCGCTGCTGGTATCAGAGTCGACGATGGCCGCCCGGATGACCCGGGCGAAGAAGAAGATCTCGGCTGCGCGGATCCCCTTCCGGCTGCCGGAAGCGGCTGAGCTGCCGGATCGACTGCGCGCGGTGCTCGGTGTGATCCATCTGCTATTCACCGCCGGGCACACCGCGCCGTCAGGCGCATCGCTGGTGCGTAATGACCTGGTGGACCAGTCGCTTCGGCTGGCCCGGATGCTGCGGGAGCTGATGCCCGACGAGCGGGAGGTGCGGGGGCTGCTCGGCCTGCTGCTGGTCACCGACGCCCGGCGTGCCACCCGGGTCGACACCGACAGTCGCCTGATGCGACTGGAGGACCAGGACCGATCGCTCTGGGACCGCTCGGCGATGGCCGAGGCGCACGACCTGATCGTGGACGGGCTGCGCGGCGGTCGGCCGGGCCGCTATGTCCTGCAGGCGGCGATCGCCGCGCTCTACGCCGAGGCACCGTCCTACGCCCAGACGGACTGGCCACAGATCGTGACTCTGTACGACGAGTTGCTGTCGGTGTGGCCCTCACCAGTCGTGGCGTTGAACCGCACGGTAGCGGTGTCGATGGTCTCCGGTCCGGCACAGGCACTGAAAGAGATTGCGGAGCTGGAGAAGGACGGCCGACTCGCGCGATACCAGTACCTACCGGCGATCAAGGCGGACCTGCTGCATCGCCTCGGCCGCTCGGAAGAGGCTGCGCTCGCCTACCGCCAGGCGCTGGAGTTGACCGGCAACGACGCCGAGCGCCAGTTTCTGACCGAACGCCTCGCCGGTCCGCATAGGGCATAGGCACCGGGCTCTCGATGACCGGCCCTCATCCGAGACTGCCCCGGGAGCCAGCTTCGGCAGGTCGGCCGCCCCGGCTTGGTACTCCTCCGAACTCAGGGCGACCGTGCGATGTGCCGCCTTAGAAGTCATTTCACTTGGTGAGTCTGCGGTGACATATGAGAGTCGCGGCGATGGCGGTGAAAGCGAGGAAGTGTTCCGGCTTGCGCTCGTAGCGGCGGTGGAGGCGTCGGCAGCCGGACAGCCAGGACACGGTCCGCTCCACGACTCCGCAGGTGGCGGTAGTCATAGCCCTTGTCACCATGCAGCTTGCCGGGCCGCCGGCGTCGCGGGCCGCGACGGGAGCGGATGGGCGGAATGCCGCGGACCAGCGGGATGAGAGCCTGGCTGTCGTGGAGGTTGGCGGCGGAGATGCCGACCGACAGAGGCAGTCCCTGGCGGTCGACAATGAGGTGATTTTCGATCCCTTCTTGCCGCGGTCGGTCGGATTCGGTCCCGTCAGCTGCCCCCTTTGAGGGCCCGGACGCTGACGGAGTCGATCGCCCACCGCGACCAGTCCAGCTCACCCCGGGCACCGAGTTCGTCGGTCCACTCGGTGAACCGCCTGAAGGCGGTGACCCCCGAAAGACCGAATCCCGGCGGCAGTTGGTTCCAGGTGCAACCCGAGGTGGCCACGAAGATGATGACGGCCAGCACCTCCCGGTCCCCTCGTCGACGGTGCCCTCCACCCTGCGGGCGAACCGGCGCCGGCGGCACCACCCGCTGGAACAACGTCCACAGGTCATCCGGCGCCATCCGCTCGACAAGCGCAGCAGTCATCACCCCAGACTGCCGCAAGATCACGCCAACTGAAATGGCGTCTAGATGGTCACTGCTGAAGAGGGCCGCACCCGACATCCCGCTCCACAGCGACGTGCCCCCCGGTGACCGGTGGCGACCCCGTCTCGATCTGCAGGTTCAGGCACCGCACCCGGTGCCGCAAGCCGGATTGCGGGAGTACCTGCCCCCGTACGTCCTCCGGGTTGACCAGACGCTTGGCGCCGGCCTGTGCCACACCCGACCTCGGAAAGCCCAGTGCCTGAGCGGGAACCGCCTTTTCTCCGACGAGACGTCCCAGCCGGACGGGTCCGCAACGGCCGCCCGATTCAGGCTCGAAGGGAGCGCGGGAGGTGGACTCCAGGAGTGCGAAATCCAGTTCCCCGGTCTCCCGTACCACGACGCGAAAAGCGTGCGCCTGCGGCAGATCGTAACGGCCGTTCGTCCGTGAGTATTTGCGGACCTCGACAGTGGAGCCCTCCGGTCCTACGCAATGGCCCGCCGTGAGTGCGGCTTCCGGTGTCAGCAGATAACCCGAACCCCGGCGGTCGGCGGCGCGCAGGGAAATCAGCCGCTCGATTTCCGGACCCGTCATTCCGCGTCATCTCCCTTGTCGGATACTTGAGTGCCGGACGGCAGCGTGAGCTTCACGGTGACCCGGTGCGTGCTGGATCTGGCGTGCGTGAACTCGCCCCCGGCCTGAACGACCCAGAACTGCACACCCGCCTTGCCCCCGGCGTTGTTAGTGATCTCCACGGCGGCCTCCACCTCGACCTCCGCGACGCCGAAGCGCAGTTCTTCCCCCCGCGCGCCACTGAGCCGCCAACAGCTCGCTCCGCAGCGCCGTGATCATGCCTCCGAGGCCCAATTCATGGTCCTCGACTGGTTGTTGCTCGTCGGTCATGGCGGTTCCTTCACCGCAAAGCCTTCCGGTCAAAAAGGTGACGGGGAAGGGAAGGCGGGGAGCGGCCCCTTTACTTCCGTGCTCGAAAGTCCACGGCCGAACGGCAAGCCCAAGCCTTGATCGGCGGAGGAATTCCACGCTTCAACGGTGTTCGGTTCAATGACTTCGGGGTTGCGAATTCGATTTTACAGTGGGAGCGTTGTAAGGGAGTGTCCTGCATCCCGCCCTCGTCGGGACCGCAGGAATCCGGCAACCCTTCCCGTCGCGAAAGGCGACGTTTTCTCCTGGGAAGAGGAGGCCTCGAATGACCAGGACTGCTCACAAGTACGGCCGTCGCGCCCCGTCCCGGCGCCCGTCCCTCGCGTTCGCCCGGGTTTTCACCGGCCAGGTGCCGGCGCATCCCCCGGCCGAGGACTACCTCGCCGCCATGAAAGGCGGCTGGAACATGCTCGGGAACGACACCGCAGGTGACTGTGTGGCCGTGACCTGGGCCAACGTCCGCCGGCTAGTCACGGCGGCCTCGGGTGACGAGCGCTATCCGGACCAGGACGCGGTCTGGAGGGTGTACGCGACGCAGAATCCCGACTTCGATCCGCACGGCAGCGCGGACACCAACGGGCCCGGTTCCTCCGCCGACAACGGCATGGACATCCAGACGCTGCTGGAGCGCCTGGTCCTGGAGGGCGGGCCGGACGGTGCCAAGCCCCTCGCGTTCGCCCGCGTGGATCCGACGAGCCCCGACGAGGTCAAGGCCGCGCTGGCGATCTTCGGCTTCGTGTGGACCGGTGTCGTCGTCCAGAAGGCGAACGAGGCGGAATTCGCTGCGGACAAGCCGTGGGATTACCACCGCAACTCGCCCGACGCCGGGGGCCATTCGGTGATCACCGGCGGCTACGGGCCACCCGGCCCTGGTCCGCTGGGTGGCGACGAACGTTTCATCACCTGGGCCGAGGAAACGAGCTTCACGGATGCCTACTGGGGACGCAACACAGACGAGGCCTGGGTGGTGGTCTGGCGGGAACACCTGCAGCACCCGGCGTTTCTTGAGGGTGTCGACCTGGAGACGCTGGCCGCCGACTACACCGCGTTGACCGGGCGGCGGTTCCCGTCGGTGACCCCCGCCTGACCGCCGGTCCCCGGTCATTTGCGTGATGTATACATGGGCACCGTGCATGCCGGGCTGGACGCCGGGGGACTGCGGGTCGCGGCCAACGAGCCCTCACCACATAGGACACGGTCTTAGATGGGCGAGGATGTCAAGGCAGAAGATGCGGCACCTGCACAGCTCACATCTCGAGCAGAGTTGGCAGGGCAGGTCGAGCAGGAGTTGTCGTGGTCCGGACGGCGATGAGCCGGTGGCAGGGCATCGTGGAGACCAGACCGAGAGGTTCGTGCCTATGGCGAGTACTTCGCCTTCGACCGGGCGCGGACCCTGCTGCGTGGATCACCCGTCAGGCTTGGTGTCGTTCATGCGGGGGATGGGATGCACACATCGTTGGAAGGCTTCAGAAGCAAGGCTTCCCTTGTGCCACCGCAAGCGCATCGTCAGCCGTCGACTCGCCCCAGGATCGGCTCTCGGTCGCCCAGCCCCTCCCCGGCACGCTTCGCGGCTCCAGCCCATCGACGTGAGCGGGATGTGGCTGAGCTGGGCTCAGTCCTCGTCCTGGGCGCGCCGGTAGAGCTTGGCGATGTCGTCCTCGAAGTATGCGGCGTAGGAGACATCGTCCTGGTCGCCGCCGCCCTGGTGGCCGCCCAGGACGCCGATGACGGTGCCGGTGTGGCTCTTGGGGTCGTAGTCGGTGAGCCAGGGGCTGCCGCTGGTCCCGTCCTCGAGGTGGGTGCACTGGATGCGCAGCTGGGTGTCGCTGAACTTCGTGGTGCGGTTCCGGCATGAGATGGGGGTGTCGCGGCTGGTGGGGTAGCCGGTGATCTCGACCTCGTTGTCGAAGCGGCGGTCTGTGCCGAGAGTGTTGCCGCCCAGGAAGTCCTGAATGTTCTTGCCGTCCTTCTGGTCCAGGAGGAGGAAGGCGACGTCGAGGTCCTCGTCCCGCGACTTGGCCCAGCGGTCGTCGACGACCACCTTGCTGACCTTCCACAGGCCGGTGGGTTCGTCGCCGTTGCGGTAGCCGGGGGCGAAGACCAGGTCGTTCAGCGGCTGTCCGGAGTCGGCGTCGAAGGCGCAGTGGGCCGCGGTAATCAGCATGTTCCGGCCCGGACTCCGCACCACGCTCGCCGTGCAGAAGTGGGAGCCGTGGTCGTCCTTCTCGAAGATCGCGCCGATTCGGGCGTTGCCCTCGGTCCTGCGGGGGGTGTACGCGTTGCCGTCCTTGGCCGGGGGCGTAGCGGGGAGGTCCTGGTCCTGGCCCCGCTGGGACTGGCCCGGCTCGCCGGACTTGCCGAAACCGCTGCGCCCGCCGCTTCTGGCCGCATGGGTTTGCCCCGCGGCGTCGCCCATCACTGCGGCTGCCCCGACGATGACCAGGGTCAGGGGCAGGATGGAATTCCTGACTAGCGAGCGCACAAGGTCATTATCCTCGCGGGCCGGGAGTTCGCGAGGTCCTTCACCGGGAGGCTCCCGTCACAATCCACCGCCGGGATCGGTCGTCGGCACCCGGAACGCTACCGGGTCTATTCGCAGTGCACCGGGCTTCAGCCCGGTGGTGAAGCGTATCTTTAGCCTGCTCTGACCTCGGCTTTGGGCACGGATCCGTACTGGTCATCTCGGCCAGCGTCACAGCGGCCGGTTCTGCTGGTCGATGTACTGCTTCACGATGCTGAGCGGCTCCCGGGCAGGAAGCTGCGCCTGCCGAAGATCGGAGACGTGCGGGTGAAGTGGTCGCGCGCGCTGCCCTCGACGCCGTCCGCGGTGAGCGTGGTCAAGGACTCGGCCGGCCGGTACTTCGCCTCCTTCGTGGTGGAGACCGGCCCGTGCGAGGTGCTGCCAAAGGCGACACCAGGAGTCGGCATCGACCTCGGGCTCGGGCACTTCGCGGTCCTCTCCGACGGAACGAAAATCGACAGCCCGCGGTTCCTGCGCCGGGCCGAGAAACGCCTGAAGAAGGCGCAGCGGGCCCTCTCACGCAAGGAGAAGGGGTCGAAGAACCGGGACAAGGCCAGGATCCGTGTCGCCCGGGCGCACGCGCGGGTCGCCGACGCGCGCCGCGAGTTCCACCACCAGCTCTCCACCAAGCTGATCCGCGAAAACCAAGCGGTCGCCGTGGAGGACCTGGCGGTGAAAGGGACTCGCCCGCACACGTCTGGCCAAATCCGTCCACGACGCCGGATGGTGGGCGTTCGTGACCATGCTGGAGTACAAGGCCACCCGGTACGGGCGCACCTTCGTGCGCATCGGCCGGTTCGAGCCTACCTCCCAGGTGTGCTCGCGGTGCGGCGTCAAGGACGGCCCCAAGCCCCTTAACGTCCGAGAGTGGACCTGCGGTGCATGCGGGGCCGTCCTGGACAGAGATATCAACACGGCGCTCAACGTCGCACAGGCGGCCGGACTGGCCGTGACAGCCCGTGGAGCGCAGGTAGGACGGGGACCCGTCCCCGCACAGCGCGGCGAAGCGGGAACCCGCCCGGAGCCGCACCCGAAAACATTGCGGCAGACGGGAATCGCCGTACTTTAGATGGGCGAAGATGTCAAACCTACGCGCTGATCGGCAAGAGAGCTCAGCACCGAAGGCACGCAGCGCCTCCGGGGGTCGGCGCCGGCACGCCCCACTCCCCCACGGTGATCGTCGAGGTGACCTGAGCGAAGCCTGCAGTACAGGTCGCAGTCCCCGCAGCAGCGGTCGAGGGCCGCCGGAGGAGTTCGCCCGCGATCTCCGGCCGCTCGCGCTCCCACGCCTAGCACGGGTCGAAGCGGCTGGTTGCACGGCCTCGACCCTCAACTCACCCCCGCTGCGCCGGCTCGGCCGGTCGCGCCCGACCATCGCGGCTTCAGGGCAGGGGCGTGCGGCACCAGCTGACTGCTCCCGACCGCCAGGCGCCTGACCAGGGCAGATGGAGAATTTGGACGGGATTCTCTACGGTCAGCACGTGGCTTTCATAATGGTGTGTGAAGACGACGCGGCGGTCCGTGACGTCCTCAAGCGCGCCCTGGAGTACGACGGCCACACCGTTTCGGTCGCCGCCACGGCCGACAGCCTGCTGCGGCAGCTCGCACCGACGCCCCATCTGGTCGTCCTGGATCTCGGGCTCCCGGACGCCGACGGCCGCGACGTCTGCCTGGCCCTACGGGCTCGCGGCGTCGACGCGCCGGTATTGATGCTCACCGCCTTGGACGGCCTGCATCACAAGGTGGGCGGCTTTGAGGCCGGCGCCGACGACTACATGACCAAACCCTTCGACATCCCGGAACTGCTGGTTCGTGTCCGAGCCCTCCTGCGCCGAGCCACCGTCGCGCCCGCACCGCGCGAGGTTGTCCTCGATCCGGCGAAGCACGTGGTGACCTACGATTCGGTGAGCATGAGCCTGACCCCGACCGAGTTCCGGCTGCTGGGCCGCCTGATCGCCTCACCGGGCGACGCGGTACGCCGCCACGCCCTCATCGCCGCTGGCTGGCCGCACGGGGCGCAGGTCAGCGAGAACACCCTCGACTCCTTCGTGCGCCGGCTGCGGAGCAAGCTGGGTCCGCTGGGCGTGGCCGAGCGTCTGGTGACCGTCCGCGGCGTGGGCTACCGATGGCAGTGACGGGATTCCGCAGCAGAGTCGTCGCACTCACGGTGCTGATCGCCACCGCCGTGGTCGCGGTACTGGTCGTGGTCTCGCATGTGCTGCTGAGCCGAGTGACGGACGCCGACGCGCACGATCTAGCCCGGACCCGCGCCGAGGTGGTCGCGGCGAACGTCACCGCCAAGGGCGGCCGTGTCGTACTGACGGAGAACGGCAGCGAGGCGTTGGACGAGGTCGCCTGGGTGTATGCCGACGGCCGTCTGATCGACGGGAACGTACCGGCAAGCGTGGTCGATCGCGTCAAGGAGCTGGCGGACTCGAGGCGATCGCAGACCGCGTCGGTGGGCGACTACCTCCTGTACGCGCGGCTGGTGCCGGTCGACGGCCACCACGTCATGGTGGTTGTCCGGGTGGACCTCACGCCCTACGAGACATCCGAGCAGCGCAGTCTGACCTTGTCGTTGATCCTGGGCGGCCTCACGATCCTCCTCGCCGGCGGTGTCGCGCACCTCGTGGTACACCGCGCGTTGCGGGTCGTGCATGAGATGGCCGCCCTCGCCGACGACTGGGGCCATCAAGAACCCGGGCGCCGTTTCGACCTCGGAGTCCCACGCGACGAGTTCGGGGAACTGGGACAGACCCTGGACCGCCTCCTGGAGCGTGTCGATAACGCGTTGGCGGATGAGCGTCGGCTCACCGATGAGATCGCCCACGAGCTGCGGACCCCGCTCACGGTCCTGCGGGCCGAGGCGCAGCTGGCGCAGCTGTCCGGGGAGCCGGTGGCGCCGGCGGCGGTGTTGAGCGAGGTCGACCGCCTCGATACGGCGATCATGACGATTCTGCGCGCCGCGCGCGCTCGGACGGACGAGGGGACCCGGTGCGATCTGCGCTCCGCCGCGTGGAAGGCGATCGGCGGCCGGCCCGTCGAGGTCGCCTTCCCGGCGAAGGTCGAGGTGGCGGTGGCGCCCGACGTCGCAGTGTCGATGCTGTCGCCCCTGTTGGAGAACGGTCTGCGGCATGCGCGGTCGCGTGTGTGGATCACCGCGCGCATTCAGGGTGAGGCCGTCGTGGTCGATGTCCTGGACGACGGCCCCGGATTCGATCCAGCGGACGTCGACCGGGTCTTCGAAGCGGGTGTGACCGGCGGCGACGGGTACGGGCTGGGGCTGCCGGTGGTCCGGCGCATCGCCTCCTCGGCCGGTGCGGAGGTCCGCGCGATCGCGGACGGCCGCGGTCACGTCGAGGTGACACTCCCAGCCGCCCGCGCAACCGCGTAGTCAGGTTATGTGCAGGTTCCCCGCGTAAACCTCCCGGCATGACAACGACAACCGAAGCACGCATAAGCAGCGGGCGCCTCATGCTCAACAAGGTCCCTGAGGTCACCATCTGGTTCTGGGTGATCAAGATCTTGTGCACTACCGTCGGTGAGAGCTTCGCCGACTGGATCAACATGAAGCTGGGCGTCGGCCTGGTCAACACCGCCTGGATCTTCACCGCGGTGTTCGTGGTGGTCCTGGCCGTCCAGTTGCGGCTGAAGCGGTACGTCCCCTTCCCCTACTGGCTGACCGTCGTCGTTGTCAGCGTCACGGGCACGCTGTACACGGACATCCTCACCGACCAGCTCAACGTGCCGCTGTGGATCAGCTCCGCGGTCTTCTCCGTGCTGCTCGCGGCGGTCTTCGGCGTGTGGTGGGCGCGGGAGCGCACGCTGTCGATCCACTCGGTCACCACGCTGCCGCGGGAGTCGTTCTACTGGCTCGCCGTACTCGTCACCTTCGCGCTCGGCACCGCGACCGGCGACTGGACTCTGGAACTGACCGGCTGGAGCCCGGGAGTCTCGGTCCTTCTGCCGCTCGGCCTCATCGCGGCGATCACGGCGCTGTGGAAGTTCGGCGCGAACCCGGTGCTGTCCTTCTGGCTCGCCTACATTCTGACCCGCCCGCTGGGCGCCAACATCGGCGACTGGCTCGCCTCCCCCAAGGTCGCCCAGAACCCGGGCGACCCGACCGGCCTCGCACTGGGCACCTTCACCACCAGCCTGATCTTCCTCGGCCTGATTCTGGCGACTGTCATCTACCTGACGGTGACGCGCTCCGACGTGACCGAGACCCACGACGCCACGCACACTCCCCAGATCACCGCGAACCCGCGCAGGGAGCGCTTCGCGCTGGCCGGCTTCGGACTGCTCGCCGTCGCCACCGCGAGCCTGCTGATCTGGGCCCACAACCAGCCGCACGTGGGCCCGGCGCCGGAGACCGACAACACCTCCGCCGTCCAGATGGCCCCGGGCGTGGCGGTGAAGAAGTTCCCGCCCGCCAAGGTGTCCGCGCTGAAGACCCTCGCCTCCACCTCGCTCAAGGACGCACGCTCGGGGAACACGACCGGCGCGCACACGGCCGCCCAGTCGCTGCGTGACCTGTGGGACGCCGACCAGGCGTCGCTGCAGCCGCTGGACCAGACCGGCTGGACCTCCATCGACGCCCAGATGGACAAGGTGCTCAAGACGTTCGGCATCGACCACTCCAACCCGCCGATGTCGCCTGCGCAGCAGGAGAAGGAACTGAAAGCTCTCCTGACGGACATGGGCTGACGCCGACGAGTCGCGGGCAGCGCAGCGGCCGGGCCGCCTGTGGCAGCCCGGGCATGTCCGCGGACTCCCGTGGGGCGGTCGAAGCCGGCATCAATGGCTTCGACCGCCCTACTGTTGCCCCAGACTGATCAGTCGCGGTGGCGGCGGATACGCCGGAAGCAGGCT
Organism: Streptomyces sp. NPDC056580; assembly: GCF_042793175.1. Lineage (NCBI taxonomy): Bacteria > Bacillati > Actinomycetota > Actinomycetes > Kitasatosporales > Streptomycetaceae > Streptomyces > Streptomyces sp. NPDC056580. The sequence goes on along the minus strand of NZ_JBHTVE010000006.1, from coordinate 413,391 downwards.
CCGGCGACCACTCTGACCCGGGCCCTTCACGCGTGCCTGCGCCGGCGCAACACCAGGGCGCGGTAAGCGGGGCAGGTGCTGCATGTGCCAGTCCAGCCGGCGAGCTTGAAGCGTCCGGCGGCGTCGGTCATGGCAAAATCACGCAGAGCAGGTGATGCGGTACCGCACGGTGTGGCCTGAAAATCACGGTTGGCCGTCGTGCTGTCTCGCCTCACCCCCATGGACTGGCACAGGGCGGTTGCGGCTGTGTATCCGCCACTCAGCACTGCCGAGCCCTACAGAGACCTCGGTGACGGCCCATGGTGGTAAACCACGCCGGGTTGCAGGCCGCCGGTCGTGGCGAACACCTGGGGGACGGTGACCACGACGTAGCCGCGGCCCCTTCCAGTCCTTGGCGCTGATGCTCCACGTCACCACTGACAGACCTTCCGCACCGGGGGACAGTCCTGCTGAATCGGACGCGTCCCAGTGTGGGCAAGCAGCGGACGGACTCCGGCGAGACCCATCGCCAACCGCAAGATCGAGGACCTGTTGCGCGAATACGAGTGACTATGTGCGGCATCGGCTTAGGGTCGGTGCAAATCTGCAACCTTCCCTGGGGTCTCGGCGTCGAGGCGAGAGCGATATTGCCACCATCGGGATGAAAGGTTAGCCTGCCCTAAGCTACTTTGTCGGGCGATTCCGGGGTTTGGGGATGTCGATGGTCTCAGCGCAGCTGAGTGTGCGTCAGAAGTGCGACTCGTCCGTGCTGGTGGGTTCCGCACCGGACGGGCGACTGGCCGACCTGCGACCCGGGATGAGTGGCGCGGTGATCGACATCGACGAGTCGGTCGAGCCGAGCACCGCGCGACGGCTGTTCGATTTGGGGTTCGCCCCCGGCGCCGAGGTCACCGTGCTGCGAAAAGCGCCGCTCGGCGACCCCGTCGTCCTCCGGGTCGCGGAGTACGAGGTGGCGCTGCGCAAAGCACAGACCGCTGGCATCCGTGTGCGACGCACCGTATGAACTCGCACTGCGGTCCGGTAGCCCAGACGGTCACCGGTGAAACCCGTCTGGCTTTGGTCGGCAGCCCGAACTCAGGCAAGAGCACGCTTTTCAATGCCCTGACCGGCCTGCGGACCAAGACCGGCAACTACCCCGGAGTGACCGTCGCTCGCTATGAGGGGGTGGCGCGGGTCGGCGGTCACGAGGTGGTTATCGAGGACCTGCCCGGCACCTACAGTCTCGACCCGATCAGCCCCGACGAGCAGGTCGTCGCTGATGTGCTCAGTCCGGACAACCCGGACCTCGGCACACCCGACGGCATCCTTGTCACGATCGACGCGACGACGCTGCGCCGTTCCCTCGGGCTACTCGCCCAGGCCATGCAGACCGGTCTGCCGATCTGCGTGGTGCTCACCTTCCGCGACGAGCTGGCCCGTCGCGGCGGGACACTCGACATCTCGGCCCTCCGCCGTGCGCTGGGTGTGCCGGTCGTCGGGGTGACGAGCGGGTCGCGCAACGAACTGGCGCAGTTGCAGTCCATGCTGGACCAGGCCGCATGGGAGCGGCCGGTCGTCCCGCCGCCCACCGACCCCTTGCAGCGGCGGGCCTGGGTGGAGTCGCTCATCCAGAGCGCGGGCTACGAGGTGCCCGAGGTCGACCGCCGCACGCGGCGCATCGATGCCGTGCTGCTGCACCCGCTGTGGGGCACCCTCATCTTTTTCGCGACCATGCTCGCGTTCTTCCAGATCATCTTCACCGTCGCGGCCCCGCTGCAGGATGCGGTGCAAAGCGTCTTCGACTGGCTCGGCACGCTGGTCACCGAGCACGTCTCGAATTCGTTGCTCTCCGGCTTCCTCGGCAACGCCCTTATTGGCGGCGTGGGCGGCGTGGTGGTCTTCCTGCCACAGATCGCCCTGCTGTTCCTCATGATCTCGCTGCTGGAAGGCAGTGGCTACCTCTCCCGCGCGGCGTTCCTGATGGACCGGCTCATGGCCAGGGCCGGGCTGGAGGGCCGGGCGTTCGTCGCCCTGCTCTCCAGCCTCGCCTGTGCCATCCCGGGCATCATGGCCACCCGCTCACTCCCGTCGGCCAGGGACCGCTTCGCGACCATGATGGGCGCGCCGCTGATGACCTGCTCGGCGCGCCTGCCGGTCTACGTGCTGCTGATCGGCCTGCTGGTGAGTCCCGACACCAGGGTCGGTCCCTTCGGTGCTCAGGGCGTCGTCATGTTCGCCCTGTACATCGTCGGTGCGCTCTCGGCCATGGTGACGGCCTGGGTCTTCAAACGGTTCAGCAGCCGGGGCGGGCCGGCGCTGCCGTTCTACATGGAGATGCCGTCCTATCGGCTGCCGCGTCTACGGTCGGTGGCCGACGCCATCTGGAGCGCCTGCAAGGGCTTCTTGCAGAAGGTCGGCCGGATCATCCTGCTCGTCACCGTCGGGCTGTGGCTGCTGCTCAGTCTGCCGATGCACAGCGACGCGCAGCTGCGCTCCGCCGGGGTCGACACGGCCGACCAGACCGCGGTCTCGGCCTATACGGTCAACCACAGTTACGCCGCCGACATCGGTCACGTCATCGAACCCGTCTTCGAACCCCTCGGCTTCGACTGGCAGATCAACATCGGCGTGCTGGGGTCGCTGTCCGCCCGCGAGGTCTTCGTTGCCACCCTCGGCCAGGTCGCTGCCGCCCAGAACCCTGATGACCCGACCAAGGCGCTGGCGCACATGACCTACACCGACGGGCCGCACAAGGGACAGAAGCTCTTTACTCCTGCCACGACGGCCGCCTTGATGGTCTTCTTCCTCTATGCGCTGCAGTGCATGTCCACCATCGGGACCATGCGCCGTGAGACCGGCTCGTGGAGATGGCCCGCGATCGCCTTCGGCTACATGTTCGTACTGGCCTGGACCATGTCCTTCCTGACGCACATCGTCGTGGGACTGGTGGCATGAGCGTCATTCCCATGCACCCTGAGGCCACGGCCGATCCGCAAACCGTCCGTTGGGTGATCCCTGTTGGCACGCTGCCGGTCGTCGGGGAGGTCGCCGAGGCACCGGACGAGCTCGGGAGGATGCTCCACTGCGGAGACGTGGCCTCCATCGAGGTAGAGCCACAGGCCCTGGTGATCCGACTCGCCGACGGCCTGAGCTGGTCTGGCACGGGAGCGCAGGTGCGAGACGCGCTCAGTGCAGCACTGCAGCACCCTCGGCGGTGGCGGCCGGCCGACGTGGTCACCGAGGACGACGTGCTGCGCGCCGCACTGCGGGACGTCCTGGACGGATCCGTCGGTGACTACATTCGCTCCCACGGCGGCGAAGTGACGATCGTGTCCGCCCACGACCGGCGCGCGGAGGTGCGAATGGCGGGCACCTGCTCGCACTGCCCGGCTGCCGGATCCACCCTGCACTCCCGCCTCGAGTCGGAGCTGCGTGCTCGGTTCCCCGACCTGGTGGATCTGCGGGCAACGGAGGAGCCCGGCAAGGCGGCAAGGCGCACATGGCTCACTCTGCGCCGCCGCAGCGCGTGACTACCGACGATCCCTGTACTCCTCTAGCGTGATGCGCCGGAAACTGCGGGCTTAAGTTTCTTGCTGGTTTTCGGTGGCTGGCGGAGTGACCTTGGTGAGGTAGTCGGCGAGGGATTAGAGGATCTCGTCGGCGGTCTTGGTCCAGGTGAAGGGCCGGGGGTTCTCGTTCCATGAGTCGATCCGGGCCCTGATGTCGCTCTCCAGTGCCTTCACCGAGGTGTGGACGCCGCGGCGGATGAGCTTGTCGGTCAGCAGGCCGAACCACCGCTCGACCTGGTTGATCCAGGAGGAGCCGGTCGGGGTGAAGTGGACGTGGAAGCGGGGGTGCTTGTCGAGCCACGTCTTGATCTAAGGGGTGTTGTGGGTGGCGTAGTCTTCGCACACGAGGTGCACATCGAGTCCCGCGGGAACCGTCTTGTCTGTGGTGACCAGGAACTTCTTGAGCCTTGGCGGATGGCTGGTTTGCCACGGGTGAGGCGGCGGAGCATGAGGTCGGTCATGGCCCAGCGGATCACGGTCTCGGCGTGGGCCGGGTCACGTTCGTAGTCGCAAGGCGGACGATGTCGAGGTCCCGCTGGTGGTCTTCGAGACGGTGTCGGCGGACCGCACCGACAGCGAGTCGATCAGTGCGGCGGCCGGTTCCGGAATCCGGCCGTCGGCCTGCCGTGCCTTCGCCCTCAGCGCGTCGGCAACCTTCTCCACGGTGCCGTCGTCGTGCCACCAGATGAAATACCGGTACACCGTTGGCCATGGCGGGAGGTCCTTGGGCAGGTTACCCCCACGGGCAGCCAGTCCGGGCCAGGGCTTCGATCACGCGGCCGATCAGCGGACTTGCCCTGTTGAGCCGTCGCAGCGCCGACGGCTCGTCGGGCTCCAGTTGCGCCTTGGCGGTGCGCGCCGCAGGCTGCCCCTATGGACCACACCGCGGCAGCCGGTGTGCTGCCCATTCCGGTGACGGGCGCAACGGGCAGCGACGGAAGCATCAGAGTGCCCTTCGGCCGGGCGAACCTCCCCCTGTGGCGGCCGGCGACGTCGCCGCGGTCGTGCAGGAGATCCTGGCCGACCCGGCCCCGCACATCGGCCGGGTCCATGAGCTGACCGGCCCGCGCTCGGAGGGCATCGCCGCCATGACGGCGGAGGTCTCCGCAGCGCTGGGCCGACCGGCCGGGTACGCCGAAGTCCCACTGCAGGGATGGATCGACGATGATCTCAGGCCGCTGGGGCTGTCCGACCACGTCTTCCAACACCTCGCACCATGACTCGCCTTCATGCGGAGAATCGCTACGACCGCAAGGCGGAAGGGGTCGAGTAGGTCACCGGGCGGTCTCCATCGGGCGTCCGGAAGAACCCCAGCCTCTTCGCCCCCTGAAGCCGCGTCCTCGGCGTGCGTTGTCTAGCAGACGGCCGACAACGGCACCCGTCCCATTGACGACTCTGCCGCCAGCGCCCTGTCCGTCTCTCAAAACGGACACTCCGTGGCCGCCGCCTGTAGGCGCCAGCCCAGGGTTCTCGCCCTGCTGCGGCACATGGCGGCTCAGGATGGAGGGAGGACACTGCTTGGTTGCCGTGCCACCACCTCACCGAGGCGGATTGCGATGATTCAGATGCATCGGTTCACCGCGTGGTTGCGCCGCCGGGATCCGGGCCTCGCCGCCATGCGGCGGGCGGCCAGGACCGCGGTGGTGATGCCGTCCCTCTTCGCGCTGTGCACCCAGGTCTTCCACGCGCCGGTCACGGGCACCTTCGCCGCGTTCGGCGCGTTCGCGATGCTCTTGCTGGTCGAATACACCGGCCCCGTGGTGCAGCGGCTGCGCGCGCACGCGGCGCTCGGCGCGGCCTGGCTGGTGCTGGTCTCACTGGGCACCCTCGCGTCGCGGTCGGTCTGGAGCGCGACTGCGGCAACGCTGGTGGTGGGCTTCGTCCTGCTCTTCTCGGGGGTGGTCAGCTCGGTCCTGGCCGGCGCCACGACGTCGCTGCTGTTGGCATTCATCCTGCCGGTATCTTCGCCCGCTCCCCTGGCCCAGCTGTCCGACCGGCTGATCGGCGTGGCGCTGGCGACCGGGACGTCCATGCTCGCGGTCTGGCTGTTGCAGGCGAGGACGCAGGCCGATCCGCTCAGCGCGCCGGCGGCTCGGGTCTGCCGGGCTGCGGCGGTGCAGTTGCGCGCTGATGCGGACTATTTCACGGGCCGTGCCGCCGGCGCCGCCTTCGGGGAGTGCCGTGCCTGCGCCGAGGAGACCAGGGCGAGCACACAGAGGCTGCGGCAGGCGTTCACCGCCACCCCCTACCGGCCCACCAGCCTGTCCACCGGATCCCGGGCACTGGTCCGCCTGGTCGACGAGCTGACCTGGCTGAGCGCAATCCTCGCGGAGGCCTCCCCCGCCGCCGAGGACGGTTCGACGGGCACCCGGCAGTCCTCGGTGGTGCGCAGGGCCGCTGCCGCCGTACTGGATCTGGCGGCGGAGATGCTCGATGATCCGCGCGTCACGCCGGACCGCCTACGCGCCGGGGTGGAGGAGCTCCGTCATGCGTTGACCGTGCTGGAGGACGGGGCGGTCGAGCGGCTGCCGGTGCCGGACGGCGGCTCCGGTGGCAGGCGTGGCCTCGACACCTTGGTCGACAGCCTCGACGTGACCTTTCGGGCTCAAAAGGTGGCCTTCGTCGTCCTGCAGATCACCCGGAACGTCGACATCGCTCGGACCGCCGATCACCGCAGCTGGCCGGACCGCCTGCTCGGCCGCGAGCCCGGATCCCCGACCGGTCGCCTGGCCAGCGTCACGGAACGCGCCGCCGCACATGTCGAGCCGCACTCCGTATGGCTGCACAACAGCATCCGCGGCGCCGTCGGCCTGGGCATCGGCATCGCACTGGCCGATGTGACCGGCGTCCAGCACGGCTTCTGGGTCACGCTGGGCACCCTGTCGGTGCTGCGTTCCAACGCTCTCAGCACCGGGCAGAACGCCTTCCGCGCCCTCGGCGGCACCCTGGTCGGCTCGATCCTCGGCGCCGGTCTGCTCCAGGTCATCGGACACCACACGAGCGTGCTGTGGATCCTGCTGCCCGTCGCGGTGATGGCCGCGGGTGTCGTCCCGGCCGCGATCTCGTTCGCCGCCGGGCAGGCGGCCTTCACGCTTACCCTGGTCATCCTGTTCGACATCGCCCGGCCGGCGGGTCTGTCGGTCGTCCTGTTCCGTATCGAGGACATCGCGCTCGGCTGTGCGGTGAGCCTGGTCGTCGGTCTGCTCTTCTGGCCGCGCGGCGCGTCCGCCGCCCTCGCCAGGGCATTGGCGGAGGCGTATGTCGACAGCGCGCGCTATGTGCTCGGGGCAGTGGGCTATGCGGTGTCCTGCTGTACTTTCAGGCCCGAAACCATCGAGCGCCCGCGGGAGGGCCGCCGGGCGGCGGCCGCGGCGCGCCGACTGGACGACGCCTTCAGGACCTACCTGGCCGAGCGCGGAGCGAAGGACGTCTCGTTGTGCGAGACGACGACTCTGATCACCGGTGTCGTAGGGCTCCGTCTGGCCGCCGACGCGGTTCTAGAGCTGTGGCGGCGGGCCCCGGTCGGCCGACCGCTCGAGGACCGCGCCGCCGCGCAGAGGGAGCTGCTGGTCATGGCGGAACGGGTCTTCCGGTGGTACGAGAGTCTGGCCGGGGGGCTGGAGAGCGAAGGGCCGGTGCCGGAGCCGCTGGAGTCCGACCGGGAGCACCACGCCCGGCTGGTCGAGGCGGTCCGCCGGGACCTGCGTGATGCGGACGGGCGGGCGACAGGGACCGGCATCCGCATCATCTGGACCGGCGACCATCTGGAAGCAGTGCGGCGGCTCCAGCGGCCCATCGCGGCGGCAGCCGGTCACACCGACGCGCGCGTTGCCGTGATGGGATCAGTTTGACTCCGCAGGTGCCGACAACCCACTCAGTCGCGCTTGGCCAGGGCCTGACGGGCGGAGTGGCCCTCGGCCCAATGGGAATCCGGGCGGCGCACCGGAAACCTGCGCCAGCCCAAGCGATACAACCGCAGACTGCACTGGGTGTTCTACCTCTCTGCCCAGAGTGCCCATGTTGCGTCCCTCAGCAGCCACGTGCTGCCGCCGGTTCCAGGCGTCGGCAGCCCAATCGACCTGGGCCGGCGGACTCGCCACAAGACGCGGGCGGACTCCGACGCTCCTCACACGTCGAGTTCAGCGAGGTCGCTCCCCGATCCGCTCGGCAGCCTTTTCGGCGATCATGATCGTGGGTGCGTTGGTGTTTCCACTGATGACAGTCGGCATGACCGAGGCGTCGACGACACGGAGTCGCTCGACTCCGTAGACCTCCAGATCCGAATTGACGACAGAGTTGTCTCCCGTTCCCATGGCACAGGTTCCCACCGGGTGATACGCCGTGGCACTCCATCTGCGGACGTGCTCTTCAAGAGCCGCGTCGTCCAGACGGTCGAGGTCGTCACTGGCGGGCAGGTACGACCGCCCCAGGTAGTCGGCGAACGGCGCGCAGTGGGCGATACCCATGACCGCTCTGAGCCCCGCCACCATGACCGACGCATCCGCGGGCACGTCGAAGTACCGCGGATCGATCAGCGGTGGGGTCTGAGGATCAGGCGACGCGAGACGGACGGTGCCGCGAGTCTGCGGGTGCAGGGGGACGCAGTTCATCGTGAACACCGGCCGGTCAGGTCTTTCCTCACCGCTGAGAATGAGTGCTGTGGCTCCTCCTACCAGTTGGACGTCAGGACGGCTGCTGCGGCCGCCCGTGACGTTGAGGAACGCGCCGACCTCTCCGTAATTCGAGGCGAAGGGCCCGTCACCGTGGGCGCGCCACCGGTCGAGGTTGTCCGGGGTGAGCAAATCCCGCACGACATCGGTGGAGTTCTGGGTCTCCCACACGACAGGAGTCATCAAATGGTCCTGCAGGTTACGCCCGACCCCGGGCAGGGGGACTCGGACCTCTATCCCCACCTCGTGCAGCTCGTCGGGATCGCCTATGCCCGACAGGAGCAGCAGTTGGGGCGAGTTGATGGATCCGCCGCAGAGCAGTACCTCCCTGTCGGCGTGAGCCGTGCGTTCCTGTCCGTTCCGGACATAGGTGATGCCTGCTGCGCGTGATCGAGATTGGGTCGGCTCAGGGCCGGGCGCAGATAGGCGTCGGCCGTGGACCATCGTCGCCCGTGATGGCATGTGACCTGGTACATGCCGGCACCGACGGGGGACGCACCCGCGAAGTCGTCGTTGCGGTCCAGTCCCCATTCCACGGCGGCGTCCAGCCAGGATTGTGAGAGTTCGTGGGTGTAGGCGCGGTCCTCGACGTGCAGGGGTCCGTTCGAACCGTGGTAGGGCTCGCCGAGGCGGTGGTTCGACTCGGACTTCATGAAATAGGGCAGGACGTCGTCGTAGCCCCAGCCTTTGGCTCCGTGCTCGTCACGCCAGCTGTCGTAGTCGTTCCGGTTGCCCCGGGTGTAGATCATGACGTTGGTGGATGATGAGCCGCCCAGTGTCTTGCCCCGGGGCCAGGAGAAGGTGCGTCCCGGCTGGGGCTGCTCGAGCGTCCGGTAGCTCCAGTCGCTATGCGATCCGAAGAGCATTCCGAGCGCGGCTGGGATGTGGATGAGCTCGTCGGTGTCAGGACCGCCCGCTTCGAGGAGCAGCACCCGAACGCGGTCGTCGCGGCTCAGGCGGTCCGCGAGCACACAACCAGCGCTGCCGGCGCCCACGATGACGTAGTCGAATCCTTCGGTTCCGGTGGAAGTCATGCTGGTTCCCTCGCGGGCGAGCGGCCGTCGCCCGGACTCGCCCGAGTTGGGCGACGGGCGCCGGCTGGTCGCATCAGGGGTGGTAGATCGACTGGAGTTGCTGGTATGCGTGAAGCCCCTCGGGCCCCAGTTCGGTGCCGAGCCCGCTGGCTTTCCTGCCTCCGTAGGGGGAGGTCAGGTCGGGCAGATAGCCGTTGAGCCCGACGGTGCCGGTCCGCAGACGGCGGGCCACCTGGGCCCCATGGTCCAGGTCCGTGGTCCAGACGGTGCCGGCGAGGCCGTAGGCCGACTCGTTCGCCAGGCGCACCGCCTCGTCTTCGCCGTCGTAGGGCGTGATCGTGAGGACCGGGCCGAAGATTTCCTCCTGCGCGATGGTCGATGAGTTCTCGACGTCGGTGAATACGGTGGGTTCGACGAACCAGCCCCGATCGGGGCCGGGTGGCCGGCGCCCTCCGGTGGTGAGCTGAGCCCCTTCGTTGAGGCCGGTCTTGATGTAACCCAGGACCCGTTCGCGCTGGCGCTGGCTGACGAGCGGGCCGATTTGGGCGTCGGGGTCGAGCGCGTCACCGACGACGGCGGCACGGGCCATCGCCGTACAGAACTCGACCACCTCCAGATACCTGCTGCGGGGGGCCAGGATCCTGGTACTCGCGTAACATGTCTGACCGTTGTTCAGCAGACTGGCCATGAAGAACTGCTCTGCGTTCGCGGAGAGGTCGGCGTCGTCGAGGACGACGGCGGCGGACTTGCCTCCTAGTTCCAGGGTCACCGGCCGCAACAACTCGGCGCATGCGGCAGCCACTTGGCGTCCCGCTCTGGTGGATCCGGTGAACGACACCTTGTCGATGTCAGGATGGGAGACCAGATACGCGCCGGTGTCACGGCCGCCCGGAACGATGTTGATCACTCCGTCGGGGATTCCCGCTTCCTCGACCGCCTCCGCCAGCAGCACCGAGTCGAGGACGGTCTCCGGAGCCGGCTTGAGGACGAGCGCGCAGCCGGCGGCCAAAGCCGGGGCCACCTTGAAGAAGGCGATGGTCTGAGGGAAGTTCCAGGTCATGATGGCGGCTACGACGCCGACGGGTTCCCGGCGGACCAGGGTGGTGCCACGGGGCAGTCCGGTGCGCAGTTCCTCGGACGTCATGCCGTCGGCCAGACCCGCGTAGTAGCGCAGCAGGGCTGATGGCACCACACCTTCGAAGGACCGGGCGACAGTGATCGGCATGCCGTTCTGGGCGCTGACGGCGGCGGACGTCGCCCCCTTCCTCGCCTCGAGCGCGTCCGCGAGATGGATCATGGCGGCCGCGCGATGCTCAGGGCCCCAGGAGGACCAGCCGGCCGGCGCGTCGAATGCGGCACGAGCGGCTCCGACCGCTCGGTCGATGTCGTCCGGGGAACCGTCCGGCACGGTACCGAGATGATCGCCGGTACTCGCGGATGCGACGTCGATGAAACGGTCGCTGGACGTGTGCACCCAGCGTCCTCCGATGAACAGATGGTTGGGATCCATGGTGAACTCTCCCCACGGCGTGCCATGGGACCCCGACAGTACGTGGTGTTCTATAGGTGGATGACCGGCGGGCACGAGGGTGCTCAGCGCGGTACGCAGGCCGCTGACGGTGATGGTTTTCCTGCGCGGTGGCCCGGCGCGTCGGATCTGCGGGTGGGCCACGTCTGCGACGCCCCTTCGCCTGGTGCCGGCCCTGGGGGAGCGCTTTCATGATTCACAACTGAATAAATCCGACGTTACACCCATCTGGGGTAATCTGTCACCAGATAGGTGCACACTAGGGAAATATCCCCAGACGTGGCCGACGCCCGAGCGGGGAAGTCAGGCAGCCGGCTCAAGACCTCACACGAGGCCCCTGAGCATCGTGGCGGCAGGCCGGGCCCCGGTGCATGACATCGCACCGTGAGCAGTACGCCTCAAGGAGGTGGCCCATCGTGAGGACGTATGGCGGAGTCACGGCGGAAGAGCGGGCTTCGCTCCGCCGTCGGCGCCTCATGGAAAGCGGTCTGGAACTCTTCTCCAGCCGCGGATATGCCCATACCTCCATCCGTGCGGTACTCCGTCACGCCGGACTGAAGGACAGGTACTTCGCGGAGAGCTTCACATCCCTCGACGATCTCATGGCGGCGCTCATGAGGGACATCTACGAGGAACAGATCACCCGGTGCGTCGGCGTGATCGCCACAGACCAGCCGCTGCGCGACCGGGCTCGGAACGTGATCGACGCCATCGTCGCGCTCTCTGTGGAAGAACCGAGAAAAGGGCGCGTCAAACTCACGGAATCCCTGGGAGCCGGTCCTCTCACAGCACACGAACGGCGTCAGGGCCTGCAGCGCATGAGCGGCCTCGTGGACTCCCTCCTGAGGGAAGGGCTTCACGATCCTCGGATGGACCCCGCCACCCTGTCCGTGGCCGTCGTGGGGGCCGTCAGCGAGATGCTGCTGAGCTGGTTCAACGGAGAGCTGGGCATCTCAAGGGAGGAACTGGTGGATCAGGGCCTGGTCCTCTTCGAGGCCATCACCGAGCACGCCGCCACCTCGGAAACATCACGAGATTGACCTCCTCCCCCGCATAAAGGCGGTGGATTCCAGCGGTCGCCCGCTGGGGTTCCTGCTTCACCGACGGCCGCCCCGTCCGGGAGGACTCCCGTTGAGGTCTTACACCGTCTCCACAGGCAGACGCCGCCAGCCCGGCGGCCAGGAGGTTGCATGCCGCGTTCACGTCGCGGTCATGCACGGCGCCACAGGCGCACGTCCGCTCGCGGACGTTCAGCGGCAGCTTCCCGCGAACCGTGCCGCCTTCCTGTCGACGATGACTCAGGCGTTCACGGACGGGCCCTCGAGCTTCGGCCTCCCCGCACGAGCGGGGTTGCTCGTCAGCTCAGCAGCGATCGAGGCCGTGAGGCCAGGATCGCCTCGGCCTCGTCACCGATCGTCCGGACCACTTCTGCGGCGGGACGGACGGCATCGACGAAGATCGCCGACTGTCCATAGAGAATCGCGCTCGTGTCAGGGTTGGGCGGGCGCTCCACGGGACTGACGTTCTTGGGAGGCGCGAATTCCTCCTTGCGGTCCCGCAGAGTCGCCTCGCGCTCTGACCACTCATCGGTGAACCGATTGCGGTGAACTCGTTCACCGATCGTCTCCGGCCACGGCAGCCCCGACACGATGTCGTAGGTCCGTGTCCATACGGTGTCACTGCCGTCACTCTCCACGATCAGGCGCTTGTGGGCATCGTGTACCTCGATCGCTTCGGGCGTGGCGAGAAACGCCGTGCCCAGCCATGCGCCGTCCGCCCCGGCGGTGAGGACGGCCGCCAGTGTCCGGCCATCGCCGATTCCTCCTGCGGCCAGCACAGGAACATCGGGGTAACGCCTTACGATCCCGGCCAGGAACGGCAGAAGGCCCATCGTCCCGGTATGGCCACCGGCCTCCGTGCCCTGCGCCACGAGGACATCGGCACCGGCGGCGACGGCCGCCTGCGCGTCATCGTAGTTCTGCACTTGGCACATCACCCGCGTTCCAACGGCCTTGGCACGAGCAAGCCACGGCTGCGGGTCCGCGAACGACAGCGCGATGACCTCTGGTCGCTCTTCCAGAGCGGCCTCGAAATGCGGTTCGGTGAAGGGGAGGAACGGCGTGATGAAGCCGACTCCGTAAGGAAGGTGGGTCGTAGCGCGGATGGTTGCGATCTCCGCATGGATCCAGTCCGGCCCTTTCCAGGGATGTGTACCCCCGAAGGAGCCGAGCCCGCCGGCCGCGGAGACAGCGGCGGCGAGTGTTCCGCCGCTGTGCAGTGCCATCGGGGCCGCCATCACCGGGTAGTCGATACCGAACATTTCGGTGAATCTCGTATGCAACATGGGTCGACGCTAGCGAACACAGAGCGCCCAGCCCACCAGCAGCGCGCCGTCTCGCCCGCGCCAAGCTACTCGATCTCGGAAGCGGAACCACGGAGCGTCCGAGCCGGACGGATTTCTAGTACTCCAGTGACCTCCTCGCCCCCTAAAGGGAGGCGATTCCCGTCTGCCGCACCGTTGTAGGGTGCGGCTCCGGGCGGGTTCCCGCTTCGCCCCGCTGTGCGGGGACGGGTCCCCGTCCTACCTGCGCTCCACGGGCTGACACGACCAATCCGGCCGCCTTGGCGACGTTGACCGCCGCGTTGATGTCCCGGTCCAGGACGGCCCCGCATGCCTCCGTTCCCTCCACCGTCACCACTTGGTGAGGTTACGCGGCGGTCCATCCCGTCGCCGCGCCGTCGCCGGCTCGCAGACGAAGACCTGCAGCGGCACCATCGCGACCAGCGGTTGGAGCGGAGTCGGGATAACGGGGACGCGGATGAGGTGCTCGGCGTGCAGTGCGCCGCCGGGTCCCCAGACCCCGGCCGATACGCTCTTCCGGTTCGACCCGGAACCGTTCGCCGCGGTCCCCGCTCGCCTCGCCGCCAAGGCGCGGGAGCGCCCTTGAGACGATCTTGGACCTGCTCGTTCTCGTCTCCGCAGGCACCCCTTGGACCACACCACCAGGAGGAACCCGTGTCACACCCGCAACCGCTCACCCCCGAGGAGAAACTCGCCGACGCGAAGAAGCTGTTGAGCCTCCCGCGGATCGTCGTGATCTGCGGCTCCACCCGTTTCATGCCCGAGATGACCGAGGCCGATCTGCGGGAGACCGAAGCCGGGAAGATCGTCGTCAAGCCGGGTTGCGACATGAAGTCGCCGCACGAACTCTGGTCCGGTCCTGCCGAGGCCGAGGCGCTGAAGGTTCGACTCGACGATCTGCACCGGGCGAAGATCCGGCTCGCTGACGAGGTGCTCGTAGTCGGCGACTACATCGGGGACAGCACCCGAGCCGAAATCGCCTACGCCCGGTCGCTGGGCAAGCCCGTGCGGTTCACGCACCACGAAGTCGACCCCGACGCCTGACCGCCCGCCCCCACTCCCCCCGCGGGCACCACTTGGGAGTCCGCTGACGCTGGTGGTCACCGCGCGGTACTACTCGGCCGACCGCGGGCTGACCGCGGTCGGCGCTTGAGTGGTCGTCTGCATGCCGCCGTACCGGCGGCCGCCTACCTGATGGCGGCATCGCTGCGCCGGCTTCCGGGTCCCCGGCGGATCGTGGGACTGTCCCTCAGCGACGCAGCTTCACCGTGCCGACAGCGGCGACACGGGGGCCGCGAGGGCAATACGGACAGCACACGACCGGTGCCTCAGTCCTCGTCTTCCTCGTCGCCCTCGAAGAAGTCACCGATCTCGTCGACGACTTCCGCCGCGACCATGCCGCCGACGACACCGACCGCCAGGCCCGCGGCGCCAGCGGCGATCGCGGTGCCCGTGCCGGGCCCGGAGCGGTGGGGTGCACCATGATGGTCGTCGTGGTGGCTGTAGTGGCCGCCGTGGCCGTCGCCCGCGTACGGGTCGCCGTGCCCGTAGGAAGCGTGGGCTCCGTGGGAGGCGCGGTGTTCCAGGAGCTGCCCGATCCAGCCCTCGACCAGCGTGTTCCAGTCCTGGGCGGCATCGTGGGAGACGGTGAAGCGGGTGAGCGCGTCGTGGCCGGCCGTGAACAAGCCGCCGCGCTTGTCGGCCTCCAACACGATTTCCAGACCGCCGGGACCGGCGAGGAAGGTGACCTCCAGCTCGTTGAGCTGGTGCGCGTACTGCGGGGCGGGAGTGAGCTCGATCTCCTGGTAGAACGGCAGCTGCTGGCCGGTGCCGCCGATGTGACCGAGTTCCAGGTCGGCCGACTTGAACCCGAATCCCAGCTGCCCCAGAGCCTCCAGGATCGCCTCCTGCGCCGGCAGCGGGCGAACTGCGAGCGGATCCAGATCGCCCTTGTCCTTCGCCCCGGCGACCGCCAACTCGGTGCGCACACCGAGCACGATGCCCAGCGGCTGCCCGCGCAGTTCGGTGACCGGGGTCTGCCACGGCAGGCCGATACGGAACGGGACGCTGCGGTGCTCACCCTCGCCCAGGCGGAAGCCGCCGCCGACGGTGAACCTCTCGAAGACGACGGCGCCTTCGCTCTCCCCATGCTCGTGCTCCGCTTCAACGCGGGCGACGAGCTCGAGGGTGATGTGGTCGATGCCGAAGTCGGCGTTGCCGCCCCGTAGGTGGACCTGCCCCGACAGGGCGCCTCCGGGGAGGGCGGCGCCGGGGTCGAGGACGGTATCCACCGTGGGCCCGCCCACGCCGAGCGAACCGAGCAGCCGTTTGAACACCATCGGGGCGTTCACTCCTTCACGTGCGTGTCACTTGCGGCGCCGGGCAGTCGGCACACACCCTCGGGACAAAGCGGGCTGCCGGCGCGTTGACCCGTCACCGGCCGTTTGCAGCATCTCGTACCTCATCTCGGTGCCCTCCCTTCCCGGCGGACGTCCGGGGAAGCAGCCGGGGGTATCCGGCTCCGCCCCTCACTTTTTCTACATGCCTGTAGAAGCATAGGGCCGGGGCAGCCGTCCAGGGCCGCTCAGCGGCGCGCCTGGAACGAACGACCGAAAAGAGCCCTTCCGATGGCAGACCCAGCCTGCTCGACGAGGGCGCTTTGGTGCGGCCGCGAGGCGTCGCTCCAGCTCCCCTCGAATGAAGTAGGGGCGGTCGAGACGGCAGGAACGCGACCTCGCGCGCACCCGCCGGTGGATCGCGGATGAGGAGCGCCGGCGGGCGGAGCAGCGGCAGGGCGAGCAGGCCGACCCACGGCGCCGGACTGGTTCCTCGAGCTCGGCCTCAATCAGGACAGCGTGCCGGTGTACGCGCGCACCGGCGACTGCTGGAACGTCACGAGACGGAGCCGGGGCGTGCCGCGGGAGGCGGCGCTCCGGGCGCTCGCCGACGGTGTGGCGTGCCCGCTATACCGGCCGGACGCCGAGCCGGGGCACCTGGAGTGAAGGTTGTCCACCTGCCGGGTAGCGGCCAGGCTGGCTGACTCCGTCGCGCGCAGAGGCCGTCAAGAGCTGTGGTTGATGGTGGCGCTTCCTCAGGCAGCAGGCCGGGGGGTTCTCGGCGGCTCCGCCGTCCGTGTGATCCTGGTCAGCGCCATCTTCATCCGTTGAGAAGGACACCTGTTGAGCACCGGCAGCTACTTCGAACCCATCGACGCCCGCCGCTACAAGCCCACCGCCCACGCGAGCGGAGCATGGGACCCCGACGAGCAGCACTTCAGCCCGCTGGGCGGCCTCATCGTGCATGCCATGGAGAGCCACCTGGCCGGCCGGGCGGACGACGGCCTGGTGCTGTCCCGGATCAGTTTCGACATCCTCGGCCGGCTCGCCCTCGACGAGTGCGAGATCCAGGTCGAGACGATCCGGCCCGGCCGCACCATCGAGCTGGTCGAGGCCGTCGTGCTCATCGCCGGCCGCCCCGTGGTTCGGGCCCGCGCCTGGCTGCTCGCCGCCGGTGACACCTCCGCCGTCGCCGGCGGCGCCCCGGCACCGCTCACCCCTCCCGACGAGCTCGCCCCGTGGCCCATGAGCGAGGTGTGGCCCGGCGGCTACATCGCGTCCCTGGACGTGCGGCCCCTCGCGACCCCCCAGCCGGGCCGGACGACCGCCTGGATCTCCACCGGGCTCGACCTCGTCGCTGGAGAGAGTTCGAGTGCGCTCGCTTCCTACATAGCGCTCGTCGACACCGCCAACGGCATCGCGGTACGCCAGCCGCCCACCGCCTGGATGTTCCCCAACGTCGACCTCACCGTCCACCTCCACCGCCGGCCCGAGGGCCGCTGGACCGGGCTCGACACCACCGTCACCTTCGGGCCCACCGGCCAGGGCGTCACCAGCACCGTCCTGCACGACGTCCACGGGGCGATCGGCCACGCCCAGCAGATCCTCACCGTCCGCCCGCAACCGGCGGCGGCCCCGCCCGGACGCCACGCGTGATCGACGCCGTGACCGCGTGGGATGCGGCTGTGGCCGCATGGAAAAGGCCCGGGTGACCGGGCCTTTTCAACTCGTAGCGGAGCGTGGTGAAGTCAGCCCCGGACGATGTTCTCCGCCTGGGGGCCCTTCTGTCCCTGTGTCACGTCGAAGGTGACCGTCTCCCCCTCCACCAGCTCGCGGTATCCGTTCCCGGCGATGTTGGAGTAGTGCGCGAAGACGTCCGGTCCGCCGCCGTCCTGGGCGATGAAGCCGAAGCCCTTCTCGGCGTTGAACCACTTCACGGTGCCGCTGGCCATGCTGTTGTCCTTCGTTCTCGCCGGGCAGACCCGGCTGGTGGGTGGGGACGCCCTCGGGGGGCACCCAGCGTCCTTTCTACCCGAGACCTCTCCCGGTTATCCGACTTTTCTGCTGCCCTCCGGCACACGGCCTGTGGTCAGAGGGTGAAGGCCTCGACGAGCGTCCAGATGGCGAGACCGGCCATGCACAGGCCGCCGATGCGCTGCACGGTCTTCAGGGGGACGCGCTTGGCGATGAACCGGCCGACGAGCAGGGCGAGGGCGGAGACGGACATCAGGGCCGCGGCGGAGCCGATGGCGGTGGGGAGCCAGCCGTTGGTGGCGGCGAGGTTGGCGGTGGTGATCTGGGTGAGGTCGCCCCATTCGCTGATGAAGACGGCCATGAAGGCGGTGGTGTAGACGGGCCAGAAGCCGGTGACGGCCCTGGAGCCGGCTTCGTCGTCCGCGTCGTCTCCGCCGCTGCGCAGGAGGACGAACGCGCCGAAGGCGAACAGGGCGGCGGAGACCAGCTTGACGGCCATGCCGGGGAGCAGGCCGAGGAGGCTGCCGGCGCCGACGGCGATGGCGACGTGGACGATGAACGCGGTGGACGTGCCGAACCAGACGTACAGCGGGCGCATGCGGGTGCCCATGGCCAGTGAGGCGAACATCGTCTTGTCGGGAAGTTCCGCGAGGAAGATCAGCCCGAAGGCGGTGATGATCGCCAGGGGGTCGAGAGTCATCCTTGAGGCTTTCTGCTGGGGCCGGGCCACACCGTCCTTCCGACACCCTGAGGCGCTACGGGGAACCGTTCGGCCCGGCACGACGGATCTGCCCGCACAGTGTGCGCGGGCAGGGTCATGCGTGGCCGAAGGTCTCGTCCGCCTCGGTGGTGAGCCGCGGCCCGGTGGCCGGGACGGATGTCCGTCCAGTGTGTCGACCAGCGGTGTTGCAGGACTACTCCCCTTCGCTCGCCCCAGTGTAAACGAAGAGCAAAGTGCTTTGTGCGTCGCGGGCCGCGCGCGCTCGACCGGCCGGATACGTCCGCCGCAGCGGACGGACATCTTGTGCGGGCCAGGCGCCGGCCGGGCCGGAGGCTCCGGTCAGAGGCTCAAGGTGATCGCGGCGGCCACGCCGCCGAGGCCGAGGGCGAACCCCGCCTCCTTCCAGCCCCCCTGACCCCACGGGAGGAAACGGTCGGCCGCCAGCCGGCCCGGGCCGATGGCGGCGACCGCGAGGGCGACGACGGCGATGCACACGTTGTACTCCACGCCACCGTCCGTGTCCCACAGGCCGTGGGCACCGGTCACCGTGGCCATGGCGTTGATCATGACGCCGATCAGGGCGGCGGCGGCCAGCGGGGTGAACAGCCCGACGGCCAGACCCAGGCCGCCGAGGAACTCGGACAGACCTCCGACCGTGGCGAAGAGCTTGCCCGGGTGGAAGCCCAGGGCCGCGAACCCCTTGCCGGTCGCGGTCAGACCCTGGCCCCCGAAGAGCCCGAAGAGCTTCTGCGCACCGTGGCCGGCCATCAACAGGCCGACGGTCAGCCTGATGAGCAGCAGGCCGGCGTCGGCGGCGGTCGGGGTGGCGGTCGTGTCCCGGTCAGCGGTGCCGGTGGGGTGCGCTGCCGGTTCCTTGGAACGAGCCGAGCGGTTCAGGTTGAGCTTGGCGAACATGACGATGCTCCGGTTGAACGCCAGAACGGGCGTTTCCCCCAGCTCGGGCAGACGCCGAGCAACCGGTGACGAGCGAGCCCCACGCAGTGTCCTCTTCCCGAAGCTCGCCGATTTGCCCCTGGACGAGCTCGTCCACGCCGGCCCGCTGCGCGCCCACTACGAATCGCCCGACGGAATCCGCGAGGCCGGCCGGAGACCCAAGGTCCACGAGACCGCCGAAGCGCGGATCACCGTGGGCGTCCCCGACCGGCGCCACGAGTTCCCGGCCGGCCTGCTCCTGGCCACACGACCACGTTAACTCCCGCGCGCACGGGCACAAGCGCTCGTCGAGTCCGATCTCCTCCCCCGCTCACTCCGCCTCGAACGCCTGGGCGACGGCGAGGCTGTCCTCGTAGACGTGGTGCCGGGTGACAAGACCGTCGTCGACGGTGAGGTGAAGGGCGAACCGCGCCCGGTAGTCCCGTCCGGTGGAGCGGGCGGTCTGCCGGATCTCGCCGAGCACGACCGCGTCGCGTCCGTCGACGAGGATGCGCTCGATCTCGGTCGCCGCGTGCCCGGGCACATGGTGCTCGGCGAGCTCGCGGTAGTGGGCGGCGGCATCGGCGCGGGTGGACCGGTGGCGGATCCACGGGGTGGCGGTCCGGCCGTGCTCGGCCTCCGGCCAGTCCAGCTTCCAGTCGACCTGTTCGGCGTACATCTCGGCGATGCTCTCGGGGTCGCCCCCGCCTATCCTGCGCAGCAGTTCGTGCACGACGGCGCGGGTGGTCCCGGGTGCGGCCGTGGTCATGCCTCATCACTCCGATCCGACATCCGCGTCCGTCCGACGCGGCGAGATCGGCATTCTCACCAGCGACGACGGACCGGCGCCATTACCTCCCGGGTAACGGCGCGCATCGCCAAGCTCCGCTCCCGCGACACGGCTCCGAGTCCAGCGCGCGCATTCACGCCGAGGCCGTGAGGCGGAGGTCGGCCGGATCGGGCCGTTGATTCACATGCTCATACAGAGCGCTCCCACTCTCGCGTCCATGATCAATCCGCCTCTCGATGAGCCCGACAACGCCGTCGTCTCACAGGCGCTGTCACGCCGCCGCATGCTCGCCATGGGCGGGGCCGGGGCCGCCGCCCCCGCGCCGGGAGCGGCACTGTCGCCAACGCCGCCACTCGCGGCGCCGGCCACCGGCCTCGGCGCCACGGAAGCCGGTGCACCGGGCGTGCCGTCCACGTCCACACCAAGGTGCACACCGGCGGCCGCCGCACCTCGGCCGGTTGCACCGGCGCGCGCACCTGCCACACCGGACAGTTCCACTTCGCCGAGAACACGGTGAAGACCACGGTGGGCGTCGCCCCGTACGCGGCGAACACGGTGGCCCGGGTCACCCTCGACGAGGACATGCTCTACCCGGGGACCGGGACACAAGGCGGCCCGCTCCGGCTCGCCCACGACCGCCGGCGGATCGAGCGTGGCATCCTCGGCTCCATCACGATGGCCGCGGACCCCACCGCGACCGGCGAAGGCGGAGACGGCCCCGGTGGCAGCCCGGGTCACGGCCCCTCCGCGTCGCCCACCGCCTGACGGACGGCCCGGACGACCCGTTCCCGGGCTGTGCATGCGGGCTCACCCACGCGCACCGCCCCGCAGACGGACGGGGTGCCGGTCAAGCCGTCGTGGCTGGGGCGCACCGATCCGCCGTGAAGACGTCGGCCGACGACCAGTGAGCGGTCGCCCCCTCGGCAGCGCCGAACCCCCCTCATATGATCCGTGCATGATCCAACCGATGCAGCGGTTCGAGGAAGAGGACACCCGCAAGGTCCAGACCGCCGTGGCGGGGCGTCCCGGATCGGACGAACCGGTCTTCCTCCCGTTCGACCACGAGGAGTTCCCCGATTTCCTCGCGCGCTATCCGGACATCGAGTTCTTCTGCGGCTCACTCCTCGGCGGCTGCGGGCAGAAGCTGTCGGCGAAGCGCTACACCAGCAAGAAGTGCCACTTCGCGCATCATCCGCCGGTGCGGTGCCGGCGGATCGCGAACAACGAGTCCAGCGCGGATCACCTGTATGTCGGGCGGGCCCTCAAGCGGTGGCTACAGCAGCAGGGCAAGCGTGACGTGAGCGTCTCGTACGACCTGTTCGGCGCCGATTGCGGCGGTTGCGTCGACCTCTCGTTCGACGGCGGGCGTCGCGCCGTCCGAGTCCAACTGAACCGCATGGAGCGGAAGTCCTGGCTCGCCCGCCACAAGGAACTGGACCGGGCCACCCGCGGCGGCGGCGACTGGCTCTACGGTCCGGACAGCATGCTCGCCCACAACGAGGTGGACGCTGCGGGCTATGCGCTGCGCGTGCAGTGCCGCACTGTCGGAGCCACACGCGAGGTGCAGATCGGCACGCAGCTCCCCGGGCACACCATCGAGTGGACCACGCTGGACCACTGTCGCCTCACCGACTCCGCGATTCTCACTCCGCACCTCGAGGAGACGGACGAAGGCGTTCGGGTCCGCACGCCCGGACGGGGCACGCCCGCCCCTGAGGCGTCCGACCCCGCATCGCCCGCGCCCCCGCACCGGGCCGCCCCGGCGGTCTTCCAACTCGCGCCGGGCACGGTGGCCTTCACCGCCGCCGTTGCCGTCGCGGACGCGGACGGTTCCCGGCGCCTCTACGACGCCGACGTCCAGTCGACGGGATCGGCGGTTACCCCCGGCCGCATCTCGCTCCCCGTGGAGGCGGCTGTACCCGACCGTGATCAGATCTGGCTGCTGCTCGGTCCCGCGACCGTCCGGCTGCCCGTCCCCGGCGATGACGGCACGCGTGATTCCCGCGTCGTCATCACGGCGGAGAGCATCGCCCGGCTGGAGGGCAACGCGCTTGAGCCGTGGCAGGGCCTGCGTCCACCGCACACGCCGGCCCCCACCGCGGCACCCCCATCCCCGAGGGAACCGGCAGCCACTGG
This sequence comes from Streptomyces sp. NPDC056580, assembly GCF_042793175.1. Lineage (NCBI taxonomy): Bacteria > Bacillati > Actinomycetota > Actinomycetes > Kitasatosporales > Streptomycetaceae > Streptomyces > Streptomyces sp. NPDC056580. The sequence continues at coordinate 391,359 of NZ_JBHTVE010000006.1, read as the reverse complement.
CGCGACACACGTCCGCGCGCGGAAGCAGGCGCCCGCCGATGCGCCACAGTCCGGTCCCTCGGGCCCGCACGTCGCCGGCCCTACCGCTACCGGGCGGTCCGGGCCCGAGCGGGAGGCGAGGGCGGCCCTGCAGGCGCTGCAAGACCAGAGCCGCGAGGCGAGGGACACCGGCGACTGGGACGCCGTACGGCAGACCGCGAGGTATCTGGCCATGCTGCGTGACGACCCGACCGTCGTCGAAGCCGTACGGGACGCCGCCGCAGCCGAGTGCGACGTGCTGTCGGCCTGGTCGGCAGGCCCGACCGTCTCCGGCAACCGGCTCGCCGGCCTCTTGGAGCGCCTGAGGCACGAGGGCGAGAACCTGCCCCTGGCCGCGCTGCGCCGCCTCGTCGACGACGCGGAGGCGGAAGCCGACAAGCTGGACCGCTACCTCACCACCGGCGAACTGGACGAACTGGGACGCTGGAGCGACGAGCTCGCCAGGCGGTCGGGGCGTCCCGCGCTGGACGCCCTCGAGCGGCTCGGCGGCGAGGTCCGCTCCGCACTGGAACGGTACGCGCGAGCGGGAGCCGTCGTCCGCTGGTCGGTCGTCGGCGCCGAGGTGGACGGAGGTGTCCTCGACCTGCACCCCGACGACCAGATGGAAGTACTGATTCAGGCGGACGGCGCCACCGCCCGGGACGAGCCCCTCCTGTCCGCCCTCGTGACCGACGACGATTTCCGGGTGCATCCCTTCTACATCCGGATCCTCGACCACCTGGACCGCCCGGTGCCCGCTCAGGCCGACCTGCGGGCGCAGTGGGAGCGCGACGTCCTGAGGCTGCACCTGCTCTGGAGCGGGCCTTCCCACCGCGCCGGTGTCAGGTTCCCGGGCAGCTCCTAGGCGCACGATGCCGGCCGGGGCCGCGCGCGTGCCGGTCGTTCTGCGGCCGGTGTTCTGCGGCCGGTCTTCAGCGAGGCCGGCCATGGGGCGCCTCGTCACCAGGTCCCGCTACCGCAGGTCAGCCGACGTCCTCGCAGGGCCTACCGCAGCCCCTGGCGGCCGGAGCGGTCTCTGGCCGGCGCCAGCAGCCAGGCCACCGGCGGCCGGGTGAGGGGCCGGGCCAGTCGGCGCACGGGCGGTGAGGCGAGGAGCGCGGTGAGCAGGACGCCGCCCGTCAGCAGGGCGATCAGCTCCGGCATGGTGTCGGCCCGCTCGATCAGGCCCTTCTCCCGCATCGGCAGGATGACGAGCGGATGCAGCAGGTAGACGGTGAAGCCGCCCGCGCCGAGCACGGAGATCAGCGGCAGCCGCCGCTTCGGCACCAGTCGCAGCAGGCACAGCACCAGCGCCGCCGCCGAGGCCAGAACCGCGAGCCGCACCAGCCAGGCGCCCTCCATGCCGAGTGCGGTGTCCGCCTCGTAGGCGTGCCGCATCGACAGCCAGGTCCCCTGGATGTCCCGGTGCCACTGCCAGGCCGCGAGTCCCGCGGCGAGGACCCCGGCCGCCGCCATCGGCAGGCTCCAGCGGCTCTCGAACCACTTGTTGCACATGCCTTGGCCCAGCCGCCAGCCGAAGTAGAACAGCGGCATGTACACCAGGGTCCGGCTGGCCGAGAACTGCAGGCCGAACTCCTCCACGTACCCGACCGCGAGCGCCACGGCCGTGGTCACCGGCAGCGGATGGCGCAGCTGGGCCACCAGTGGCAGCAGCAGCCTCCAGAAGAACAGGGACATCAGGAACCACAGGGTCCACGGAAGCTGGGTGATGTGCAGGGTGAAGGGCGAGCCGAGGGCGTAGGACTCCGCCGAGAACAGCAGGCTGAACAGGAGCGCCGGGAGCACGATGCTGCGCAGGAGGGTGCGCAGATGGCGTGGGCCGAGGGGCCCGGCGCTGCTGAACACCCCGGCCAGCACCACGAAGGCGGGGACCCGGAACGCCCAGGCGGCGACGTGGAAGGCGTGCAGCGGTCCGTAGCGGTCCATGATGCTGCCCATGGTGTGCAGGACCACGATCAGCGAGGCGGACACGAACCGGGTGTTGTCCCACCAGGGATTGCGGGCCGGGCTCTGCTCCGGGGCACCGGTGGGGTCGGGAGGGCCGGTGGGGCCGTGGGTCTCGGCGGGTCTCGGGGACGGGCTGTCCATCGCGGGCGCGTACTCCTGACAAAGCTGCGGCAACGGAAAGCGCCACCTTCGCGATCTCGTTGGAGCGCACGGTGACGCCCCGAGGCCCGGCCGGTGAACGACGCGTGTACGGCAAGGGCCGTGGTGGACGCCGTACTTCGCCGGCCCGGCCCGAGGGCCCCGCCCTCGGAGGCGATGTGCGTCAGGACACCTTGCTGCGTGAGGCCCTGACGTCCTGACGTCCCGGCGGGAAACGAGCCGGCTCGCCCTCTGTCTGCCGCAGACTTGGGCCGAGGTGTTTTCCCTGAGGAGGACTGTTTCATGAATGACCGGCCCCTGACGCTCATGGCGGTGCACGCCCATCCCGACGACGAGGCGACCGGAACGGGAGGCGTGCTCGCGCGGTACGCGGCGGAAGGCATCCGCACGGTACTCGTGACATGTACCGACGGCGGTTGCGGTGACGGACCGGGAGGGGTCAAGCCGGGTGATCCCGGGCACGATCCGGCGGCCGTCGCCTCGATGCGGCGGCAGGAACTCGAGTCGAGCTGCGAGATCCTGAAAGTCGGTCACCTGGAGATGCTGGGTTACGCCGACTCCGGAATGATGGGCTGGCCGACGAACGACGCACCCGGATCCTTCTGGCGGACACCCGTGGAGGAGGGCGCAGCGCGACTCGCGGCGATCATGCGCCGCTATCAACCCGATGTGGTCGTCACCTATGACGAGAACGGCTTCTACGGCCATCCCGACCACATCCAGGCGAACCGCATCACCATGAGGGCCCTGACGATGACCGCGCCGACGCCGAAGGTGTACTGGACGACGGCGCCCCGCTCGATGATGCGGCGGTTCGGGGAGGTCATGCGCGAGTTCGGTGCGGACTGGCAGGAGCCGGATCCCGCCGAGGCCGCCGCGATGGCTGAGATCGGGCTGCCCGACGAGGAGATCACCACCTGGGTGGACATCTCCGCGTTCGGCGGCCAGAAGTTCGATGCGCTGGCCGCGCACGCCAGCCAGGGCGAGAACATCTTCTTCCTGAGGATGGGCCAGGAGAGGTTCACCGAACTGATGGGCGTCGAGACCTTCGTCCGCGTCCAGGACACCACCGGCGCGGCGGTGCCAGAGAACGACCTCTTCGTCGGACTGCGCTGAATCCGCCCGCCCCGTTCGGCCCGGTGGCGGTGGAGCGACCCGCGGGCGACCGCCGCCGGTCCGTGATCAACCGCCGAGGTGGCCCCGCGTGAACACGCCGGCCCGTGCCGCGGCCACGGCTGCCTCGGCGGCGCGGTCCGCGGCGGGTTCGTCGAGCGGGGCGCCGGTGGTCAGCAACTAGGACGGCCCCCTATCCCTACTTCCCGTACCAGCGCCAGAAAGGATCCGCCCCGTCCGGCGTGCGGCTCCGACGGCGGGCCGCTCCTGATCACGCGGAAGGGGAGAGCTGGGCGCGCACCCACGCGGGATCGGGGTTCGTGTGCGGCCGCCCCATCACGACGACGGTCGGCACGGTCTCGTCGCCGCCGTTGGCCGCCCGCACCGCCGCCGCTCCGGCCGGGTCACGCCAGATGTTCACCCAGTGCAGCTCGCGGGCGCTGCGGCCCAGCCGGATGCGCAGCCGCATGCAGTACGTGCAGCCCGGCCGCAGTAGACGACGGGCCGGCCGTCCTTCGCGCTGCGGCGTTGTGCTTCGCTCGCGCTGATGGACCTCGGGAAGACGAGGGGCGAGTTCACGCCTGCGAGCAGCACGAAGGCCAGCAGGAGTGCCACGGCCTCACCGGGGCTGCCACTGAGGAACCGCCCAGCCGCGACGGCTGAGCCGCAGAGCACGAACAGCATCGGCAACATCCAGGCGCGCATCATGGTCACGAAGACTATCCGCGAGCGGAAGCGCTCCGCCCGGCCGCCGGGTCTGCGCCGGCCGGTACCTGGCCGAGCGTCTCGAGATCCTCGGGGCGGGCGGCGGCGACGTCACTTGCCCGCGCGCATCAGCAGATGCCCCCGGCGGAACCGTTCCCCCTCGCACGGCTCACGCAGCATGCGGCCGACCTCGGTGAAGCCGGCCTCACCGGCCAGCCCCGCGAGGTCGTCGATCGGCCATCGGTAGGCTGTGGTCACCTTGTGGTCGAACGCCGTGACCGGCTCGCCTTCCGACTCGAAGAAGGCGAGCAGGAGAGTTCCGTCGGACGCGAGCACCCGACGGAACTCGGCGAGGTACGGCGGCACGTCCCGCGGTGCGGCGTGGATGACCGAGTACCAGGACACGATGCCCTGCAACCGGCCGTCGGCCAGGTCGAGGGCGTCCATGGAACCGACCTCGAACCGCAGATCCGGATACGTCTCGCGGGCGAGACCGATCATCACCGGTGACAGGTCGACGCCGAAGACGTCCAGACCCAGATCCCGTAGATGCGCGGTGACAGGTCCGGGGCCGCATCCCAGCTCGGCGACGGGCCCGGCGCCGGCCGCCCGTACAGCCTCGGCGAAGGCGGCGAGCACCGCGCGATCCAGCGGAAAGGTGTGGAGGTCGTCGCGGGGCAGTCCGGCGTAGCGAACGGCGACGGCGTCGTAGGCGTCGGCTGTCGCACGGTGGCGGGAGGAAGGGTGGGTCATGAGCGAGGACCCTAGAGCCTTCCCCGCGCCGATGGCTGACTATCGGACAGGACCACCGGCGGCCACCGGGCCGGCATCCTGACCCGTGGCGCGTCACTGCTGCGCCAGGTGCCTCCTGATCCAGGTGAGCAGGGCCGCGAACGCGGGCGTCATGGCGGCGTCCGACTGTTCGAGGACCGTCACACCGTCGGCGGCCTCCGCGGTGATCGTGTAGCTCATCGCGTCCCTGGCGCGGTCGGCCCCTTCCGGCGGGGTTGTCGAGGCGGCCTCCGCCAGCAGCCGGGCCAGCTCCGCCGTGGCGCCCTCGGGTAGGGCGTTCGTGTCCAGCACCTCGGGCGGGCGGCGGAGGTTGGCCGCTGCCGCCAGCCCGCCGTAGGCCTCCAGGGTCACCTTCACCTGGCGCCCTTGAGCGCGGCCATTTCCTTGGCCAGCCCGGTGACCTTGTCGCTGAGCGCGCCGATCTGCCTGGCGAGCGCGGCAAGTCCGTCCTCCCGGCCCGTGCCGCCGTTGCCGTTGCCGTTGACCGCCGAGCTCCGTACCCGGGCGACTCCGGACGGGACGCCCTTGACCGGGACTTCCACCTCCTGCCACGCCGACAGCACGGCCGACTGCTCGGAGCCGCCGACGCCGAACAGTTCCCCGGCCTTCTGGAAGGTGGTGCCCGCGAAGTCCTGGAACTGGTCCTTGGCGCTGGACGCCTTGAGCGATTCGTACCAGATGGCTCCGGCGGCCTCCCAGGCGAATCCGCCGATGCGCACGGCCGTCAGGTAGAACGCCTTGTTCGGGATGCCGGAGTTGAAGTGGACCCCTCCGAAGTCGCCCCGCTTGGTGTCGGGCAGGTGGATGAACTTGCTCATCCGGTCGGGCTGGGGGTCCTTGCCGAACTTCGGGTTGTTGTAGGCGTGCCCCGGGTCCTTCATCGACCGCAGGGCGTCCCCGGCGATCCCCGGAGTCCACACGTCGGCCCCGATCAGCCAGTCCGCCTCCTCGGCCGTCTGCTTCAGCGACCACTGCTTGACCAGCGATCCGAAGACGTCCGACATCGACTCGTTCAGGGCCCCGGACTGGTTGTGGTACTCGAGTTCCGCCGTGTGGTCCGTGACTCCGTGCGTCAGCTCGTGGGCGATCACTTCGAGGGATCCGGTGAGGTTGCTGAACTCCCTGCCGTCCCCGTCGCCGAAGAGCATCTGACGCCCGTCCCAGAACGCGTTGTTGACCTGGAAGCCGAAGTGCACGTATCCGTCCAGGCGCATGCCCTTGTCGTCGACCGAATTGCGCTGGAAGACCTCCTTGTAGAAGTCACGTGTGAGGCCGAGGGCGTCGAACGCCCGGTTGACAGACGGGTCCGCGACCTCGGGGCCGTCCTCCGGCCTGGCCAGGACGGCGTTGGTGAGGGATTCCCCCTGCTCGCAGTCGAAGACCGTGCGCCGGCCGTCACCGGGCGCGGCCGCGCCGGCGAAGGCCGCTCGGACCGCTCGCTCGCCTCGCAGACGAGCCGTGACCAGCAGGGTGTCCAGGGCGGCCTGGCGCACCTCGCTGTCTTCGCTCTCCAGGAGCTTGTCGAGGATGTACGGGGGGATGATGCAGTTGACGGGGCGAGCCGTGGTCATGGGAGACCTCCTTGGTGAGAGGGCGGTTCCGTCGGCCGTCAGTTCTTCACGCCGTTGATGCCGCCGGCGAAGGCGACCAGCTCGGCCTTGGCCGCGAACCTGGCCACGCTGGTGTCCAGCGGCTTGTCGGTGTACTGGTGGAACATCCACTTGCTCTGGATGTCGGGCTTGCCCGCGGGCACGCCGTACTCGGCGATCCAGAGGAAGTCACCCGCGTCACCGGTGGTGTCCCGGTGCCGCCAGAAGTCCCGGTTGCAGTACAGCCCGACCTTGTGGTTGGCGCCGCGCAGCCGCTTGACCTCGGCGATGAAGGCGTCCTTCTCCGCGCAAGTCGCCGCGGTGCCGTCCGGGTTGGTCTCCCAGTCGACGACCATCAGGTCGTACTCGTTGCTCGCGCAGCCCTCCACGAAGTGGGCCGCCTGCTCCTTGATGTGGCCCGGGTGCAGGAAGTGGTAGAAGCCGACGACGAGCCCCGCGGCGCGGGCGTGCGCGGCCTGCTCCTTCTGCTTGGGATTGACGTAGGAACGTCCCTCGGTGCCCTTGATGAACGCGAAACTGGTGCCGGCGGTGGGGAAATCCGCGTCCTGGAAGACGGATACGTCATAGCCTTTGATCATCACGCTGAGCCTCCCGATGCGTTGATCCGGAGGGAGCACCGCGGGCCGGCCACGCGGACGACGTCGCGTCTGGTCCGAGGGGAACCCGTCGACGACTTCGGCGTCCCTGACGCCGAACGCCTGGAGCTCTCGCGGTCACTGGCGAGCGTACCGGGTCCACGGGCCGCTGCTCTCATCGGCGGGCCCGCTCGGGCCGGTGATCTCCACGAGCACCACCGCGTTCCCGCCGTGGTGCTCGTGGCACTCGTGGTGCTGCCGTCCAGCTACCAGGCGTCCGCGCGCCGATCCGGCACGGTGCGGTCCTCCACGGTCTCCTTCCACCTTCTGACCAGTAGCCGAACCGCGCAACTTGCGGGTGGCGAGCCGCGTGGTAGGGCCGCCGCGTCGAGTCCGGCGGCCGCCTTCCCCGGGTGAGCGGTGATCGCGCTGGACACCCCCAGGTGCGAGAGGGACGCTGGCACCAGGACGGTACGCGCCGGCCGCGGAAGCGCTCGCTCCGGCCGGCCGCCGGCGTCCGGGCGATGCCACGGTCCGGCCGGCGCCCGCCCCCTTCGAGCAGGAAGGGACCATCATGGCCAAGCGTCTCGTCGTCTGCTGCGACGGAACCTGGAACTTCGCCGACCAGCCGAGCAGGACCAACGTCGCCAAGCTCGCCCTCTCCGTGTGCACGGGGGCCTGCGCGGGCAAGGACCAGCGTGTCTACTACCACGGTGGCGTCGGCACCAGCCGCTGGGAGCATCTCAGCGGAGGCGCTTTCGGCGTGGGCCTGTCCAAGAACGTGCTCGACGCCTACCGCTTCCTCGTCGAGACCTACGAGCCCCGCGACGAACTGTTCCTGTTCGGCTTCAGCCGCGGTGCGTTCACCGTGCGGAGCCTCGCGGGTCTCGTGCGCAATTCCGGCATCGTGCGCCCCGCGCACGCCGACCGGGTCCCGGAGGCCTGGCGCCTCTACCGCGACCGGATCGAGAAGCCGAGCGGCGCGGCCTCCACGCTGTTCCGCCGTTCCTACGCGCAGGAGACGGGGATCCGCTTCATCGGGGTGTGGGACACGGTCGGCGCCCTCGGCATCCCGGTTCCGGCGGCCAGGAGCCTGGAGCCGGCCGTGGCACGCTTCAACCGCCAATGGGCTTTTCACGACACCGAGTTGAGCAGCTGGGTCAGGGCGGCGTGCCACGCGTTGGCCATCGACGAACAGCGCTCCTCCTTCCGGCCGACGCTGTGGCACCAGCAGCCCGGCGCAGAGCGGCAGGGCCAGGAACTGAAGCAGGTGTGGTTCGCCGGAGTGCACTGCGACATCGGCGGCGGTTACCGGGAGACGGGCCTTTCCGACATCACCCTGCTCTGGATGGTCGACCAGGCCCGCAGGTACGGGCTGGTATTCGATCCGCAGGCGCTCAGCGTCCACGGGCCGAGCGTGATGGAGCCGGACGACAGCATCGAGTTCCGTGTGCAACCGGATGTCCTGGGCGAGGTGCACCTTTCACGTACCGGCCTGTACCGGCTGGCCGAGCCGCTGCACCGGGCCGTCGGACTCGCGGCGGACCGGGAGGGCCGCCTCGACGGCAACGAGTTCCTGGCGCTTCCGGCCATGGAGCGCCACGACAAGGACGCCGACTACCGTCCGCCCGGGCTCGAGCAGTACCTCACCGACCGGCAGCGGGTCCGCCTGGACTCCTGAGGAGCCCCAGGGGCTGACCCGGGTCCGGCGGCGCCGCGAGGGCGCCGCCGGACCCGGCGGCCGCACCGATTCGTCCCGGGTCCGCCCGGCCCGGCGGAGCCCCGGGCCGCGTCGTGACCCGTCTAGCAGGCCCCGAGGTCTTCCCAGACACCCCACTGGCCGGTGGCACCGGGCTTGTCGCCCGTGACCCACCACTTGGCGCGCCAGTTGTGGCCGCCGTAGGACACGGTGTCACCGCCGTTGTAGACCCGTGCGGCGTCCCAGGCCGGCGCTGTGCAGGTGTCCCCACCGCCGCCGGTGCCGCCGCCGGTGCCGCCGCCGATGTTGACGTCGACGCAGGAGTAGAACGCGTTGGCGGTGTCCGCGATGTTCCAGACGGCGAGTACCTTCTGGCGGCCCGTGAAGCGGCCGAAGTTCACCTGCTGACTGACGTCCGCGGCCGGCTGCTGGTTGTGCCCGTCGAACTCGGCGATCTTCTGGCCGCCGATGAAGTACTGCCAGTTGGCGGTGGAGTGCCGGGCCGTGTTGTGCCACGTGAACGTCGCCGTCGTGCCGACCGGAGTGACCTTCCAGCCCTTGCCGTCGTTGTCGAGCTCGGCGTACTCCGCGTGTCCGCCGCTGCAGCTCTGCAGGCCCTTCGGCCCCTCGACGCTCTGCGGTTCGTACTTGATCTGACCGCAGTCGACGACGCCCTCGGCGCACTGTTCCTGCCGGCTCGTGGGCAGCGTCACCCAGCCGTGGGCACTGGCCGTGCTCGCCGGGAGGCTGACGGCGAGCACCGGAGCGACCAGCGCGCCGATCGCGAAAGCGGCTCGTCTTTTTGCGTTCATGCCATGTCACTTCCTTAGGGGCGGTCAGGTTGCGGGCATGGTGAGGACGCGACGCGCACATCACGCGCCGCATCCTGGTGCGACCGATGCCATGGGTCGGGTCGAGGGCGGGCAAAGGTCTGGACCTTCCGCGCTACTAGGTCTAGACCATAGCCTCATGTGTCGCCGGGTCAAGAGGCCCGGCAAGGCGAACCGCCGCTTCGGGCAGTTCATTCGGGAACTCGCCCGGGCCGATGTCGGGAGCCGCGGCGCGCCCGGAATTTCTCGCCCTATTGGTCTAGACAAGCCTGCCGGGATGGCTCACAGTTCGACTGCACGCGCGCCACCGGACGACACCGCGACCGCCACCCTGCCGCGCCCCGCCCCACGAACACCGCGACGGCACAGACGCCCGACCCAGCACCGCCCCGAGCGCCCTGCACCGAACCCGTCCGGATCGGCACGCCCGCGAGCGCAACCCGGCGTCACCACCGCCCTTCCCCCACCGCGACGCAGCGCCTTCGGGGTCGCCGCGCGAGAGAGGAGCACCTCCCATGGAAGCGCTGGAAAGAAGCAAGGAACACGTGCTCGCACTGTTCCGGATCGTCGTGGGACTGCTGTTCGCCTGCCACGGGGCCGCGGCGCTGTTCGGCGTCCTGGGCGGTCCGCACGGCACCGAGCCGCAGTTCGCCGCATGGCCGGACTGGTGGGCCGCGGTCATCCAACTGGTGGGCGGCGCACTGGTCATGTGCGGTCTCGGGACCCGGGTCGCCGCCGTACTGTGCTCGGGCTCCATGGCGTACGCCTACTTCGACGTGCACCAGGCCCACGCGCTGTTCCCCATCGAGAACGGCGGCGAACCCGCGGCCATGTTCTGCTGGTCCTTCCTCCTCATCGCCGCCCTCGGGCCGGGCAGGTGGGCGCTGGCGTCCCTGATGCCTTCCCGCCGGCGGTCCGGTCACGGGCCGACCGGTCCGACGCGGCCACGGAGCACACCGTCGCGCGCGTGACCCGGGCGTGGTCCAGTCCGCCGCCTGGCGCCCTGTGCAGGGACATGGGCGCCGGGCGGCCCAAATTGGTCTAGTCCCTTTTTGGTCCAGACCATTGACACGCCCATGTCACGAGGTCTATCCCAGTAGTCGGCAACACCCTGTCCGCACAAGGACATCGGCCACCCCCTCCACACACCGGGACTGACATGAGACTCGTGCGTTCCTTCCGCGCGGCCCTCACCGCGGCAGCCACCGCCGCGGCCGCGACAGGCCTCGCCCTCACGGGAACCGGCACCGCCCAGGCCGCGACTCCGCTGCCGAACCACGTCTTCGCCCCCTACTTCGAGGCGTGGACCGGCGAGAGCCCCGCCGCCCTGTCCGCCCAGTCCGGCGCCAAGCACCTGACGATGGCGTTCCTCCAGACCGCCTCCAAGGGCTCCTGCACGCCGTACTGGAACGGCGACACGAGCATGCCGGTCGCCGCTTCGGCCTTCGGCGCCGACATCATGACGATCCAGGCCAACGGCGGTGACGTCATCCCCTCGTTCGGGGGCTACACGGCCGACACCACCGGCACCGAGATCGCCGACAGCTGCACCGACGTCCAGCAGATCGCCGCCGCGTACGAGAAGGTCATCACCACCTACGACATCTCGCGGCTCGACATGGACATCGAGGTCGACTCGCTCGACAACGCCGCCGCCATCGACCGCCGCAACAAGGCCATCAAGCTGGTCGAGGACTGGGCGGCGGCCAACGGGCGCAAGGTGGAGATCTCCTACACCCTGCCGACCACCACGCAGGGTCTCGCCGACAACGCCGAGGCGCTGCTGCGCAACGCGGTGAGCAACGGCACCCGGGTCGACGTCGTGAACCTGATGACGTTCGACTACTACGACAACCAGGCCCACGACATGGCGAAGGACACCCAGACCGCCGCCCAGGGCCTGTACGACCTGCTGGCCCAGCTGTACCCGGGCAAGAGCCCGGCCCAGCTGTGGAACATGGTCGGCGTCACCGAGATGCCGGGCGTCGACGACTTCGGCAAGGCGGAGACCTTCACCCTGGCCAACGCCCGCACCGTGTACGACTGGGCCGTCTCCAAGGGCATCAACACCCTGTCCTTCTGGGCGCTGCAGCGGGACAACGGCGGCTGCGCGGGCGGGGCAGCCGCGGACAACTGCTCGGGCATCCAGCAGAACACATGGGACTTCACACACATCTTCGCGCCGTTCACCGGCGGCACCACCACACCGTCCAACGACTTCTCCGTCGCGCTCAGCCCGGCCTCCGGGTCCGTGACGGCCGGCCAGTCCGCGACGGCCACCGTGAAGACGACCGTGACGAAGGGTCACGCCCAGAGCGTGAAGCTCAGCGTGAGCGGAGCTCCGGCGGGCGTCACCGCCTCCCTCAGCCCGGCGTCGGTCACCGCGGGCGGCACCTCGACACTCACCCTGGCCACCACCTCGGCCGCGGCCTCGGGCACCTACACGGTCACCGTGACCGGCGCGGGCACCTCGGGCAGCCACTCGGCAACCTACTCACTGACCGTCACCGGCGGCTCCGGCAGCCAATGCACCGATGCCCCGTGGGCCAAGGACAAGGTGTACACCGGCGGCCAGCGGGTCTCGTACAAGAGCCACGCCTGGAAGGCCAAGTGGTGGACGACGGGCGAGGAGCCCGGCACCACCGGGGAGTGGGGCGTCTGGCAGGACCTCGGCGCCTGCTGAACCGCCCGTCATCCGCCCTGATGACGCGACCCGCGCGGGCGCTCCCGGACGACGCGTCGTAGACGGCCGTCGTCCGCCCGGATCGCCCGCGGGGGTGCGGCGCTGCGTGTTCGGCGCCTACGGCTCCCTCAGCGCACCGCCTGCTTCACGAGTGCGGCGATCCGCTCCTCGACCTCGGGTGTCACCTCGGTCAGGGCGAACCCGGCGGCCCACATGGGACCGTCGTCCAGCTTCGCCTGGTCGCTGAACCCGAGCGTCGCATAGCGTGCCTTGAACTTCTCGGCGCTCTGGAAGAAGCAGACCACCTTGCCGTCCAGCGCGTAGGCCGGCATCCCGAACCAGAGCCTCGGAGCGAGGAGCGGGGCGCTCGCCGTGACGACGGCGTGCACGCGCTCGGCCATGGCCCGGTCAGGGTCCCGCATCTCGGCGATCTTCGCGAGTACGTCCCCCTCCGCCTCCGCCGCCTTGTCCGCACGCGAACTCCGGCGGGCCGCCTTCCTCAGCTCCTGGGCGTGGTCCTTCATCGCGGCCCGCTCCTCGGCCGAGAACCCCTCGTGCGTGCTGCCTTCGGCACTGCTCATGACTGTGTCCCCCCACAGGATCCCGGTGCTCGAATGCCGGGGGGGACCATATCCCGGCCCACCGACACGCGACTAGCGGACGCGACGGCCCCCGGCGCCTCCGGCTTCCGGGCGCCCTGATCAGCGAGCCCTCCCGCCCGGAAGCCGGGCAGAAGGGCGAGACACCGAGCGGGCGCGAGCGGCGCGGAGAGTACGGAGAGTACGGAGAGTACGGACGCGGCCTACGACGGAGTGGGCTTGATCATGGCGAACGGGGCGCCCTGCGGGTCGGCGACCACCGTCATACGGCCCGCGATCGTGTCGAACGGCGGGGCGAGGACCGTGCCGTTGCGCTTGACCAGGGCGTCCACGGTGGAGTCGACGTCGTCCACCGCGAAGTACGTCAGCCAGTGCGGCGGGGTGCCGGGCGGGTCGCCGGCGAGCAGGGTGACGCCTCCGACCACGCGCCGTCCGAGCCGCAGTTCCCAGTAGGAGTCCGTGCCTTCCAGCGGCTCGATCTCGATGCCGAAGGCCTCCCTGTAGAAGGCGGTGGCACCGGGCACATCGTTGGTGTGCAGCTCGTTCCAGGTCAGGGCGCCCGCTTCGTTGACCACCCGGGCGCCCTGGAACTCGCCGGCCTGCCAGACCCCGAACACCGCGCCCTGCGGATCGGCGGCGATCAGCATCCGGCCGAGCGGGCCGACGTCCATCACCGGGACGATCACGGCGCCGCCCGCGGAGACGATGGCGTCCTGGGTGGCCTGGGCGTCGGTGCTGGCCAGGTAACTGGTCCAGACGGTGGGCGGTTCCGGGGCTCCTTCGGGGGCCGTCGCCGGGCCGATCCCGGCCACCGCCCTGCCGTTCAGCTCGCAGACGGCGTACCCGCCGAACTCGGCCGGACCGGGCCGGCCCTGCCAGCCGAACAGGTCGCGGTAGAAGTCCAGCGCGGCTTGCTGGTCCTTCGCCATCAGGTCGACCCAGCATGGCATGCCCGTCGGATACGGAGCGGTGACTTCTGTCATCTTCCGTCCTTTCTCGTGCGGTGTGTCCGCCAGCCTTCCGCCGGTGGCGGCGATCCGCCGCCCGACACGCCGCCACCCTTCGCCGACGAGCACGTGCGGGCTCGGGCGCCGCCCTCGGTACGCCGTTCACGGCCCGGTCCTGGCCGACCTCGGGCAAGCACACGGTCACCGTGGTGAACCTGGCCACCCACGGCCGGCCCACCGTCGGCATCGACGCGATCGCCCGACTCCTCTGAGCGGAACTTCCCGGGGCGCCGGCAGAGCCCCCTGCGCTGCCCGCTACCCGGGGAGCACGGCGTCCGCCGGCTCCGGGTCGGCCGATCGGTTGATGCCGCACGGGGCCGCCTGGGTCACCATTGACCCCTACTACGAGGCCGGACGGGCTGCGAGAGGTGAACGATGGAGCACGACCCGGACGCCCGGTGGCTGCCACGCGTCATGCACATCGCGTTCCTCCTCCTCGGCGCCTCACTGGCCCGCTTCCTGCTCCGGCACCCCTGGCAGGAGCTCGGTCCCTGGATCGTCGCGCTGTCCGGCGCGCTGGCCGCGCTGTACCTCCTCGGGCCGGTCGTCGGCACCCGGGCAACCGCACGCCGCACCGCCTGGCTGGGCACGGTCGTCGCCGTGTGGGCGGTACTGGTCCTCCTGGCGCCGACCGCCGCCCAGCCGGGCTCCGCCGCCCCGGCCGCGCTGAAGGGCAAGGCCACGACCACCAGCACCCATCTCACGATCGGCGCCGCCGCCGACGCCGCGCGGGCCGCGCTGAACGCCGCAGAGAAGGAGAACCAGCGGGTCGCCGTCGCCGTCGTGGACCGCAACGGCAACACCGTCGTCACCCTGCGGGGCGACGGCGCCGGCCCGCAGTCCTACGAGTCCGCGATCGAGAAGGCGTACACCGCCGTCTCGTGGAACGCGCCGACCTCCGAACTGGCCAAGCGCCTCGAGCAGGCCCCGAACCTGAAGGACATACCGGGGACCCTCTCCCTCGCCGGCGGCGCTCCCGTGGCGGCCGCCGGCGCCCCGATCGCGGGGATCGGCGTCGCGGGCGCCCCCTCCGGCGACCTGGACGAGGAGTTCGCGCGCGCGGGCGTCGCCGCGATCGGCCAGGGGCGCTGACCCCGGCTCGCCGGGAGCGCCGCGAACGCTCGGGGAGCCCGTGCGACACGGGCTCCCCGAGCCGTCGCGCTCGTCGGTTCCGGATCCGGTCCAGGGGCCGAGCAGCCTAGGCGGCCTCCTGGGACGTGGCCGCACCGGCGTGCAGGTCGTCGAGGGTGAGCTGGTGCGCCGGTGCGTCGGGCAGCAGGATCTCGCGACTGACGTGCAGGTCGGAGCCCACGTGGAGGAGTTCGCCCGGCTCCAGCAGGCGCCAGCCGGGATGGTCGTCCATCCGCTCGCTGGCGACGACGACCGCGGGGTGCTCGGCGAGGGACGCCGAATGGACGTGCATACGTCCGTGGCTGCCGCTGTGGTCGAGATGCCGGTTCCCGTGCCGGCCGCCCGCCGGACGCTCCAGGACGTACAGCTCGTGGGTGTCCGGGTAGCGCAGCGCCCACAGCTCCAAGGGCGTGATGAGGATCAGGTTCATCGCGAAGACGGGCAGGTTCGCGGCGATCCACCGGGCGGCCTGCCGGATGCCCTCGGTCACGTCACCGCCGTTGCGCCGGGTCTCCCGGGTGATCAGGGCGAAGAACCGCTCGGAGTCCGTTTCGCCGCGGACCAGCGACCGGTCGTCTCCCAGGTGGTCGTCGAGGGCGTCGAGGCCCTCGATCACCCCGTTGTGCGCGAAGAGCCGCCCGTCCTGCTCGAAGGGGTGGGTGTTGCGGGCGTCGAGGCCGCCGGTCGAGGCGTAGCGCACGTGGGCGATGAAGGTCGCCGACTCGTCCTGCCGGGCCTCCTGCGCGAAGGCGCGGTCGCGGTAGGCGGCGATGGGGGCCTTGTCGACGCGCGGGGTGCCGTCGGCGGCGAAGCGGCCGAGGCCGGTGCCGTCGGGGTCACGGTGGCTCTGCCGGCTGAGGCTGTCGGGGGCGTCGAGCAGCCAGAAGGTGGCGTGCGTACGGAGCGGGGCGCTGCTGAGGCCGAAAAGGCGACACATGGTTTCCTCCGTGGTGACCGGCTTCCGCCGGGATGCCGACCGGGTTTCCCCTCGGTGATCCGCCATGCGTCCGAAGATCCTCGGCGCGCTGTGGTCCTGGCCCCCTCAGGATCGGCTGTGGCGTGAGCGCCGGCGAGCGGGCTCACGGGGCGAGCACGGCTCGCCGACGCGCCGGGGTGCGTCCCGCTGGCCGTGACTTCGCCCCGGTGGGTGGGCGGCTCGGGCGGGGCGGGGGGAGCGGCCCACTCCCCCGCGGCGCGACGCGGCGGAAGGTTCAGGAGGCGTGGCGGTAGGGGACGGTGGCGGCGGGACCGACGGCGTCGGGGCCGAACTTGTCGCGGATGCGGTCCAGGACGAGTTCGGCGGCCAGCCGGGACTCGCGTGTCTCGTCGAGGGTGATCTGCCGCGCGACGCGGTCGGCGTCGATGAGGTCCTCCGCCCTGAGGGTGAGTCCGGTCAGACGGGCGCGTTGCAGGCCGGCCGCGTCCATGAGCTGGTAGGCGAGGGTGCGCAGATCTTCGTCGTGGTGGGAGGGTTCGGGCAGGCGGCGGGTCTTGTCCCAGGTGGTGCCGCCGGCGAACCGCAGGGTGAGGGTGAGCGCTCGGGCGGCCTGGCCGCGGTGGCGCAGCAGGAGTCCGAGTCGGACGACCAGGTCGAGCAGGGCGGACCGGACACTGGCGCCGTCGAGGGTGTGCCGCTCGAAGATGTGGCGGACGGCCGCCGAGGCGGGCAGCGTCCTCGGGACGACGGGCCGGGGGTCGATGCCGCGGGCCCGGTCGGCGGCGAGGCGTCCGTGGGTCCTGCCCAGCAGGCGCTGGACCGTCCCCGGTGAGACGGAGGCGAGCAGGCCCACGCTGTGGATCCCGTAGTCGCGGAGTGCCGCCGCCTGGCGGGGGCCGATGCCGTGCAGGGCCTCCACCGGCAGCGGGCCCAGCCACTCCGCGGCCTGCCGCGCGGCGACGGTCAGCACTCCCCCGGGCCCGGTGACCTGCGCGGAAGCGGTGGCCGCGACCGTGATGGTCGGACCGACGCCGATGCGGAGGTCGACGCCGAGACGGGAGATGGCGCGCACGCGCAGGATCTCGCCCAGGTGACCGGCGTCGGTGCCGTGGTAGCGCAGGGCTCCCTTCAGCTCGACCAGGGCACAGGTGGGCGGCAGCGCCTGGACGACCGGGGACAGCTCGGCCAGCAGCTCCAGCACCCTCCGGTAGGTCTCCTCCGGCAGCCGGTCGGGGCAGCGCACGTGCATCACGGTCGCCTCCGTCTTGTTGCTCATCGCCTTCACCTCCTGCCGCTACCGTATCGAACATAAATTCGAACACGCGACTGCGGCACCACCCGATCATCGATCTAGAATCGGAACTGTGTTCGATGACCTGCCTCCCGACCTGCCCAGTCTGCGCGTGCTGCGCATCTGGCACGCGATGTGGCTGGCCCGGGTCGACGCCAAGATCACCCGGCTTCGGGAGCGGGAGGAGCAGCAGGCCCGGGCGGCCGCCGCGGCCGCCGACCGGGCGCCGGAGTGGCTGCTGGAGTACGGGCTGAACCGGGACGCCCGGCCCAACGCCGTGCACACCGGGGACTGCCGCATGGCCGGCGGACGGGCCAGGCCGGTCGGCGCGGACGCCGCCCGGCACGCGCTCGCCGACGGCGTCGCCGCCTGCTCGTTCTGCCGTCCTGACACCGACCTGGGCATCATCGGCTGACCGCCGGCCTGCGGAACGCGCGCGGGCGCGACCGTGCGGCCGTCAGGTCGCGGCGGCCCAGCACACCGGCGAGGCGCTCGCGCTGGGCGGGCCGTGCCGCACGCCAGGTCGCGGCGAGCAGGGCGGTGGGCCGCCGGCCCCGGATGTCGTCCAGGCTCGCCTTGCCGGTGCGACCGGGTTCTCCGAACAGGCCCAGCAGGTCGTCGCGGAGCTGGAACGCCTCGCCCAGCGGCAGCCCGTACGCGGAGAGGCCGGCCCGCAGCCGGGCGGTGCCGCCGGCGAGCAGGGCGCCGATGAGCAGGGGCTGCTCGACCGTGTACTTCGCGGTCTTGTAGCGCACCACCTTCAGCGACACCTGCGGATCCGGGTCCGTTCCGGTGCTGAGGATCTCCAGGCACTCGCCTGCGATCAGCTCCCTCGCCAGGTCCGCCCACACCGGCCGCGCGCGGGCCAGGTAGGCGGTGGGCGGACCGCTGGTGGCGAACAACTGGCCCGCGAGCGCCATCAGATGGTCACCGACCAGCATGGCCAGACAGCGGGCGGCGGCACGGGCCTGGGGCCTGCCGGTGACGGCGGTCCGCAGCGCGACGTGCGCGGTGGGCAGGTTGTGGCGCAGCGGGCCGTCGTCGATCAGGTCGTCGTGCATCACCGCGGCGGCGTGGACCAGTTCCATGGAGGCCGCCGCGCGTACGAGGGGCTCGCAGAACCCCGCCCGCAGCCGCTTGCCGTGTCCGGCCGCCGCCCGCGGTTGCTCGGCCACCGGCTCCAGCGCCTGGTCGATGGCGCGGAGCTGCTCGGCCTCCGCCGCGAGGAACTCGCCCAGGACGGTGTCGACACGGGCCTTGAACTCGGCGGGTTCGAAGCGCTCAGCCATCGCCGCCGGAGGCCGGGCCCACGACGCGGTGGCGACCTTCTTCCTGGTCGGACCCCACGCCCTGCAACGACCGATGACGGTCCGGCGCGAGCAGCGCGACGGAGACGCGATAGGCGACCACACGGTCACCCACCCGCACCTCGTCGCCCTCTCCCCCGACGGCGTCCGCTTCGGGCTGAGCGGCACGGCCAGGGACATCGCCTCGGTCACCGGGCGGCGGCCCACACTGCTGCGCCCCCCCGTTCGGCAGCTACGACGCCCGGGTCCGGGCGGTGGCCGGGCAGGAGGGGCTCGCCGTCGTGATGTGGAGCCTGGATCCCCAGGACTGGAAGAGGATCGCTCCCCTGACCATCGAACGGCGTGTCCTCGATTTCGCCCGTCCCGGTGCCATCGTCTCCCTCCACGACCGGTACGCGCGCACGCCCGTGGCACTCCCGCGCATCCTCACGGGCCTGACCGCGCGTGGCTACACCTTCGTCACCGTCCCCGAGATGTTCGCCGACAGCGGTGGAACACACCCCGGCATCGTCTACCACCACGGTCCGAGGCTCTGACCGCCGATAGCGCACAGCCGCGTTCGGGCCGAAGGGAAGTCGCTCATCCCGTAGAAACGGGGCGTTCCACCCGTATTATCGCTGCACCAGGGCACATTGCGGCCGCAACGCCACCCCTGGCCCGCCTCCACGGCCCGCCAGAGCCACGTCCCGGCCGCCGACCAAGGAGACGACCATGTCCGAAGAAACGGCGTCAGCAACCGCGTTGACCTCCCAGTACATCAGCCAGGTGGCCGGCGACCTCGAACGGAACGTCAAGGAGCAGGAACGCGTGAGCGCGGAACTCAGCGCATTGCAGGAGCAGTTGATCGCGCTCCAGCACGACCACGCCGTACTGGTGAGCATGCAGCAGGCGCTCGGTGTCCCCGCTCCCGTCGCCGCGCCTGCGGCCTCCGGCGGTGCCGCCGTGCCGTCCCCCAGGAAGCAGGCCACCGACGCCTCCGGTGGGCGGCGAACGGCGAAGACGGCCGCGGTGAAGTCGCCCAAGAGCCTCAAGCGGACGAAGCGGACCGGTGCGAAGCCCGTCGCCGGTGAGCCGGTCACCGGGAAGCCGGTCGCGCGGGAGGGGGCCCGCCCCACCCTGGTCGATCTCGTCCACCGCCACCTCACCGAGCAGAGCGAACCCCGGTCAGCGGCGGAAGTGGCCAAGGCGGTCGCCGACGCGCACCCCGACCGCAGCATCTCGTCCAACGTCGTGCGCACCACCCTCGAGAATCTCGTCGCCAGGAGCCTCGCGCAGCGGAACAAGCAGGGCAGCTCCGTCTTCTACACCGCTTCCGCGCCGGCGGAGCCGTCCTCGGCGCCCGAGGAGGAGGCGCAGCCCGACGCCGTGAAGTGAAGTGGCCGCCGTCGAGGCGGACACGGGGCCGGGGTGCGGCCGCGGGCGTCCCCGCGGCCGCCGTGCCGCCCAGCCTGCTCGTTCACTAGCTGGCGTACCACCCGGAGCAGGTGCTCTCGGCCACGTAGGGGACGCCGTTGGAGTGCATGCGCCAATAGGCGCCGCAGATCTTCACCCAGCGTCCGCGGATCCAGTTGACCGCCTTGGTGTGCGCCTGGAAGACGGGGCCGTCCTCGCGCTGGACCACTCCGGCGTCCAGCATCACCTTGTGGTACGGGCTGCCACAGGCGTGGTAGGTGCGGCCGTGGTCGTCGGACCAGTCGAACCAGACCTCGGTACCGGGTTCGGTCGCGGCGTCGATGCCGGCGTTCACGCGTGCCCAGGCGAACCAGGTGCCGTGCGACTTGGCGTTGCGCAGTTCGATCAGCGTCGGTCCCACGGCGAGCTTGTGGGCCGTGGTGGCATGCGGCAGGGGACGGGGTTCGAGTCCCTTGCCGTGGTTGTAGCCGCACGACCAGTTCTGGAACCCGGACGCGGCCCGGACCGCCGCGACGGGCCGCTGCGCGGCCTGCGCCGGCACGGTTCCCGCGAGGCCTGCGCTGAGCGCCGCCGCCGCTGCCGCGAGGGCGATCCGCTTGTGAACGTTCATCTTGCGATGTCCTTCCGCTCGGTGGGCCGGGCAGCCCGTCAGGTGGCTGCCGTGGCGTGCGACCTCGACTTTTCCGCCCTCGGCATTGATCGGACAGCCAGTTGTGCCGGTCTGATCAATGGCCGTCGGGCAGCACCAGCCCAAGGCGCTCGCTCTCCGGCGCGGACGCGTGCCGGTACCGACGTCTTCACGAACTCCGCCCGTACGGTGCGGAGTTCGGCGCGCCACGATCAGGTGCGTGACCGCTTCGGAGCCGACCATCCTCGCCGCGTCCGGAGGGCACCGTGTCGGCACGCGCACGCGGTTGCTGACCGGCGACGGCCGGTCCGATGGTCGTCGCGGCCCGTTCGACCGCCGCCGACAGGCCGGTCCCGCGTTCCAGCAGCACCCGGGCCGCGCGGGTCGCCACCGGCACGAAGAGGCCCTTGGCCCCGTTGGCCGGGCCGTCCGCCGCGCCGACCACGGCCAGCAGTCCCAGCAGCAGGCCGAAGGACAGGTGTCCGGTGAGGTAGAGCAACGGGGCGGTGGCCATCGCGACGGTGGAGGCCAGGTCACCGGCCACGCTGCTGCGTTTGGTTGGGGCCGACCCGGTCGATGACGCGACCCGCCGGCGCCTGGGCTGTCACGTAGGGGACGATGTGGCAGAAGGCGACCAGACCGGTCTTGCCGACGCTGCCGGTCGTGGTGAGGACGAACCAGGGCAGGGCGATCGAGAGCACCCGGTCGGCCGAGAGGGCCGCCGCGTTGGCCGACGGCATGCCGACCGGTCCGCGCAGGACCCGGGGCCCGTCGGCCGGGGAGGACGCGGGTGTGCCACTGTCCGCCGCCTGCTGGGCGGCCGCGTGCCGAGAGGTCATCTCTCTCACTCCGAGTCGGTGGGGTGGGAGACGTGCCGGTCCGCACTGGTGCGCCCGGCAGCGGGGTGGCCGTCGACCCGGCGAAGGCCCTCACCGGCTACTGGACCCCCGAACTCCGCAACGCCGCGGACGATTTCCGGCGCACACCGCGGGGCGCCGGAGCCCCGGCGTCGTACACCGCGTTCGCCCAGGCCCTGACCTGGGCGGGTGCCCGCGGCGGCCGGGCCCGGCCGCCGGTGACGTACCGTCGGGGCCGCTCGGCCGGACGGCCACACGCGCGTGGTGCGCCCGGGTGACGACGCCGTGCCCGATCTCCTTGCCGACCCTACGGTGGTGGCATGGTGGTGATCAGCGACAAGAACCGGCGAGCGCCGGCCCGGATCGGCGTGGTGCACGCGCTGGGCCTGGCCGTGCTGTTCGTGCTGTCCGTGGTGGCCGCCTCGATCGAACCTCACGAGGACCGCTTCCTGTGGCGCTGGACCGCCGTGGTCCTGGCGGGCGTCGGCTGCTCCGCACTCGTCTGGCGGCGCCGCCACCCGGTCGGCGCACTGGCCGTCGCGCTCGGCTGCGGGGTCGGCTTCCTGGCCCTCGGGTTCCGGGAGAGTCCGCTGGTGATCAGCCCGGTGCTGGTGTCCGTCTACACCGTCGGCCTGCTCACGGACCGGCGCACCACCTGGACCAGCGCCACCGCCTCGGCCGCCGTCCTGGTGGGCACCGCCATCCTGTGCGCCCCGCAGGACTGGCTGAACCCCGACAACGCGGCGCTGGTGGCCTGGACGGCGCTGCCGGCCGCCGTGGGCGACGGGCTGCGCTCCCGCCGCGCCTACGTGGCGGCCGTGGAGGAGCGCGCGGTGCACGCGGAACGCACGCGTGAGCAGGAGGCACAGCAACGGGTGGCGGCCGAGCGGGTGCGCATCGCCCGCGAGCTGCACGACATCGTCGCCCACCACATCGCGCTGATCAACGCCCAGGCCGGCGTCGCCGCCCACCTCGCGAAACGACAGCCGGAACAGGTGCTGACCGCCCTGGAGGACATCAGGGACACCAGCCGGTCGGCGCTCGACGAGCTCCGGGTGACCGTGGGGCTGCTGCGACAGTCGGGCGATCCGGTCGCACCGCGCAGCCCCGCGCCGGGTCTCGCCGACATACCGGTGCTGCTGGCGTCCTTCGCCCGGGCCGGACTGACCGTCGACCACACCCGCCACGGAGCCGCGGCCGCCCCCCTGACACCGGCGGTCGATCTGACCGCGTACCGCATCGTCCAGGAGGCCCTGACCAACGTGCGCAAGCACGCCGGGGCCGACCGTGCGCGGCTGACCCTGCACCACCACCCCGAGCGGCTGACGATCACCGTCGAGGACGACGGGGGTACCGCGCGGCATCACCCCGCGCCCGCAGGCACCGGGCACGGGCTGGTCGGCATGCGGGAGCGGGTGGCGATGGTCGGGGGCCGGCTGCACGCGGGACCGCGCCCGGAGGGCGGCTTCCGGGTGACGGCCGACCTGCCGTTGCGGCCCGGCCGGCTGATCAGCGAGACAGCGAGGAGAGACGGGCATGACGATTCGCGTACTGCTTGCCGATGACCAGGCCCTGCTGCGGGGCACCTTCAGGATGCTGTTCGACGCCACCGGCGACATGGAGGTGGTGGGCGAGGCGTCCAACGGTCAGGAGGCGGTGGACCTGGCGCGGACCCGGCACCCCGACGTGGTGCTGATGGACATCCGCATGCCGGAGACGGACGGACTCGACGCGACCCGGCTGATCAGCGAGTCCGAGGACCTGGCGGCGGTGAAGGTGCTCATCCTGACCACCTTCGAGGACGACGAGCACGTGGCCGAAGCGCTGCGCGCGGGCGCGAGCGGCTTCCTGGGCAAGGGTGCGCGCCCCGAGGAACTGGTCGAGGCCGTCCGCACGGTCGCCGCCGGCGACGCACTCCTGTCACCCGCGGCCACCGGAGCGCTGATCAGGCGTTTCCTCGCACAGCCGGACCCTCGCTCAGGAGAGGTGCACGAGCGGCTGGAGTGCCTGACGCGCAGGGAACGCGACGTCCTCGGCCTGGTGGCCCTGGGGCTGTCGAACGACGAGATCGCCGAGCACCTGTTCGTCAGCCCGTTGACGGCGAAGACCCACGTCAACCGGGCCATGACCAAGCTAGCGGCACGCGACCGGGCCCAGCTCGTGGTCATCGCCTACCAGTGCGGCCTGGCCGGCGCGCTGCCATGACCCGGCCGTTGGGGGCCGCGTACCCGGCGCGTCTGTCCCGGCCGTAGGCGGGCGCCCGGAGTACCGCAGCCGTGGTACCGGGGATTCGCTGCGGGAGGACGACGCGCGAGGGGCTGTCGCTGGGCGAAGGTGGGATCACGAACGGAGGTCTCACCATGAACGAACGCTTCCGCCAGAACAGTGGTCACGACCGGACGACGGTGGCGGCCCGCCAGGAGCACGACTGCCTGGCGGCCGTGGCGCCGCAGCTCTCCCTCCTGCGGCGTTCCCTGACCGCCGACGCCCCCCGCGACCGGCGCGGACGCCTTGTCGGCGGATACGTGCCGCCCCGTCGTCGCAGGCCGGCTCCGGAGGCCGAGCGGCTCACGCTGCCCCAGTGGGTCAGCCGGACCGCGAGCGTCTGCTGAGGTCGGCCCCGAGCCGCGACCCGCACCGCCGCGTGCGGGGCCCGGCTCAGCCGCGCCCGGTGTCGTCCGGCCGGTCCCGGCGCGCCGGCGGTTCGTCGGCGGTGATGACGAGAGCGGCCTGGTCGTCCTCCACGTTGGCGCCGGCCACGTAGCGGCGGACGTCCTCGGCCACCGTCTCGACGATGTCCGCCGCGGCCGGCCGGCGCGGCACGGAGGCCAGGGCCTTGGCCAGCCGGACGTCGCCGTACTGCTCGGTTCCCTCGGTCCGGCACTCGGTGATGCCGTCGGTGTAGAGGAACAGGCTCTCACCGGGGCGGAGGGTGAAGCGGCGGGCGGTGAGTCTGGGCGGGATGCCGATCCCGAGCAGTCCGCCGGGCGCCTCCACCGTGTCGACCCTGTGGTCGGCGTCCAGCAGCAGGGGCAGCGTGTGGCCGGCCCGGACGAGGTGGACGGCGAGTCCGTCGGCGGAGGGCCTGAGGTGGCCGTGGACGAGGGTGACGAAGCCGTTGTTCTGGTGGGCGTAGCGGTCGTTCAGTGCCTTGTCGACGGCCTTGACGACGTCGACGGGGTCGTCGAGCAGCGGGGCGACCGCGCGCGCCGTGTGGCGGACCAGCGCCGTCGTGGTGGCCGCCTTGGCGCCGCGCCCGCAGACGTCGCCGAGGATGAACGCCCAGCTTCCGTCGCCGCGGGGGAAGACGTCGTAGAAGTCGCCGCCGATCTCCAGTCCCTCACCCGCCGGATGGTAGAACGCGGCCAGCTGGGCGCCGGGTATCTCGGGCAGGTCGGGCAGCAGCAGACCGGTCTGCAGGTCGCGGGCGAGGGCCGCGCGCTGCTCGTACTGGCGGGCGTTGCGGGCGGCCGAGGCGGCGCGGCGGGCCAGCTCCTCCGCGAGGGCGACCCGATGACCGTCGAAGGAGTGCGCGTCGGTGGAGAGCAGGGTCAGCGCTCCGAAGGGCCGCCCGCGGTCCAGGAGGGGTACGCAGACGTAGCCGGTGACGCCGAGATCCCGCCACGGCCCCGGGCCGGTGGGGGTGCGCCGGGCCACTTCGGTCAGTCCGGAGGCCAGGACCCGCGCGACGGCGTCGTCGTCGCGGGCCGGGACGTAGGAGGCGAGCAGGGCGCGCGCATCCTCGGCCGGGGCCGCGGCCGCCACCCGCTGGACGCGCCCGGACTCCAGGACGTCGACCGCTGCCAGCGGCGCCAGCACCGGACTGGCCAGGGTGGCCAGACGCTGGAGCATCTGCCTCTCGTCCAGCTGCCCGGACAGGGCGGTGCTGGCGGCCAGCAGGAAGGCGAGGTCGTCGCGGGCCGTCTTCTCCCGGGCGTCGGCCGCCAGCCGGGCCTGTTCCGCGCGGTGACGCTCGATGGCGAGGGCCGCGGTGTCGGCGATGACGCGGGCCAGCGCCAGGTCGGTGTCGTGCGGGGCCCGTGGTGTGCGGTGGTACATCGCGAAGGTGCCCAGGAGCTGCTCGTCGCGGCCGAGGATCGGCGTCGACCAGCACGCCGCGAGTCCGGCCCGGCCGGCCAGGCCGCGGAACTCCTCCCACAGCGGGTCGGCGGCGATGTCGGTGACGATCACGGTCCGGCGCCGGTGGCCGGCGGTGCCGCACGAGCCGATGCCCTCGCCGGTGGCGATGCCGTCGATGGCCTGGTTGTAGAAGTCGGGCAGGCTGGGGGCGGCGCCGTGGCGCAGGTGACGGCCGTCCTCGTCGGCCAGCAGGACCGAGACGATCACATCGGGCGACAGTTCCTCGATCGACCTGCACATGCCGTCCAGCACGTCCGAGAGCGGCGCCTGGCGGGCGATCTGCTCCAGCAGGGCGCGCTGTTCGGCGGCCAGGCGCCGGGCGTGCTTGACGTGAGTGGTCTCCACTCCGATCATGCGCACCCCGATGATGTTGCCGCCGACGTCGCGGCGGGCCTCGTAGGTGAAGTCGAAGTACGCCTCCCGGGCCTCGTCACCGAGGCCGATGAGAACCCGGGCGTCCCGGCCGACGTGCCGTGTGCCCGTCCGGAACACCTGGTCCAGCAGGGCGATGAAGCCCTGGGCCGGCAGCTCGGGCATCAGCTCGGCCAGCGGGACGCCGGCGCGTTCCCGCCGTCCCTCGCCGATCGCCGTGAAGAAGGCCGGGTTGGCGGCCTCCAGCACGTGCGCGGGCCCCGCCATTGAAGCGAACAGCGCGGTCGAGGTGCCGAACAGCACCGACAGGTCCTCGTCCGTGTCACGCACCGCCCCGGACCGGCGGACTTCGCTGGTCGACCTGCGCTCGCGCTCAGCCGTCATCTCGTCCTACCCTCGCCGAACCGCCTGCCGCGTCCGTCAGGCAGGTCACTGTCTCGCGCGACAACGGTCAGCGCCCTGTCAGGCTCGTATGCACATGAAAGGCCCGGCTTACGCTTCCGGAGAGGAATCCGTGACCCGGTGCGGGGCTGCCGGCTCATGCCAGCGCTACGTGCAGGCGCACGACCAGACCGGCCGGCAGCGTCCGGATCTCCACCAGGTCGCAGAGCTGGTGCATCATCCAGACGCCTCGGCCGCCGTTCGGGGAGAACGGATCGGGGCGGCGCCGGCCGACGAGCGGGTCCGTGAGCCGTCCCCGGTCCCGTGCCTCGGCGACGACGCTGCCGTCCGCGCGCCACAGGCGCAGGGTGCCTCGTCCGCCGCCGTGGCGCACCGAGTTGCCGGTGGCCTCGTTGACGGCCAGCAGCCAGTCGGTGCGGCGGCGTGGCGCCAGGCCCGCCTGCTCGGCCCAGGTCGCGGCCGCGTCGCGCACGGCTCCGAGGTCCTCCTCCTGGAAGTGCAGGACGACCGGGTCGTCCGGTTCGGGCAGAGGTGCGTCGCAGTCCTGGCAGACCGTGTGCGGGTCCGCGTAGCGCGGGCTGGGCCGGAAGCCGTCGGTGCCGCCGATCGCGGGATGCGTGCGGTGCGCCTGTTCCAGCACGTCATCGGGCAGGGCGGTGTCGTAGGGGCACAGGAGCGCGGTGCGGCGGCCGGTGAACGCCAGGTTCGTCAGCGCCTCGTGGCGGGTGGCCTCCCGTACCTCCGCGGGGGTGCGCCCGGGCCACACCGGCTCGCTGACGACGGCGGGGTGGCGGTCCGCGTGCCGGTCGCAGAACTGCTGGAGCAGCGACAGCAGACGACCCGGGTTGCGTCCCTCGTGCCGCATGTCGGCCCAGTTGACGTCCTGGTGTTCGCCGCCGACGGCGTCCTGGAGGAGTGTGAGGCGTTCGCCGGGTACCGCCACCAGCACAGGGCGGCCGCGGCCCGCTTGCGCGCGGATGAAGTCGCCGACGTTCTTCGCGTAGTCGTCGTCGCCTGTGTAGAAGAGGGCGGGGTGGCTGAAGGTCGCGTCGGTCCGGGTGGAGACCGAGGTCTGCCGGGTGCTCGTGGTCACCGTCCGGCCACCTCCAGGCCGTCCCTCAGCTCCGGGAAGAGTGCCAGCATGCGCTGGAGCGCGGGCGGGGCCCCGAGGAGACGCACGGGTATGCCGGAGGGCCGTCTGCGCGCCGCGGCGGCGAGGTCGGCCAGCGCCGCGACGTCGAGATGGTCCAGGACCGACAGGTCGAGTGTGACGCGCTCCGCCGGGGACGCGGCGAGCGCGGCCGCCGTCGAAGCGACGACGCGGCGGCTCTCGTAGCCGGCCGACCCGGCCAGCCGGAATCCGGGCGGCCCGGCCAGAGGGGCCGCCGACAGTTCCCGCCGGCCGGCGGCCGGGGCCGCGCCGGCGCCGGTCCGCGTCAGGTGCGCTCCCGACAGCATCCGCAGGTCCCGGCGGGACAGCAGGCGCCGGTCGTAGAAGCACCACGCCCGCAGGGGCAGCCGCTCGAACACCTCGTGGTGGATGCGCAACTCGTACTCCAGCAGGCGCTCGGCGCCTGCTATGTCCCGGGCGCCCCAGGACATCTCACCGATCGCCCGCAGACCGCGGAATCCCCGCGCGGCGACGTCGTCCACGGCTTTCCGCCACAGGCCGACCATCGCGTCCGGATCGAAGCGGGCACCGGCCAGGTAGGTCTCGTCGGCGGTCGTCACGAGGAGCTGTCCCCGCCGCAGGGCGGCGGCGGCGTCCACGCCCCGGTTCGTGAGCGTGCGCGTGACCAGGGCGGGGTCGGTGGCGTCCGCGAAGTACTGCACGTGCTCGCCCCCGTCCAGTCCCGCCCGGACGAAGGCCACGAGGTGGTCCGCCCACTCGGCGTCGCTTGAGTAGTCCACCGCGAGATGGCGGTCCGCGGCGGTTTCACCGCTCGCGGGCGGCCATGTCCCGTGCATCGGGCCTCCTCCCTCGTGCGACCGGACCGGGATGTGTCAGGAATAAGCGCCATGCAGCTTATCGCAAGGTATTGCCGCCCTGGTCGCGGCAGGTACCGCGCCGGTGCTCGACGGCCTGGCGGCGGCCTGGGCAGGGGCGTCAGCCGACGGAGCGGGCCTCGCCGCCGGCACGGCCGGCCGGATCGTCCTCGGCCTGCACCGCCAGCGCCTCGGCGACCGTTGCGTGGACGGGGATCAACTGGGAGATGCCGGTCATGGTGACCATACGGGCCAGCCGCTCGGGGACGGCGGCGAGGCGCAGCGAGCCGTGCGCCTCCTGCGTCGCGTGCATGAGGTTGATGAGGGTGCTCAGGCCGGTGGAGTCGACGAAGTCGACCTGCGCCAGGTCCAGGACCAGGTGCGGGGCGCCTTCCTGCACGACGGTCAGGGCGTGCTCGCTCAGCACGGACGCCGTGTGCAGGTCCATGTCCCCAGCGACGGTGACGACGGCGGCGGTGGCGCCGACGTGCTGAACGGTCACGCGGAGGGTCTCGGTCACGTTGGTCATCACTCCTGGCCGGCGGGCTCGGGTACTACGGACGCGGGCGGGGCCCCAGGGCCCCGCCGGGTCACCGTTCATGATGCGGCACGTCCTCCGGGCCGGGGCCGCGGACGGTGACCAGACCGATGAGGCCCGAGACGCTCAGGACGGGCTCCAGCAGCGGCGTCACGACGA
Source organism: Streptomyces sp. NPDC056580 (assembly GCF_042793175.1). Taxonomy (NCBI): domain Bacteria; kingdom Bacillati; phylum Actinomycetota; class Actinomycetes; order Kitasatosporales; family Streptomycetaceae; genus Streptomyces; species Streptomyces sp. NPDC056580. The sequence continues at coordinate 362,440 of NZ_JBHTVE010000006.1, read as the reverse complement.
GTTCCAGCCGGTCGGCGTGGGCGAAGAGCACGCTCAGCCCGGCGCTGTCGAGGTACTCCACCTCGGTCAGGTCCAGGACGACGGGCCCGGTGTCCGCGTCGAGGGCCTCGGCCAGGGAGCCGGCGTTGCTCATGTCGATCTCGCCGCTGACCGCGAGCCGGAGGGTGCCCTCCGGGCCCCGGCCGGCGTTGAGGACTAGAGGGGTGGTCATCAGGCGATCCTCATCTGCATGTCGACGGTGGTGCCGGCGGGGCCGGGACTGATGGTCACCTGCTGCATCATGGCCCGCATCAGGGCCACGCCCCGGCCGCGGTGCGGGTTGAGCTCCGGCTGGGGAGTCTTCCACCGGCCGCTGTCGGCGACGGTCAGCCGGAGGATGTCGGCGAGGGCTTCGGCGCGCAGCCACACGGCCTCCCCCGGGGCGTGCCGGTGGCCGTGCTCGATCGCGTTGGCGCACGCCTCCCCGGCGGCGACGAGGATGTTCTGGACGGTGTTGGGCGGGAGGTCGCACCCGTCGAGCCAGGTGCGCAGCGCCTTGCGGACCGGCGCGAGCTGGGAGGACTCGGCGGGGAAGGACATCTCCAGCGGCGCCGGATGGCGGTAGAGCAGCAGCGCCACGTCGTCGTCGTAGCCGCCGGCCGGCGCGAGCCGTGCCATCACCTCGCTGGCGAGGTCGTCGAGCGGGATCTCCCGGCCCTCCTGCACGGCCTTGCTCGCCTGGTCGATCCCCGCGCTGAGCGGGCGCCGGCGGCGCTCCACGAGCCCGTCGGTGTACAGCAGCAGCGTGGCACGCGCGGGCAGGGTGCACGCGGCCTGCGGCCGCTGCCTGCCCGGCCGTACGGCCAGAGGCAGGGAACGGCCCTCCTCCAGCAGAGCGGTGGTGCCGTCGGGGTGCGCAATGATGCCGGGCGGGTGCCCGGCGCTGGAGTAGGTCAGCTCGCCCGTGCCGGGGTCGAGGACGCCGCAGAACACGGTCGTGCACAGGGCGCCCGGCACGCTCGCCGCGAACCGGTCGAGGGCCATCAGGGTCTTCGCCGGGCTGGAGTCCTCCAGCATCAGCGCGCGGCACGCGCTGCGCAGCTGCCCCATGACGCTGGCCGCCTCCAGACCCCGTCCGACGCAGTCGCCGACGACGATGCCGATCCGCCCGTCCGGGAGGGCGACGGTGTCGTACCAGTCGCCGCCCACCTCGAGCGGCCGGGTCGCGGGCTCGTAACGCACGGCGAAACCGTCGGGGAGCCTGGCCGGGCCCAGGATGGCCCGCTGCAGCGCGATGGCGGTCTCCCGCTGCTGGTCGATCTGGTGGGCCCGGACCAGGCCCTGCGCGAGGTGCCCGGCCAGCAGCGACAGCAGCAACTGGTCCTCACAGCTGAACGGCCGGTCCTCGCCCAGGTCGACCCACAGGGCGAGCGAGCCCTCGGGGTGTTCCAGCAGGACGCCGGCGCCCGTGTCCTCGGCCATCGGCGCCAGTGGTGGCCGGTGGCGCACCTCGGCGAGCGCGTCGCGGCGCTCGGCCGGCAGGTCCTCCCACCGCAGGTCCCCGTCCGTGGCCGTGAGGGCCGGTACGTCGCCGCGCTCGAAGACGGCGGCCAGCACCTGCCGGGCACGCCAGATGACCTTGAGCTCGGCGAGGGCGCCGGAGAGCGCCTCGGCCAGGCTGGTGGCCCGGGACAGCGAGGTGCTCAGCGCGGCCAGCGCCGTCTCGCGCTGGACGGCGTAGTGCTCGGCGGTGACGTCGCGGAAGGTGCAGACGGTGACCCGGCGTCCGGTGTCGGGGTCCTCGGCCTTGTTCCAGGTGACGGCCACCCACAGCCGGTGCCCGTCGCGGTGGGTGACGGGCACCGTGCAGGAGCCGCGGGGGCGTTCCAGCAGGTCGGTGAAGGCCTCTCCGACCAGCCGGTGCGCCTCCGGGTCGGCGGCGGCGTCCGGCCACCACGGGTGGATCGGGGTGTACGGGAGGTCTTCGGGGCCGTAGCCCAGGATGTCGGTGAACGCGGTGTTGGTCTCGATGACGGCCCCGGACTCGTCGCAGACGAAGAACGCCTCCTGCAAGGAGTCGATGAGCGCCGCCCGCCACCGCAGGTGGTGGCTGCGCAGCCGGGCCAGCAGTATGTTCGCACGCACCCGGGCCAGCAGCTCGGCGGCGACGAACGGCTTGACCAGATAGTCGTCGGCCCCCGCCTGCAGGCCCTCGATCGACGCCTCCTCCCCGGCCCGGGCCGACAGCAGCAGCACGGGCACCGAGGCCGTGCGCGCGTCGCCGCGGAGCCTCGCCACCAGTTCCAGCCCGTCGAGCCGGGGCATCATCACGTCGCTGACGAGGAGGTCGGGCGCGTCGCGGCGGACGGAGTCGAGGGCCTCCACGCCGTCGGTGACGGTGGCGACCTCGTATCCCGCGGCGGCGAGGATACGCGTGAGGTACTCGCGCATGTCGGCGTTGTCGTCGGCCACCAGCACCCGGGCGCCGGCCGTCCGCTCGACGCTCGGGTCGGCGGCGCCGGACTCGGCCCGCACCCCGGTGCTCCCCGGCGCGTCGCCGTCGCTGCCCGGCAGCCAGCGCAGGGCCTCCAGGACGTAGGGGTCGGCGTCGGTGGGGATCACGGTGCCGTCCGGTGCGGCCACCACGGAGTCCGCGGGCAGATGGGCGGTCCCGAGCGGGATCCGGATGGTGAAGGCGGTGCCTTCGCCCTCGGTGCTGACGGCAGTGATCTCACCGCCGTGCAGGCCGACGAGTTCCTGCACCAGGGCGAGGCCGATGCCGCTGCCCTCGTTCGAGCGGGAGCGGCCGTTCTCGATGCGGTGGAAGCGTTCGAACAGCCGGGGCATCTCCGCCTCGGGCACACCGATGCCGGTGTCGGCGACGGTGACGACGGCGTGCGCGTCCTCGCCCCGCACGCTGACCCGGATCCCGCCTTCGAAGGTGAACTTCAGCGCGTTGCTGAGCAGGTTGAGGATCACCTTCTCCCACATGCCGCGGTCTACGTGCACCGGCTGGTCCAGGGGCGGACAGTCCACGTCGAAGGTGAGCCCGGCCTTCTCCACGGCCGACCGGAAGACGCTGGCCAGTTCGGCGGTCACCACGGCCAGGTCGACCGGCCCGTAGCGGGCCTGCATCCGCCCGGCCTCGATGCGGGAGAAGTCCAGCAGCGCGTTGACCAGCTTGCCCAGCCGCAACCCGTTGCGGTGGACGGCGTCCAGGTCCTGCCGCACCTCGTCGTCCGCGTCGCCGAGCCGGCTGCGCAGTTCCTCGACGGGGCCCATGATCAGGGTCAGTGGAGTGCGGAACTCATGGCTGATGTTGGAGAAGAAGGCGGTCTTGGCGCGGTCCAGTTCGGCCAGTTCCTCGGCACGCCGCTGCTGCGCCTCGTAGCTGCGGGCACTGCCGATGCCCGAGGCGATGTGTCCCGCGGCCAGCTCGATGAAGCCCCGGTATCCCTGGTCCAGGACGCGGTACCGGTTGAGGGCCGCGACGAGGAAACCGTACGGTGCGCTGCCCTGTTGCAGCAGGGGGACGACGAGTGCCTCGGCGGGCGGCTCCGGCCAGTCGCCGCACGGCAGGCCGGTGGCGGCGTCGCCGGTGAGCGGCACGAGCGCGGCCTCTCCCCCGAGCAGGGACGCGGCCGGCCAGAGGCCGTCCGTGCCGCCGGCCGGCAGGGCGGCCGGAGCGGCCGGGTGTCCGGCGGGTATCCCGGTCGATCCGGCCAGCCGGGCGGTGTCGCCGTCGAACAGGTAGGTCAGGGTGAAGGGCAGGTCCTGGAGGTTGCGGGCCAGTTGCCGGTCCGCGAAGGCCAGCACCTCCTGCTCGGTGCGGATCACGCTCGGATCGGATCCCAGGTCCCGCAGCGTGGCCATCCGCCGCTCGCCGATCACCCGGTCGGTTTCCTCGGTGACCACGCACAGCATGCCCACCACGGCGCCGGCGTCGTCGCGCAGCGGGCTGTAGGAGAAGGTGTGGTAGGTCTCCTCGCTGTAACCGGAGCGTTCCAGGAACAGCCGCAGGCCCTCGTCCCAGGTCGCCTCGCCGGTGCTGAGCACGGTCTCGATGCGGGGGCCGATGTCGTCCCAGATCTCCGCCCACACCTCGTTCGCGGGCCGTCCGAGCGCCCAGGGGTACTTGCGGCCGAGCGTGTCACGCCGGTAGGCGTCGTTGCAGAAGAAGGTCAGCTGCTCGCCCCAGGCCATCCACATGGGGAACCGGGAGGAGAGCAGGATGCTGACGGCCGTCTGCAGGCTCTGCGGCCATCGGGGCGGCGGACCGAGCGGGGTGGCGCCCCAGTCCACCCGGGCGAGATACCTGCCGACCCCCGGGTCGGCGGCGAACACCTCGTCACCGGCCGCTGTCGTCGGCCTGTCCCCAGCCTCGTCGGCGCGTGCCACGCGACACCCTTCCCTTCATGCCGGTCCAGCCCCGTGGCCCTCACCGGAGCCGACGGTGTCCGCGGCCGTCCCCTGACCCCGTACCCACGCCCGTCTGCCCCGGGATCGCCGCCCGACGCCGACGCGCGCCGCCCGCCCCCGCACGGGTGACGGCCCCCACCGCTCCGGCAGGTGTTCGGCCGAACACCGCGAACGTATGATCCATGACGGCGGGTCGCGCAATCCCGGGCGGTTGGCCGCGGCCTCATAGGATAATCCAGGCCGATGGGGAAACCCGCGCGGGGAAGGCATGGCGACAAAGGGCGCGGGAGCTGGCATGGGGCTCCTCGTGAGACACGACCGCCGGACGCGACCCGCCGCCCCGCAGTGGCCGACCCGCCGCACAGGAGACCTGGTGAACGACACAGAGGGCGCTCTCGCCATCAGCATCGACCCCTCCCCCACGGGGGCGGTGGTCATGCGCCTGGCCGGAGAGCTGGACCACTACACGGGTCCCGGCTTCCGCCAGGCCGTCGAGGAGGCGCTGCGCGGCACGGGCGTGGGCGTCGTCGCCGACCTGTCGGCGCTGGACTACTGCGACTCCACCGGGATGACCGCGTTCGTCACGGCCTACAGTCAGGCGGAGGCGCTGGGTTCCTCCTTCTCGGTCGCGGCGCTCAGCCCGGCGATGGTGCAGCTCTTCCGCGTGGCCGGACTCGACCAGGTGATCACCTTGCATCCCAGTGTGCAGGTGGCCGTGGACGCGCTGAGTTGACGTTCACCGGGTGATCGTTCACCGGTTCCGCGCCCGTCGAGGAGCCGTGTCCACGGTGCGCCGGTACTCGACGCCCGGCGATCGGACCGCAACCGCGCCGGGCGACGTCACCGAGGTTCGGCGGGCTCGCCTGCACCTGCGACGCCGCCGCCCGGACCGCCACGGTCACCTGGGACGTCAAGATCTACGCCGGGAACGCCGCCCGCCGGTACACCGACTCCCGGACCCTGACCGTCACCGTCCGACCCGCGGTCCCCGCCGCGGCCGCCCGGGCTGGCGGTTCCTCCGGGCGGCGTGCCCGCTCCCGGCCGCCCGGGAGCGGGACTCCCGGACCTTACCCGGCGGCCGACGGGTGAGGCCCGAGCCGGATCCGGTCAGCTCCCGTCCGGCTCTCCGTGGCTGCGCACGACCTCCTTGACCTTGGCCAGCGCGAAGCCCCAGCCCTGCTCGACGGTCGGCTTGGCCGGGACGGCGATCTCGTCGGGGTTGGTGAGGACGTCGAGCAGCACCGGGCCCGGACTGTCGAAGGCGCGTCGCACGGCGCCCTCCACGTCCGCGGGGTCCGTCACGCGGATGCCGGTGACGCCCATGGCCTCGGCCACGGCGGCGAAGTCGGGGTTGTCCAGCACCGTGCCGAACTCGGGCAGCCCGGCCTGCTCCTGTTCGAGCTTGACCATGCCCAGCCGGCGGTTGTCGAAGACGACCAGTTTGACGGGGAGCCGGTACGTCTTCAGGGTCATGAGGTCGCCGAGGAGCATGCTCAGTCCGCCGTCGCCGCAGAAGGCGACGACCTGCCGTTCGCGGTCCAGACACTGGGCGCCCAGGGCCTGGGGCATGGCGTTGGCCATCGAGCCCAGGTTGTAGGAGCCGATCAGGCGCCGCTCGCCGCGCATCTCGACGAAGCGGGAGAGCCACACCGTGGCCATGCCCGTGTCGGAGGTGAAGACGGCATCGTCCGCCGCCGCCCGGTCGACGGCCGCGGCCAGGGCCTCCGGGCGGATGTCGTGGGCGCGGTTGTCCAGCGCGGAGCGGATGCGGCCCACGACGCCCTTGTCGTGCGCGGGGTCGGCCAGCCGGGCCTGACCGGTGCGCCACTTGTCGAAGCGTTCCCGCGCCTTCTCCAGGTGCGAGCGGTCGCGCGCGCCACCGGATCCGGCGGGCGCGGCGGTCAGGTGGGCCAGCAGGTCGCGCACGGTGGCGCCGGTGTCCCCCACCAGGCCGACCTCGACCGGTACGCGGCGTCCGATGTGGGTCGCCTCGGTGTCCACCTGGATCACGGTCCGGCCCTCGGGATACCAGTCCCGGTAGGGGAAGTCCGTGCCGAGCATCAGCAGCGTGTCCGCGTCCTGCAGGGCCTGCGCCGCGGCGGGATTGCCGATCAGGCCCGTCTGACCGACCTGGTACGGGTTGACGTCCCCCTCGAAGCCGGCCTTGGCCTTCAGGGTGAGCACCATGGGCGCGGCCAGCCGGTCGGCGAGGGTGAGCACGTCCTGGCGGGCGGCCCGGGCCCCCTGGCCGACGAGGAGGGTGACGCGCTCGGAGCGGTCGAGGAGTTCCGCGGCGCGGCGGACGGCGGACTCGTCCGGGCGGCTCACCGGAGCGTTCAGGGAGAACCGGGCCGGCCGGTCGGCGGTCAGTTCGCGCTCGCCCAGGTCGCCCGGCACGGTGAGGACGGCGACGCCCTTGCGGCCCAGCGCGTGGCGTACCGCCGTCTCCAGCATCTGCGGAAGCTGGTCGGGCGAGGTGACGGTGGCGCGGAAGACGGCGACGTCGCTGAAGAGGGCGTCGTTGTCGACCTCCTGGAAGTAGTCGGTGCCGAGTTCGGCGAGCGGCACCTGGCCGGCGATGGCCAGGACCGGGGTGTGGCTCTTGGCCGCGTCGTACAGTCCGTTGAGGAGGTGCACGGAGCCGGGTCCGACGGTGCCCATGCACACGCCGAGGGTGTCGGTGAGCTGCGACTGGGCGCTGGCGGCGAAGGCGGCCGCCTCCTCGTGCCGGCAGCCCACCCATTCCAGGCCGTCGGTGGTCCGGATGGCGTCCGTGAGGGGGTTGAGCGCGTCTCCGACGACGCCGAACACCTGGCGCACGCCGAGTTCGCTCAGCGCGTCCACGATGACTTGGGCAACGGTACGGGGCACGTGGGTCCTCCAGGTCACACGGTGAAACGGTCGGGGTCGGCGGCCTGCCAGTCGGCCGCCCAGGAAGCCGGCGGCCCGGCGAGCAACTGCCCTGGCTCGAGCCACTCGTAGAGCTCCTCGTAGGAGCGTTCGGTGATGGGGTCGATGCGTCGGCGGAGCATGTGCGGGCGCAGCTCCGCGGGGTCGGTGACGCCCATGGACGCCATGATCTGCAGTGCGCCGGCCACAGTCGCCTCCTGGAAGCGCTGGACGCGTGGCGCCTTGTCCCGCACGTCCAGGGCGCGGGCCCGGCGGGGGTCCTGGGTGGTGACGCCGGTGGGGCAGGTGTTGGTGTGGCACCGCTGCGCCTGGATGCAGCCGACGGCGAACATCATGGCCCGCGCCGCGTTGCCGTAGTCGGCGCCCTGCACCATGCGCTTGACGAGATCGGTACCGGTGGCGATCTTGCCGCTCGCCCCGATCCTGATGCGGTCGCGCAGTCCGGCGCCGACCAGGGCGTTGTGCACGGTGAGCAGGCCTTCGGTGAGCGGGGTGCCCACGTGGTCGGCGAACTCCAGCGGCGCGGCCCCGGTCCCGCCCTCGGCACCGTCCACCACGATGAAGTCGGGCGCCGTGCCCTCCTCCAGCATGGCCTTGCACACGGCCAGGAACTGCCGGCGCGAGCCCACGCAGAGCTTGAACCCCGCGGGCTTGCCGCCGGACAGCTCGCGCATGCGGGCGATGAACCGGACGAGTTCACGCGGGGTGGAGAACACCCGGTGGTACGGCGGGGAGACGACCGTGCGTCCCTCGGGCACGTCCCGCACCCGGGCGATCTCGGTGTTCACCTTGGCCCCCGGCAGCACACCGCCGATGCCGGGCTTGGCGCCCTGCGAGAGCTTCAGGGACACGCACTTGACGTGGTCGTGCGCGGCCTTGTCGGCGAACTCGGCCGCGTCGAAGCCGCCGTCGCGGGTCCGGCAGCCGAAGTACCCGGTGCCGATCTCCCACACGAGGTCGCCCCCCGGCCGCAGGTGGTACTCCGACAGCCCGCCCTCGCCGGTGTCGTGGGCGAAGCCCCCTGCCGCGGCACCGCCGTTGAGGGCCAGGACCGCGTTGGCCGACAGGGAGCCGAAACTCATCGCCGAGACGTTCAGCAGGGCCATGTCGTACGGGCGGGCGCAGTCCGGGCCGCCGATGCGTACCCGCGGCGGCGACTCGGGCACCGGGCACGGCGCCATCGACGGCACCAGGAACTCGTAACCGGGCTGGTACACGTCCCGTTCGGTGCCGAACGGCTCCTCCGCGTCCGTGCCCTTGGCGCGCTCGTAGACGATGCTGCGCACGTCCCGGTCGAAGGGGCGGCCGTCGTAGTTCCGCTCGATGAAGTACTGCTGCAGCTCCGGGCGTATGCGCTCCATGAGGAACCGGGCATGGCCGAGGACCGGATAGTTGCGCAGCACCGAGTGCCGGCGCTGCACCAGGTCCCAGGCGCCCAGCAGCCCGAGCAGGACCAAGGGCACGGCGGCGAGCAGCCACCAGGGCGAGAGCCAGGCCGACGCCAGGGAGGCGAGCACACCCGCGACGAGGGTCAGGGCGACGATTGCTATGCGTGTCACCACCTGCTCGTTGCCGGGTGATCGCGCTTCAGTCCTGCGGCCGTGTCAAGAACCTCCCAAGCACCGCCGTGCCGCCGTGTGGGCGCAGCTGGGACGATGTCCGGGTGAACTACTTCTCGTACGCGGGCGACGGTCCCGGCCGGGACGGGTGGTGGCCTCCGGAACCCCGTCCGGCCGAGCCCGGCCGGTGGCCGAAGCTGGAGGCCGCGCTCGCCGTGGTCAACCGCGACCTGGTGGCGACCCTGCCGGGCCAGGACGCGCTGATACTGATGGTCGACCCGCCTCGGCGGCCCGCGCCGCCGGGCGAGGTCGATCGGGGTCAGGTCTACGTGGCGATGCCCGACGGCCGTTGGCACGGCAACCCGGTGAACGCCGTCGACCTGGAGGAGGGCGATCCGCCGGAGCCGGACGACGCCGAGACGGTCCTGGCCGTGGTCGCGGATGCGGCGCAGTCGACCGTCATGGAGCTGCTCTGGCAGGTGTGGCCGGTCTGCCGGGAGCACAAGACCGGCGTGCACCCGCGTCCCGCGGGGACCGGTGGCGACTGGGACTGGGACGGGACGGAGGCCGCGGGCCCGACGGTGTGGTGGTGCCGTGGCGGCCGGGACGGCGCGTGCCACGACGTCGCCCCGGTGGGCGAGTTGGCCGCAACTCTGCCGGGAAAGCAGCGGCGCGCGCTGCGGCGCGCCGAGCGCGGACGGGGCGGCCGGCCAGCAGGCGGCGGCCCGCGGCAGGCGTGAGGGTCCCCGTCCGAGGCGCGCGCGAACGAACGGCGTCACGCGCGAAGGGCGTGAACCGGCGCCGCGCCAGGACCGGGCGTAGGCGCAGCGCCCGGACCCCGGGCGTGAGCGGGTGCCGGGCCCGGAACGGGTGGGAACACGCCGCGCCCCCAACCGGGCACGAATCGGTGCCGCACCCGGAGCGAGCGTGAACCGGCCGCACCCGCAACCCAGCCGTGGACCGGCCGCGTCCGGACGGTGTGAACCGGCCGCGCCCGGGCTCCGGGCGTGAATCGGCGCCGCGTCCGCGGCGGGTGTGAACCGGCTCCGTGCCCAGGCCGGGTGTAAGCCGGCGCGACCCCAAACCGGGTACGAACCGGCCACGCCCAGGTCCCGGGCGTGAACCGGCGCCGCACCCGGACCGGACGTGAACCGGCCGCGCCCAAACCGGCTGTTAACCAGCGCCACACCCGGACCCCGGGCGTGAACCGGCGCGGCGCCCGGCCCTCGGACGTGAGCCGGCGCCGCACCCGGACCGGACGTGAACCGGCCGCGCCCAAACCGGGTTAACCAGCGCCACACCCGGACCCCGCGTGAGCGGGTGCCGCTCCCGGAGGGGCGTAGGTGGGCGCCGTGCTCGGGCGGGGCGGGCGTGCCGGTCCGCCGGAGGCCGGGCCAGTCGGGCTTGCCGGTGTGTCATGCGGTGCTGGGGGACGGTTCCGGTTCGTGCCGCGACGTCTGGTCGCGCCGGGGAAGCAGGAGCGGGCTGGCCAGGATGAGCAGTCCCGCGACCGCGAGCGCGGTGCGTGGGCTGGTGGCGTCGGCGAGCAGCCCGCACAGCGCGGTGAGGACCGCGATGGACGCCTGCTGGCCGATCGACCAGGCCGACAGGGTGCGGGCTACGAGGTGCCTGGGCGTGCGTTCGAGCCGGTAGGCGGCGAGCACCGGGGTGTAGAGGCTCATGTTGACGATGATCGCCAGCTCGACGGCCATCACGGTGAGCAGGCCGACGACACCCGGACGGACGAAGGCCAGGCCGATCAGCCAGACGGCGCGCAGGGTGCCGACGGTCCGGAAGACCCGGTGCCGGCCGTGGCGGGCCACGACACGGCGGGCCAGCCGCGAACCGACGAGTCCGCCGAGGCAGGGGGCGGCGAAGGCGAGCCCGTACTGCCAGGGCGGGAATCCGAGCCGGCGCAGCAGGAGCACGGCCAGGACCGGCTCGGTGGCCATGATCAGACCGGCGACGAGCATGTTGTTGAGGTAGAGCGCCCGCAGTCCGGGATCGCCCATGATGTGACGCCAGCCGTCCAGCACGGCGCCCGCCCGGACCGGGCCCTCCCCGGCCGGCCGCGGCGCCGCCTCCTCGCGGCCCCGGATCGCGGCGATGCCCAGCGCGGAGAGCAGGTAGCTGACCGCGTCGGCCACCACGGTGGTGACCGGCCCGAACAGACCGATGGCGGCTCCGCCCAGGGGTGGTCCGACCGCGATGGAGCTCCAGTTCGTTGACTCGAACCGCGCGTTGGCCACGAGCAGGTCGTCCGGTCGCACGAGTGTCTTCAGGTAGGCCCCGCTCGCCGCGTTGAACGCGATCTTGGCGGCGGCGACCAGGGCCGACACCACGAGCAGCTGGACGAAGCCGAGCCCGTCGAAGGCGTAGGCGACCGGGATCGTCGCCATGACCGCGAACCTGGTCAGGTCCATCGCGATCATGACGGGCCGCTTGCGGCGGAACTCCACCCACGGCGCCAGCGGCACCGCGATCAGCGCGCCCACGGCGGGTCCCACCGCGGACAGCGCGGACACCTCCGCGGGGCCGGCGTGCACCACCAGCACAGCGATCAGGGGCAGTGCCCCGAACCCCAGCCCGGACCCGTACGCGCTCACCGCGTACGCCGACCACAGCCAGCCGAACGGCCGGCCCAGTCGTCTCCTGCCCATCATGTTCAGCGCGCCCCTCGAGTCCCACCGGAACAAGCCAACGTTGCCCGAGGGGAGCTAAACGGGACGCCCCGCGCCAGGTCAAACAACCGCATCGCCGACCGGCCACAACCATCCGTTGTCGACTAAGGTGGCGGCCGTGGACCTCGGGGCCGTACACACCTTCGTCGCCGTCGCGGAGGCGGGCCAGTTCCAGAAGGCCGCCGCCGACCTGTCGATCACCCAGCAGGCCGTCTCCAAACGGGTCGCCGCGCTGGAGCGCGAGCTCGGCGTGCGGCTGTTCACCCGCGTGCCGCGCGGCGCCGAGCTGACCATCGACGGGCGGGCCTTCCTGCCCCACGCGCGCGAGCTGCTGCGCGTCGCCGAGCGCGCGGTCGCGTCCGTGCGCGCCGGCCGCCGTCCCCTGCGCGTCGACGTGATCAACTCACGCGGCGCGGCATCGGGTCTCATGCGCGGCTTCCACCGCGCGTACCCCGAGATCGACCTGGACGTGCTGATGCTGGTCGAGATCGAGACCGCCGTCGCCGCCGTCCGGTCCGGTGCGATCGACGCGTCCTTCCGCGCCGTCGCCATGCCCGGCCGGCCCCTGCCCGAGGACCTGGAGTCCGTCCGCGTGGTCGACGAGCCGCTCCAGCTCCTCACCGGTCCCGCCCACGCGCTGGCCGACGTCCGCTCGGTGACCGTTGCCCAGCTCGCCGGGCACCGGATCTGGATGCCCGGCATCACTCCCGGGACCGAGTGGGCCGCCTACTACGACGACCTCGTCGCCGAGTTCGGCCTCACCATCGAGGCGACCGGACCCAACTTCGGCTCCGACGCCCTGCTGGACACCATCGCCGACACGCCGGGCCTGGCCACCTTCATGGGTGGGCACACCCGCCTGATCTGGCCCGCCGGGCACGGGCTGCGCCGTATCCCGGTGACCGACCCGACGCCCGTCTACCCGCACTCGCTCATCTGGCGCCGCGACAACCCCCACCCGGCGCTGGCCACCCTGCGCGCGCACCTGGCCGCCGCGACGGCCGGGCACGACGCCGCCGGGACCTGGCGGCCGGGCTGGGTGGCTCCGCACTGACGCCGTCGGGCGGCGGGACCGGCGGCCGCCGACACCTCGCCTTCTACTTCTTCTTGCGGGCCTGTGTGACTCCGAAGACGATGAAGGCCACGATGGCGATCCCGAACAGGACCCGGAGAGGAATGCCGTCGAGTCCCTTGTAGGCCAGTGACGTTTCAGCCGAAGGTCGCACGAGATCTCCTTCGTCGTGGTGCGGGACCATAGGGGGCGGGGTCAGCTTGTGGCGTCTTCGTAGGCCGCGTCCGTGGCCTCACCGACCGCCATTCCACGCCGACGGTGTCCGTCACGCCGCTCAGGCTGAGGGTGCCGGCCGGGTCGATGCGGTTGACGGGGTCGCCCTCGGCGTAGAGGTAGGGGTTCTGTTCCTGGCCGGAGGGGTCGGGCTGGGTGAAGCGGCCGACGTTGGCGTCGTAGTAGCGGGCCTGGAGGTGGTACAGGCCGGTGGGGCTCCTGGTAGTTGCCGGCGAAGCGGTACGGCTGGGCGACCGGTTCGGAGGACTGGGCCAGGATGCGCACGCCGCGGGGGCTGTAGGTCTAGGTGTCGACCTTGTTTCCGTCCACGTCGGCCAGGCCGATCACGGAGCCGATGGCGTCGGTCGTTCTCCTGCGGCCACCCCGGACGAGCATGCCGAAGGGACGTGTGCGCGTGGCTTCCCCACAGGAAGACGGAGGCCGGCGACCCCACTGGTCACCGGGCGCACACAACCTGACACAGGAATCGCACAAGCGACCGAGCCGTGCCCTCGCATCTGATCGCGGGCAGGAATCAGCCCCTCCTCATCCGAACAAAGGGAAACGGAGGGGCGAATGACCTCGAAGCGAAGCTCTGGAGGGATCACTGCGGCGCCCGCGGCCGATGAACGATGGCTGAAAAGTTTTCGCACAACAACAGTTGAGCCTAGGACTGCCGAAGATCGGGCAGCGGTAGGTCTGGACGCCCGCCAGAGCCGCTGAGGCGTCCGCCTTCACCTTTGGGGGGATCCGCGATGCCGAGTTCCGGCGCACGAAGACGTACGAAGGCTTCCGGCCCGGCGGGTGAGTCGCCGCCGGCGTTCGAGCTGTCCCTGCCGGAATACCAGGCCGTGCTCCGCGTGATCGAGCACGCCCGGGCCTGTCTCGTCCTGCGCAGCGGCAGTGACGCCGCGACGATCCACAACGCCAGCGGCGCCGAGTTGGCGTCCCTGCTGCACCAGCGGGCCTCCGCCGCCAGCGCCCGTGGCGTCTGCGAGGTGCCGATGCTGGCCGGCGAGATCCGGCACCTGGAGGCGGCGGTCCTGAACCTGGAGTCGTACGGCGGCCACGAAACCGTGCTCTGCGACGGCTACGCTCTGCTCGAACGCTGCGAAGCCCTCGCCGCCGTGCTGTCCCGCCGGTCTACTTGAGGTAGACGACGCCGTCCGTAGTGACGGTGGGCCGTCCCGGAGGCCCTACGACCACGGTCCTGACGGTGTGCTTGGCACTCGTGGACCAGCCAGCCGGCCCACCGGCCGGAGCAGAGCCGTCCCGTCACGCCGACTGAGTGCGAGGGGCGGTAGGCGCCCATGTGCGGCGGCTGCGGCATCCGTACGACCCGGGCCGGGCCGCGCCGCGCTCGTCGACCTCGACCGCGTGGCACCCCACACAGTGGTCCGGCTCAAAGAAGCCCTGTACCACCTCGGCCATTCCCAGGTTGGTGAGCGCATCGACGCCGCATTGCACACTCCGCTCACCGACGCGGCCCGCCGGCCGGTCCTCGTTCCGAGGTTTCGACGTCGAGACGCTGTGCCGGGCCGTGCAGGATGCGTGGCGCGGCATCAGGGACTCATTGCTGCTGGGATCGCGAATGACAGACTCTTTCCCTGGTCAGGTGACCGGAGGGGCTGGTCAGCGCCGGGCCTTGATCTCATCGAGCGTTTCTTCGACCGGGCCCGCCAAGACGTCGAGCAAGCCGTAGCGGCTCCGTACCTCGCGGTCCGCCCGCTCGGAAAGGGTATGGTTTTCCTCACCTACCGGCGCGATGGCCGGCACCACGTTTACACCATGTACGCCAAAGCACCAATAGGTAGTGATGCGGCGCTTCTTTCTCGTGATTTGATCGATCGCATTGATTTCTTGCACATCGGCCCCCTGAATGATGGTGTCGTACTTTTTTTCTTTTTGGTCCTCCTTCATCCATTGCGGCACAGCAGCACCCCGCCAGGAATAGTTAGAGCCCTTGAATAGGCCCATATCGAGCCGGTCTTTACGCGCCAGGTTCAGGGTAGCGTAGAACGTCAGCTTGTCGAAGCTCGTGTTGCTGGGAAGTTGAACAACGGTCCGCGTGAGCAATTCGTCGTTAGGTTCGACCCAACTTCCGGGGAGCATCCACGGCTGCGCCGCCACCAGCTTGCCCGGCTGGTAGACCTCCCTGCGGGTGAGTGGGTGCTTCTCCTGGTATTTTGCCCATTGCTCGGCGTCCTGTCGCCATTTCGCCTGGGTCAGGTCCTTCTTGCTCACCGTCACGCTCTCTCCCATGGCATGGAACTCGGCGCCCAGCACGTAAAATCCCATATCATTGTGATTCACGAGCTTGATGTCGACCGGCACGGAGAGCACCATTCCGTCCGCGCTGAGCACTGCCTTACCCGGGTTCAGTTGCACGAGAGGGGTGGCCTCGCGCCGGTATGGCTGGAAAAGGTATTGGTAGCTGAAATTGGCGACCGCGACGAGCGCGGAGACGATGAGCGCCGCAGCCACCCGCTTCGGCGTGGGGATCTCATCCAGTCTTCGCCACACCAGGACGACAGCGGATAGCGAACTTAGGATGAGCACAACGGACAGTACTTTATAGCCGACCTTCTCCCCGTCGTTCCACACCTGTAACGCGAGCAAGACGTTCGTCAGCAACGCCACGCCAGTAGAGATCAGCGCGACCACTCGAAAGTTGGAACTCGGCCCGCGGACCCAGCAGTCCATGACCGCGGCGATACCCACGGCCATGATGAGAGCCGCCACCATGAGAGCTACTCCGGTGACGCACCCCGCGAAAGTCAGAGCCAGGCTGAAGTCCTTGAAGCCGAACCAGCCCACGGGCACCGCCGTCGCGAGCAGGACCAGCACAATCCATGCCATCTCTGTCCGCGAGCATGGGCATCTCAGGCCTCTTCGCCCCATCACATACGCGCCGGAGCGAACCCCTGGGTTGGGCCCTGGGGAAGTCGTCACATGATCACCTTCCTGGCTGCACACCGGGATCCGATCACCATGGTCCGAGTGATCCACGCGGAGCACTCAGTGATCTACGCGATCACTGCACACATTCCGCCGGGATCACTACACACATTCCACCGTTCGGCCCACTCATCCAGCGCCAAGCCATGACGCTGCTTCACGCGGCTACTCGCCACGGCGACGCGCGGTCCCGGCGCCCCGTTGGCGCCGTCGGCGCCGTCGGCCTCGTGACGTGCCTGTCTCGCGGACACCGTTGCCGCTTCCGCAGCCCGCATCTCACCCACGCCCACCGCATAACGGCCGCCGCGTAGCGGGCCGAACACCGCCTCTCAGTCACCGGATCACCCGTCAGTCTGTCGTTCGGCAGCCGTTGCGTCCGGGCCGGCTCCGCGGGGGAAGGCGGCAGCCCGAGCCGGGCCGATCACGGCTCGGGCTGCCGATGCCACCATCCCGACGGCGTTCGCTCCCCGTCAGCATGCCGCCGCTCGGTGGGCGGTGCGGCTGCGCGGGCAGGGCATGTCCGCTCAGTACATCGCCGACCGGGCTGGGCTGTCCGTGACCCTGGTCCGCCGCGTGCTCCGGACCCCCATGCACGGCTCCACGGTCCGGGACATCGCCCGCACCACTGCGGACGCCATCCTCGGCATCCCGCTCCCCCGGCGCCACACCCCCGGCGCCCCCGGCCTGACCGACTCCACCGAGGCGTCCCGGCTGCTGGCCGACCTCGCGCGCGCCGGATGGCCCGCCACCGCACTCGCCCAGCGGCTGGACATCAACCCCGTACCGTCGGCGAAGTCCGCGACAAACGCCTCCGCCTCGACCGGGCGCTGCGGATACGCCGCCTGCACCGCGACCTGATCGGCGTCGATCCCGCCAGCCATGGCATCCACCCCACCGACAGCGGGCACGGCCCGCACGCGGGGAACGCCAGAGCCCGCGCCTGGGCACCCGGAAGAGGGTGGGCCAAGGCGCGGGCCCTGTGTCGCGGACGGTGTCAGTCGGTCCGCATCGGCACGTCGATGTAGGTACGGCTCACCCAGCCCCACTGGAGTTTGTGCGCGCTGTAGTAGGGCTTGAGGTAGCCCCGGTTGCCCTTGTAGCAGGCCCAGTAGACGCCCTGGCCCTTGGGGAGCAGGCCGAGGCTGGTGTAGCTGGTGCCGGGGCCGGTGCGGAAGTTGACGGGGGCGGTGACCCGGGTGTCGAGCTTGACCTGGTGGGTGCACGCCTTGGAGCCCGTCGCCGCGCTCGCCGGCGCGGCCGCGGCGAGCGACAGTCCGAGAACCGAGGAGGCGGCGACGGCAGTGGCAACCGTCGTGGTCCGGACACGGTGCGCGGGTGCGGTCCGACGGGGGACGGACGGAAACGGCACGGTGATCTCCCCTTGCTCGGTGGTAGTGAGGGGAGCGTCCATGCGGGCAGCGGCCCGCAACGGGTGCGGCGCACGGGCGTGCCAGGGCCCGGCATGGCGACCGGGGGCGGCGTTCCGCACGGTGGGACCA
This sequence comes from Streptomyces sp. NPDC056580, assembly GCF_042793175.1. NCBI lineage: Bacteria > Bacillati > Actinomycetota > Actinomycetes > Kitasatosporales > Streptomycetaceae > Streptomyces > Streptomyces sp. NPDC056580. The sequence goes on along the minus strand of NZ_JBHTVE010000006.1, from coordinate 345,150 downwards.
CTCCCCCGCAGTGTGCCCCGCCTGTCGTCATCTGGAGACGGCGAAGCCGCCACGGACCCAGCCCCATGTGCCGGATGCCAGACCGCTCTTGGAGCGGTGGCTGAGCTTGGCGTAGAGCCAGGCCTGGGGGTGGGCGGCGGTGCCCTTGCGCACGCCGCAGTGGGCGACGTACGTGTCGCCCTTGTAGAGCAGCCCCTTGGAGGCGTAGCCGGTGCCCGGGCCGGTGCGGAAGTTGACGCCGTTGACGGTCACCGTCGAGGTCTCGCGGGTGACGTTGTAGTGGCATGCCGATGAGCCGACGGCCGAGGCGGTGGGCGCGGCGACCGCTGCCGCACCGGCGAGGAGGGTGACGGCGGTCGCGAGGGTGGCAAGTCGCCGGCCGGCTGTCGACGGGATGCGCGTACGGGGTATCGCGATTTCTCCTTGATCAGCGAGGTGCCGGGGCCCGTAGCGCGGAGCGGTGCATCCGATTGCGGGCCCGGCGCTGGCAGGCCGGCTGCATCCTGCGCGCCGCGATCGGCTGCCGCCCGGCCCACGGCGCCTCGCTCCCGCGTACCGGCTTCGTGACGTGCCCTGCCCTCCCCGGAGGCGGGATACGGTCGGGCCGGGTGCGAGGCCGCCGCGCTCCGCTGCCGTGGGGTGGGTCGCGTCGTCGTGCCGGTCTCGGCCTTTAGCGGGGCAACCGGCGCTCTGCCCCGGCGTCGCCGGATGGGTCAGGAACCGACGGGAGGGGTCTTCGCCGGGGTCGTCCGGTCCGTCTTGAAGGTTCCGGCCTCTTCGGCCGCTTCCCGGAAGGTGACGACCGCCTCGCCGTTCTCCCGCGCCCATGCGGTGAGCATCCTGATGGGCTCCTCCAGGGTTCGCCCCAGATCGGTCAGGCCGTACTCCACGCGCGGCGGCGCCTCGGCGTACGCGCGCCGCTCGATGAGCCCGTTGGCCTGGAGTCGGCGCAGCGTCTGGGTCAGTACCTTGCGGGAGATGCCACCGCTCAACTCGACCAACTCGCCGTGGCGCAGCGGGCCGTCGGTCAGCGCGAAGAGCGTGACCATGGACCACTTGCTGGCGATGATCTCCATGGCCAGGAGGGCGGGGCAGTCGGCGAGGAAGGCGATTTCGGGTCGCAGGCTCACACCCCGAAGGTTACCTGGAGGTACCTATCGGCTGCCTATCGTCGTCGAGGTGCGCACGTCCCTTTCCCGCATCTCGCATGATTGAGGTTTCAGCCGTGTTCGTCTCCCTTGCTGTCGTCACCGTGCTTATGTCGGTGGTTCTCCTGGTATCGGCCGCGGCCAAGTCCCTGCGGACGCGGCACATCGCCGAGCAGATGTCCGCCCTCGGAATACCGCCGGGGATGATGACCTTCCTGATCTGCGCTCAGGTCGCGGGTGCGGCCGGCGCGGTCGCCGGACTGCGGTGGGAGCCCGTCGGGATCGCCGCCGCGATCGGCCTGACGCTCTACTTCGCCGGGGCGGTCGCCGCCCACCTGCGCGTCGGCGACCGCGAGGGCGCGCTTCCGGCGGCGGTCCTCACCGTGGTCTCGGTCACCCTGATCGTGCTGCGCGTCGCCACCCTGTGATCCGCCGTGACGACGCGGACCAGGCGGCACGGTGGTCATCGTGCCGCTGTCGGCTCCGGTGCGTTGTGGGCGCGGCAGTAGGCCAGTGGTGACAGGCCCAGGTGCGGCCCGCGGCAAGGACGGCGGGGCGGCCGCGTGAAGAAGCGCGGTGAGGAGGTGCGGCGGCTCCGCGTCTTCGTGCTGGACGGCCAGGCCCTGTCACTCCCGGTCCGCGGTGATCATACGATGATCGCGCGCGGCACGGATGGCCTGCATGGCCTTGTCCCGCAGGCTGCGAGGGCGTCGATGAGGCGGAAGACCGTCGGGTCGGAGGCGACCGGCCCGAACACGGCCGGCTCGGCCCGCAGCATGGCGACATCCGCGAGGCAGTCCCCGCCCAGCGCAACCGCCAGGGCCACGTCCAGCAGGATCTCGCCCGGATCGTGCACCGCCCGAGCCTTCCGCCACGGCATCATCGCCGCTGATATCGCGGCGTCTAGCGGGCGGGTCGTGTTTGGCCTGCTCGTGGCCTGTTTCAGGCGGTGACGGTGCGGTCGGACACGAGGCCGGCGATAGCGCGGTAGGTGTCGGGCAGGCGGTCGCGGCGGTGGGTCCAGCGGGTCAGTTGCTTCCAGCGTTTGTGATCGGCGAGGGCGTGTTCGACGGTGATGCGGTCGGAGGAGTGGCCGTGGCGGTCGCGTTCCCACTGCTCGACTCTGCCGGGCAGTGCTCCCGGACGCGGTTTTCTGGGCGGTGTGATCGCTTGCCCGCGGTGGTCGCGGCTCAGGCCGAGGCAGCCGTCGTCCAAGAGGACCTCGACATCGGGAAAGTGCTGGAAGCAGCTGGCGATGCCTTCGTTGCGGGCGGCCGTGGCATCGTGCATACGCCCAGGCCGCAGGGCATCGGTTCATAACGTGCGGCCCCGCCAGTCAGCGATGACGGTGGCCTTCATCGTGTTCTGTTTCTTCTTGCCGGAGACGAACGCACGCCGTCCACCGCGGCCGGCCGGGGCCGTCGGACCTGGATCTCGGTGCCATCCAGCCGCAGCTCGATGCCCTCGGCCTGGGCGTAGGCGAAGACGTCCGCCAGTGTCCGCAGCCGCAGACCGGGACGGTCGGGAACCGCGCACCCCCGATCGGCCAGGAGCGGACGTATCTCTGCGATCGCACGGGTGATGGTGGAGCGGTCGACGCCGAACAGCAGCCCCAGCACGGAGTGCGGCAGGTCGTGCCGCAGGTGGATCAGTGTGGCCACCAGCCGGTCGACGAAGACCAGCTGGTGGCGGGCGCCGGCTCCCGCGGCCCGCTTCCTGGCTCCACCTCGTGCAGCATGACGACGGCCCTCGACCCCGGCCTGCCACGACACAGCCAACTCCTCAACCAGGCAAGCGAGATGACGCCGAGAGATTCCCGTGAGCAGCCGGTGTCCCAGGCCTGCGAGACCACCGCCCGGCCGCCGCCCTCAATGCGGACACGCGGGTACGACCCGATACGGCCGCGCATGCCAGTGTGGCGCTCGAGGATGGCCAGGCCGCTCAGGCGTGAGGTGGCGTGGTCACAGCGCGATGCGGACGGTCTTGACCTGAGTGTAGGTGTCGAGTCCTTCCAAACCGCCTTCGCGGCCCAGGCCGGACTGCTTGTAACCGCCGAAGGGGAGGTTGCCGGTGCTCATCTCGGCCCAGGTGTTGATCCAGACGGTGCCGGCCTCGATGGCTGCGGCCATGCGGTGTGCGGTGGTGAGGTTGGTGGTCCACACGGAGGCGGCCAGTCCGTAGTCGGTGTCGTTGGCCTGGGCGATGGCGTCGTCGATGTCGGTGAAGGTAGTGATCACGCCGACGGGGCCGAAGATCTCCTCGCGGACGACGCGCATGTCGGGGCTGACGTCGTCGAGGAGAGTGGGGGCGAAGAAGTATCCGTGGTCACCGAAGCGCCCGCCGCCGGTCACCACGTTCGCGCCCTCCTCGCGGGCGATGTCGAGGTAGGAGCTGACGCGGTCGAACTGCGCCTTGGTGGAGAGCGGTCCCACCAGCGTGCCCTGGATCAGCGGATCGCCCGGGGTGAATGCCTCCATCGTCTTCAGCAACTTCTCGACGAACTCCTCGCGGATGCTCTCCTCGACGAACACCCGTGATCCGGCGACGCAGACCTGTCCCGCGTTACCCAGGAAGCCAGCCGCCACGCCGCGGACCGCGACGTCAAGGTCGGCGTCGGCGAAGACGACCGACGGCGACTTGCCGCCCAGTTCGAGCGTTATGCGCTTGAGCGTGTCGGTGGCCTGGCTCTGGACAAGCTTGCCGGTCGCGGTCGACCCGGTGAAGGCGATCTTCGCGACACCGGGGTGCGCGACCAGCGCCTGGCCCGCCTCCGCGCCCCGGCCGGTGACGACGTTCACGACACCGGCCGGCAGGTCGGTGCCGGCCAGCAGCTCGGCCAAGCGCAGCGTGCTCAGCGAGGCGGTCTCGGCCGGCTTGAGCACGACGGTGTTACCGGCGGCCAGGGCCGGGGCGAGCTTGCCGGGCAGTTGGCCCATCGGACCGTTCCAGCCCCAGATGACGCCGACGACACCGAGGGGCTCCTTGCGGGTGTAGGCCATGTGGTCCTTGCCTGCGGGAACACTCACACCGGACAGCTTGGTAGGCCAGCCGGCGTAGTAGCGGAAGACCTCACTCGCCTCGGCCAGCATGTGTGCGGTCAGCATGCGGGGTGCGCCCATGTTGACCGAGTCAATGGTGGCCAGTTCGTCGGCGTGCTCCTCAATGACGTCGGCGATCTGGTTCAGGATCCGACCGCGCCGGTCGGGGCTCATTTCCGCCCAGGCGGGATCGGTGAACGCCGCGCGCGCTGCGTGGACCGCGGCGTCGACGTCGGCTGCCTCGCCGCGCGGCACACTGGCCAGCGCTTCCTCGGTGGCCGGGTCGGTGTTGGGCAGTGTTCGTCCGGAGACTGCGGCGACCTGTCGACCTCCGATCCACATCATCCGCTCCCCGGCCCGTACGAACGCGGGGATGTCACGGCGGGCGATGTCGGCGACGGGCGGGACGCTCACCGTTGCAGTCATGGTTGTTCCTCTCCTGGTGTCCTGAGCAGATCCGCCCTAAACGGATTGCCTGTCCACTTAACGTATCGGACAGGCTATCCGTTTACAAGAGGAAGTGAGAAGGCTATCCGGTACGCTGGGTTCTGGACTCCAAAGGAAGGAAGCATCTGCCGTGAGCGCTGAGTCCGCACCTGCCCGACGTGCCGACGCCGAGCGCAATCGGTCGAAGATCATCGCGGTCGCCCGCGAGGCCTTCGCCGAACCCGGTGCCGCACCGTCCATGGCCGAGATCGCCCGACGTGCCGGAGTCGGCATGGCCACGCTCTACCGCAACTTCCCCGGCAGACTCGAACTGGTTGAGGAACTCTTCCGTCACACCGTCGACGACATGTGCCAAGCCGCCAAATCCGTCAGTGGCGACACCCCTGGCGAGGCCTTCTTCGCCTGGCTCATGCGCTTCCACGCCACCGGCACCCGCAAAGGACCTCTCGCCTCCGTCCTCCTTTCCGAATCCGCCAATGGCACCCCCATCCTCCGCGCCAGCCGCTCCCGCACGATCGCGGCCGGCGAACCACTTTTCCGCGCCGCGCAACGCAGCGGAGAAGTACGCGACGACGTCTCTCTAGGACAGATCCTCGACGGCCTCGTCGCGCTGGCCGGCATCGACAACGACCCGGACTTCCCCGGCGCCCTGATCCGCATCCTGCTCGACGGTCTGCATCCGAATCCGCACACCACGGGCGGATCGCCGACTACCAGTGAAAACACGGACATCCCCACGAGCACGGGAAGGAGCGAGTGATTGGCGTCCGTCTCCCCGGAAGACCCGCGCCTACCTGCGCCGCCGCAGGATCCGCTGCACCGTTACAAGGCCGACCAAGCGTTGCCGTCGGAAGCCTGGGCGTCGAGGCATGAGCCCGGGATCCCTGACAGCCCGCACCCGCGACCAGCACTTTCACAACGGGTAGAGGGGCATGCCCGACTGCGCTTCTACACCTGGAGAGTGCTTCCTTCCTGTCAGCGGACAGGACCCAGACAAGCCCTCATCGTTGCAGGTCGGAGCCGCTCTTCACTCGCTCGATCAAGTCCCGGAGAGGCTGGCTCCAAAGCCCGAGGCTAAGCGGTAGCCAGCGGCACACAGTGGAGGCGGAGATCGTGTCCGTGATAGCCCGGGTGACGGCCTCGCGCGCGAGTTCGGGGCCTGACCAGCGCGAGAGCGGGGCTCCGGACAGGCCAGTGCCTTGACCTCGGCGATCTGCAGCGCGGTGAACGTCGGAGGCCGCCCCGACCGCTTGCGGTCGGCCAGGGCGGGCACCCGGCCGGCCGCGAATCGGCCGCGCCAGCGGCGCACGGTGTCCACGTGCAGGTGGGTTTCGGCGGCGATCCGGGCGTTGCTGCGGCCTCGTGCTGCCAGGAGCACGATCGTCGCCCGCTGGCGTGCCTGGTGCGGAGTCTTGTGGCCGTAGGCCATCTTCCCACCTGCGGCCCGCAGGTGAGGAACTCGTAATCGTGGCGGTCGCCTCGTGCGGGACTGCTCACCATCGTGCTGCTGCTCCTGCTCGGCCCGTCCAACGCCGGCACGCGGGCGCCGTGACCGCCCTGTTCGGGGTGTTCCTGGCCTGTGCCGCACTGCATCTGATGCACGCCAGCCGCTACGCCTACCTCTACTACGCCGCCGACGGCGGGATCGACTTCAATTCCGGACTGCCGCCCGCGTACCGCGACTTCCTCTACTTCAGCTACAACCTCGGCATGACCTACCAGGTGTCCGACACCGCGGTGTCGAGTACGGCCATCCGCGCGATCGTGCTGCGGCACGCGCTCCTGTCGTACGTCTTCGGCACCAGCATTCTCGCCACCGCCATCAACCTCGTCACCGGACTCGTCACCAGCTGAGGTCCCCGCGACGTCCCCGCGCGGTCGCGCCCTGGAGACAGCAGGATGGGAGAGAGGGCCGCACGGCCCTCGGGCGATGGGTTCCGCCGTATCGGATGAGGAGGACGGGCCGTGTTCGAGTCGCAGCCCGTGGTCGTCGAACCGGCCAAGACCGCCGTGTTCCTCGTGGTCACCATCACGCCGGGCCACGAGGAGACGGTCCGCGATCTGCTGGAGGACGTCTCTGGCCTGTGCCGCTCGGTCGCCTTCCGCGCCCCCGGCGAGCAGCTCAGCTGTGTCGTCGGCATCGGCTCGGCCGCCTGGGACCGGCTGTTCCGCGGACCGCGGCCACGGGAGCTCCACCCGTTCGTGGAACTGAACGGCGAACGTCACCGGGCCCCGGCCACCCCGGGAGACCTCCTCTTCCACGTACGGGCCCGCCACATGGACCTGTGCTTCGAACTGGCCCACCTGCTCACGGAACGGCTGCGCGACGCGGTCGCGGTGGTGGACGAGGTCCATACCTTCAAGTACTTCGACGAGCGCGACCTGCTCGGGTTCGTCGACGGCAGTGAGAACCCCGAGGGACGGCGCGCGACCGACGCGGTGTTCATCGGCGACGAGGACCCGGACTTCTCGGGGGGCAGCTATGTGACGGTGCAGAAGTACCTGCACGACATGACGGCGTGGAACGCCCTGTCGTCGGAGGAACAGGAGAGGGTCATCGGGCGCACGAAGCTCGCCAACGTCGAACTGTCCGACGACGTCAAGCCCGCCGACTCCCACGTGGCGCTCAACACCGTCACGGACGAGAACGGGGACGAGCGCAAGATCGTGCGCGAGAACATGCCGTTCGGCACCCTCGGCAAGGGCGAGTTCGGCACGTACTTCATCGGCTACGCGCGCACCCCGGACGTGACCGAGCAGATGCTGAGGCACATGTTCCTCGGCGACGGGCGCGCCACCCACGACCGCATCCTGGAGTACTCGACCGCCGTCACCGGGTGCCTGTTCCACGTGCCGACGGCCACCTTCCTCGACGACCTTCCCCCCGCCCCGGGCTGAGTCCGGTCAGCCCTCAGGCTGCTCGCCCAGCCCCACACACTTCTCGCGCGCGGCGATCACATGGGCACGAGCGGCTGGGCGGCCGGCACGGCTCCCGCGTGGTGCTCGACCACTATCTGGAGGCCCTGCTGCGCAAGCCGGGAGCCTTTCCCGGCTCGACCGCGCTGGAACAAGCCCGCTCCGCGGGCCGCTTCACCCCCGTCCACGACAAGTGGTGGGCCGCGGCGAAGGCCGCCCACGGTGACGCGGCCGGCACCCGTGCGCTGATCGAGGTGCTGCTGCTGGCCCGACACATGGACCACGAGCAGGTCGTCGCCGGTCTGGCCGCCACCTACCGGTAGTTCGTCAAATCCGGTGGTGGTGTGGGTTGACGGCAGGTCCGGGTTGGTCGTAGGCCGGTGATAGGAGTCAACTGGCTTGCGTTCGCCGGCCGGACGAACCGGACGATCACGCCCTCGGCCGATCCCGAGGCGGACTGACCACCAAAGCCCACCTCGCCTGCGACGGCCGCGGCCGTCCTCTTGCCATCCTGCTGACCTCTGGGCGTGACAGCGTGACAGTTGTCCCGTGCCACTGGATCTTGACCGTTTGCCATCGGACTTTGACAGACGCGAGTTCGTGTCATCGGAGTTTGATCACCTCAGGTCAGCAACTCAGCGCACCTTCGGTGCGCGCCGGGGGCGTGGTGCAACCCATGGCGCAGTGGAGGTGCTTCTGTCTGCCTTGACGGCCATCTGCACGGGTGGAGCCTCTCGTCACCGTTCCGTCACAAGTAGTCGCCGCACGAAACCCTGCCGCTCTCTCACCCTGTCTGCACTCACGTACCACGACCACACGTACCGCGGGGTAACACCGACGACCGAAACTCGCGGACGAGACGACTCAGGGGGACGACAGCATGCGGCACAGCAACGGCATTCGCAGGGCGGCTCTGGCGACGACGGCGGTCACGGCCGTCGCGGCGGCGGTGACAGGCGTCCTGCCCGGCACCGCCATGGCGGCGAGCACCACCACCTCCACCCCGCCGCCCGCCTGCCCGGCTTCCGCCCTCCAGGTCAGCGCCTGGCAGGCCGGCCACCGGCCCGTCGGGACCGGGACCGGGGCGGCAGTCGTGCAGTTCACCAACGTCTCCCGGAGGACGTGCGTCCTGAAGGGCCATCCGACGGTCGCGGGCGCCGGCAACGGCTCCCCCGCCCACAACACCCCGCTCAAGGTCACTCCCACCGGCAGGGCGGCCACCGTGACGGTCCGGCCGCACGGCAAGGCGTGGGTGAAGCTGACCTTCGTCCAGGTCCAAGGGGAGGCCGACGGCTACTGCGTGTCGGGCAAGGACCCGGTGACGTATCCGACGATGGTCATCGGGCTGCCGCACTCCGGGAAGCACCAGGTCGCCCTGAACGACGGGGTGTGGGCCGAGTGTGACAACAAGGTGACCGTCACCCCGGTCTCGGCGGTCAAGCCTTCCTGACCCCACCGTCCCCAAAAATCGAGCAGCATGCACGACGATCGCAACGCCTTGACCTGCACCTTTTCGAGACGCTGCACATAAGTGCAGGCCAGCGACTCAGCGCACGGTGCGCTGAGTCGCTGACCTGCGGTGATCAAACTCCGATGACATAATCCCGGGCGCGCTGACTCCGGCTCGATCCCGGCCCGCCGCTCCCCGCGCATCCGGGGATGGTCTACTGCCGACGAATCTCTGACTCAGGTCACTAGGTTCGGTGCGGTAGGCACTGGCCCAATAGCGCTTGGCTATGGAAACCTCCTGTGTTGGGACAAGCGTGCCAGGCCACCGGCCCGGCATCTCATGATCCAGCGATGACGGAACACCGATTCTTCACCTAACGCCCTCTGAGGTCCGGCCTCATGTAAAGCTGGTGTATCCGGGCTCAGGGTTGCGATTTTTTCGTGTACCTGAGAGTGAGGAACAATCCCACCCAAAAAATGATGGAAAATGCGACTAGGAACCATCCCTGATGGCTTACCCAACACCCCGAGCGCTATTCCGGAAATTGCAAGAACTACTGCAGCTATAGAGGCCATCTTGTAGAACATCTCACTGCGCGTCCGCTGTTCCATGGATGGACCTACACGTGACATGAGTCATTCTCCTTCGAGATAGGGGCGGGCAGCCGTGGCGCTGCCCGTCTATCAGTGATCAGTACTAGCCGCCAACGAGGTTTGAGACTCCCGTGCTAGCTCCCCAGGCTGCGGCGTAGCAGATTGGTTGCGCAGTCTCTGACGCTCCCAGGGTGGGAACGGCGCCTACTCCCAGTACAGCTTCGCACCCGAGACCGGCTGCGGCTCCGGCAGCAAGACCGGCGTCTCCCAAGAGCCCTGTTGTGTCACCGGTGTAGAGGTGATAGCCGGCTTGAATGACGTCGCCTACAGGACCCAGCCAGTCCACGGCCGAAAGACCGGAAGGGTCGACGTTATTGATGGGGGTCGCCGGCGGCGTACAGGTACGCGTTGGTTTCCTGGCCGCTGGGGTCGGTCTGTGTGAAACGGGCGGTGGAGGGGTCGTAGTAGCGGGCGCCCATCAGGTAGTAGTAGGTCTTCCCGCCGGTCGTCATGCCGATGAGCGTGCCCGCGGGATCGCGGATGAATCCGGTCTTCCCGCCGCTGCCGCTGGTGGTGGTGGAGATGCCGAGGGGGCCTTCGTCGGTGGTGGTGTCGGCGGTCAGGCGGGCGGAGGAGTCGGTGCCGGCGTAGGTGTAATGGTGGGTGGTTGCGCCGGTGGTCAGGGCGGTGAGCTGATTGAAGTCGTTGTAGGTCTCGCCGGTTCGGGCGTTGGATTCGCCCGACGCGCCACTAGGGCTACCACCTGCGCGAAGGGAACGATTCGCCTTCCCCGCTCCGAGGGACAAAGCGCCTACCGCACCTCTTGTGAGGGCATCGCTGGCACTGACCGCACAAGCACCGGCAGAAAGAGACCCCCACTGTGTCAGTCCGCTCCCTCACCTCGGCCCTGGGCGCCGCCTGCAGCGCCTTCGCCCTGCTGCTCGCCGTACCTGGTTCAGCCTCAGCGGCAACCGGCCAGTTCCGCTACACCTACACCACCGCCGAGGGATACGAGGCCGTCGGCTTCCTGAACAACCCCACCAGCGGCACCTGCATCAACCTCACCGCACCCGGTTCCACCCCCGGAACCGCCTCACGGGCTCCCCAAAACCGCACGGACGCCACCGCCACCGTCTTCCTCAACGCCGACTGCGAAGGCGACACCTACTACACACTCCACCCCGGCGCAGGCGCCTCCGACCGCCTGCTCCCGCGCTCCGTCGTCTTCTCCTGAAAACGCGCACCCCGGGGCCATCGCACAGGGCGGGAAGCGCTGCGGCATCGGACGCAGCCCTTCATCAACGCCCCGCACGCCACCGCGGCGGCCACGGCCGCCGCGGTACGGCAGATCCCGGGTGAGGTGGGCCGACCTCGGTCCGCCGGAACCACGGTGGCTGGGACTCCTGCCGGGAGCATGGCGCGCTGGAGGGCGAGGGCGACCTCGCGTTCGCGGGCGTGAGCGCGGCGCAGGCGTTCGTTGACCTGGTGCAGTTGCCGCATCCGGCTGAAGAGCTCTGCCTCGAACTGCTGGGCGCCGTCCGGCTGGCCGGTGGCGCGCAGGACTTCGGTGACGTCCTCGACGCGGTGGATGATCAGGGCGATGTGGCCGTCGGGCGCGAAGACGGGCGCGTTGACCGGGCTCCAGTAGCGCTCCTCTCAGCGGCCGGGGTGCGCGGTGGATTCCACGTCGTAGCGTTGCAGCGCCATGGTGTCGATCTCGCGGTTGGCCAGGACGGCGCGCAGGGACAGCTCCAGATTGCGGGCGCCGGAGGCCGCGGGGTCGGCCGGGTTGGCGGGGAAGGCATCGAAGACGTAGCGGCCCACCACCTGCTCCTGCCTCCGGCCGGCCTGCCGCAGAAACGCGGTGTTGGCGTCGGCGACCACCAGGTCGGGTGTCACCAGCGCGACCGCGCCGGGCAGCGCCTGGAAGACCGCCGCGTAGTCGATACCCATTGGTGCAGCGTATGAATGCACGGAGGGATATAGGGCTTTGCCACCTTTGGAAGCGCGTACGGGGTCTGTGACCGTCTCCAGAGCCCATGTGGAACGGCTTGAGGACGGGACCGAGGTGAAGCTGGGCGTGTTTCTGTCGAACACCAAGACCAGGCGGGCGAAGCTGGACCCCGAGCAGCTGCAGGCGGGCTGGACTGGGCGCAGCAGACACTGCCCCAGCCTCGCTTCATCCGCCGTCCACGGGCGCGGCAGATCCTCATCGCCGGGTGTCCGAGTGGTGCCGCCGTCAGGCGCTGCCGGGTTCCGGCCGAAGGCCCCGACCCCGCCCGGCACCGTCCGCACAACCGACCAGTCGGGCGTGGGCGGGATCCTTTGCTGCTCTTGACCTTGCCCCAAAGGCAAGCCCCAGCGGCCTGGGCGTCGTTCTCAGCAGTCACGGGAGCGGTGGCGCGGAAGCAGCCTTCGAGCATCCCAGGTGTGTGCGGGGCGACACGCCGGAATGGTTTCGCCCGGCACAGCGGTCCGGGGAACATGGTCCCGGACGTTGAGGGCCGCGCCGTTGTGGGGGGACGCGACCGGGACACGCCATCGGGGGGGGGATGCCATGGACACAGCCGTACGCACACGAACGGCGGACAGAGGACGCGGAGTCCTGGAGGGGGCGTTCGCGCTGCTGGAAGCCCTGCGGCAGCGCGGCGACGAGGCAGGGGTGACCGAACTGGCGGTCGCTTGCGGAGTGCCCAAGAGCACGGCTCACCGACTGCTGGAGCAGTTGGTGACCCTGGGGGCCGTGGAGCGCCGTGGCGCGCGCTACCGGCTGGGCGCACAGCTCTACCGGCTCGGCCAGGCATGGCAGCCGCACCCGGGACTGCGCATGGCGGGACGCCTGCCGCTGCACCGGCTGAGAGCCGCCACCGGAGGCAGTGCGGTGCTGGCGGTGATGCACGAGGAACGGGCTCTGACAGTCTGCTCGGTGCCTGGCCGGACGGAGCCACTCGTGCCGGTCCGCAACGGCGAGGCGTTCTCGCTGGACACGGCGCTGGGCAAAGCGCTGCGAGGCCCGGTGCGCAGCGGCGCCGTCCTGGACCGGGAGGATGTGGTGGCCGGGGTCTGCTGCGCCGCGCTGCCGGTGCGGCTCGCGGCGGGGGCCGTGGTGGGGGCGGTGGCTGTGATGGTCGAGGCCGGCCAGCGGCTGGAGGTGATGGCGGACCGGGTCGCCGAAGCAGCCGCCGCCGTCACCCGAGCACTGGGCCGGTCCGGGATCGAGGTACGTCCGTGAGGGCGTCCGGCCGCGTTCCGCTCAGTGGGACGCGCGTAGATGCGAGGCGGTGACGGCGGGCAGGGTGGATGCGTGCCGGGGGACGGCACGGGCCTCGCAGGACAACGCCGGGCCACCACACCGTTCAAGGGGGAACCAACCATGCGTGGAATCGCTCGAGTGGCCACGGCCGCTCTGCTCTCGCTGGGCAGCGTCGCCGGATTCGCCGCGGCGGCCCAGGCCGAGCCGATCGACTACGTCCGCATCGAACTGCTGGAGCTGACCTGTCACCAGCAGAGCGAGGGCGATCACGACGAGGCCTACCTGAAGGTCACCGACGCCAACGGAAACGCCGTCAAGGTGTGGCCAGGGAGCCTCAAGTACCAGACGATGGGCCCGGGTTACGTCCGGTCGATGACCGATGGCAACGGCAACGCGGCCCTCGTCCTCGGCAAGCAGCAGGCGCGCACCATGACGCTGTGGGACTACGACACGACGAGCGGCGACGACAAGCTGGGTGCGACGCTGGTGACGGGCAGTGAGGCGGGCGCCGAGATCCAGTACCGCTCGCTCGAGGGGTCCGGTGGCGTCTACACCATCGCCTACCGCGTCATCGACATCTGACGGTCCGGCGCCCTCGCGTCGACGGCCTGCCGGGCGGGTGTCGCCGCGCGTTCGGCGGAGCCGATGTCGTCCGCGCCCTTGCTCGGCGGACGGCCGTCATTGTGGTCGATCAGCGCGGTGAGGGCCTTGGCGAGCGGCGTCCAGCCGTCCGTGCCCAGGTCGAGATGGTCGCTGATGGCGTACGCGAGGTCGTCGGCGTCGATTTTCCTTCCGGCGCCGGCCGGGGCGGGCTTCTTCTCCAGGCGGTCGGCCAGACGCGCCATGCGCCGCGCTGCCTCCTCGGGCCCGTCGCCGGTCGGGCAGTGGCGGATACGGGCTGCGCAGTGCGCGGCGAACCGGTCGAACGCCGCCTGGACCGCCTTGACCTGCGACACCTGTTCCTCATCGAGGTCCTCGGTCGGATCGACGGGCGCTTCGAGGACGAGCCGTCCGACGTGCGCCGGGTACAGGTGGGCGTAGACCGCGCCGAGCGCCGTTCCGTACGAGACGCCGAAGTAGTGCAGCCGCTCGTCGCCGAGGAGGTAGCGCATCAGGTCGAGGTCGCGCGCGGTGTGCGAGGTGCCGATGTACGGGAGGAGCGTCCCGGAGTGCTTGGCGCAGGCGTCGGCCCCGTCGTAGCCGGTGTCGTCCGCGGACTTCCCACAGCGCACGGGAATGGTCGCACCGACGCCGCGCGGGTCGAAGGAGACCAGGTCGTAGCGGTCGAGGAGCGGTTCGTACTGGCTGAGGCGTTCGGGCAGTCCGCTCACCCCGGACACGCCGGGGCCGCCGAAGTTGAGGACGAGCGAGCCTGTGCGCCGGGCGTTCGATCCGGTGGCCTTGCGGCGGATCAGGGCGACGTCGATCGTCCTGCCGTCCGGTTTCCGGTAGTCGAGAGGGGCCTTCATGGTGGCGCAGTCGTAGCCCGTGCGCGCGGTGGGGGGCGAGGTGCAGCGGGACCAGTGGAGGTGCTGGCCGGTGGTGAGCGCGGTGGGCAGACCGGTGGGCGGGTTGTGCGCGGTGAACTCCGTACGCGGCTACGTACTCCGGCCGGAGACGTCGTACTGGAGCCAGGCGCCGACGGCACGTGCGACGCGTCCTTCGTCTGGTTACCGCTGCCCGACCCGGACCGCTACCGGTGGGTGGTGGTCGCCGAGGAACCCCGCCTGGTCGCCCTGCCCGACGCCCACCGCTCGCCGGCCAGGAGGTCGTCGACTTCCCCGACCTGCTGGGCGAGCCGTTCCTGGCGATGCCCGACAGTGCCGGGCCGCTGCGGGACTACTGGCTCGCCACCGACGCCCGCGGCGGAAGACCGGCACTGATCGGCGCGGAGGTGGCAAGCAGCGAGGAGACGTACGAGGCGCTGGTGGCGGGCCTCGGCGTGGTGCTGCTGGCGGCCGGGAACGCCCCGCTGGTCACTCTCGGCGGAGTCGTCACCCGTAATCCCGTGCGGGGCCCCGCGGCAGGACGAGGGGCCTGCGCGCGGCCATGCGCCTGCGCGAGACCCGCCCCGCGCTCCCCGTTCTGGTCCTCAGCCAGTACGTGCAACGGGCCTACGCCGCCGAACTGCTGGACTCCGGCGAGGGATCGGGCGTCGGCCACCTCCTCAAGGACCGGGTCGGCCACAAAGGACCGGGTCGGCCACATCGAGGAGTTCACTGCGGCGCTGCGCAAGGTGGCGGAGGGCGCGACCGTGGTCGACCCCGAGGGGGTACGCCAGTTGCTGCGGCGCCGCCGGGATCCGCTGGAGCAGCAGACCCCGCGCGAGCGCCAGGTGCCGGCGCTGATCGCCGAGGGCAGGTCCAACAAGGCGATCGCCGGTGAACTGGTGGTCTCCGAGGCCGCGGTCGGCGAGCACATCGGCAACATCCTCACCAGGCTGGACCTGACGGTGACGGACACGACCCACCGCAGGGTCCTGGCCGTCCTGACCTATCTGCAGGCCTGACCCGGCCGAGGCGGCGCACCGGCCCCGCAGGGATAGGAGGCGCAGGGTTCCACTGCTGCCACTGCGGGGCCGGTGCATGGGACATGTACCCCCTGAAGCGCCCGATACGCCCGATCCCTCCCCGCAGCCCCGGCGCGTTGCGGCCCGCGCACGGCGTGGGGCCCGGCCGTTCCCGGCCGGGCCCCACGTTCATCCGCGCTGCCGACAGCGCTCCTCGATCCGAGGGACTGCGTCTACCAGCGGTACCAGCGGCCCTTGCGCCCCGAACCGTCCGCGGACCGGACGACGAAGCCCAGCAGCCAGACGACCAGCACGATCACCGCGATCCACCACAGCGCCTTCAGGGCGAAGCCCGCGCCGAAGAGGATCAGAGCCAGCAGAAGAACCAGAAGCAGGGGAACCATTGTTATCAACCTCCTGGCCACCGGATGCCCTTATCCCGCCCCTACAAGCCCACAAAACGTAAGTTACTTTCACCGGATGCAGGGCATGCGCACGCCTCGCACAATTCCCCCTGTCCACCGTCCGACACTCGGTGGACCCGAATGGACGATCACCCGACGCGATTCTCTGGCCATAGGTTTGCCCGCGCCGTACGGGGCCATGCGCACAGCCAGAACCGCACGCCGGAACCGAGGAGGGTGGGCAGCATGACCGCCAGTGAGAAGGCACGGGCCAAGGCCGAGCGGGCCGTCGGCAAGGCCGCCCAGGCAGTCGGACGAGCCACCGGTAACGAGAAGCTGGTCGCCAAGGGCCACGCGGCCGAGGCCGCGGGCAACGCCCGCGAGGCCAAGGACTCGCTCAAGGACACCGGCCGGCCCTGACCGGCCTGAGATACCCGCGAGTGGGGGTGGTCCCGGAATCCGGGACCACCCCCACTCGTACGTCCCCACTCGTACGTCCCCACTCGTAGGTGCCGCCCGTGCCCGGCGAATGGCGCCGGCGGGTGAGCCCGTGCGGCGCCGGTCAGGTGGGTGCCACGCGGACGGTCAGCGGGCGCGCTCCCCGCGTGTGGCGATGCGGTCGATCGCTTCGAGCGTCAGCGCGTGGTCGTGCGGCTGACGCGAGAGTACGCGGTGCAGGGTCAGCCCCTCGATGAGCGCGTCGAGTTGCCGGGCGGTGCCGGCGTCGAAGTGCCATTGTCCCGCCGTGGCCGCGGCTCCAGCGGGTGGGTCGGAGTCAGCAGCTGGACGCCCGGGCCGATCTGGCAGTCCTCGCCGATCGTGATGGCCGCGACGTCCAGCGCCGTGAGGTTGTAGTTGACGAAGGTGCGCGCCCCGACGCTGATGTTGCTGCCGTAGTCGACGTGGACCGGCGGCCGCAGATGGGCTGCTCGCCCAGGAATCCGAGCAGTTCGCGCAGCAGCGCCTGCGCGGCGTCGGCGTCCTCCGCGTAGGCGGCCTGGTAGCGGGCGGCCAGGCGCACGGCCCGCTGCCGGCGATGAGCGATCTCGGGATCGTCGGCGATGTGGAGATCGCCCGCTTCCATGCGTTCCAGGTTCGTGCGCGGGTCCTGCGCGAAGTAGTCCGTCGGCATGCGCGTCTCAGTATGCACTCGAATGTACGAACTGTACGAACGTACACTCCTCGTCGGGACGGCACCGGCGTTCCGCGTACCGCGAGGGGTCAGTCCGCCGTCCGGCGGCGACGGCGCACCACGGCGCGGACGACGAACGCGACGACCAGCACGCCCAGGGCGATGAGGACGTAGGTCGAGTAGCGGTTGACCTCGGTGTAGATGGTCGTGATGTGGTCGCCGGCGTAGTACCCGACGCCCGCCCACAGACCGACCCACAGCAGGGCCCCGAGCGTGTTGAAGGCGACGAACCGGGGCCAGGGCATCTCGGCGGCGCCCGCGATGATGCCGTTGAGCTGGCGCAGCCCCTCGATGAACCGTGCGACGGTGACGACCTTCCCGCCGTGGCGGGTGAAGAACTTCTCGGCCTTCTCGTACCGTTCGGGCGGCAGGAAGACGTACTTGCCGTAGCGCTGCACCAGGGCGTGCCCTCCGGTGCGGCCGATGAGGTAGCCGACGTTGTCGCCGAGGACGGCGGCGAAGACGCCGATGGCGATGACGGCGAAGATGTTGAGCTGCCCGGCCCCCGCGTACACCGCGGCGGCGATGAGGATCGTCTCGCCAGGCGCGGGCACGCCGAAGTCCTCCACGAAGATCACGCCGCCCACGGCCCAGTAGCCCCAGTGGTCGAGGATCGGTGCGATGTCACCGAGAACCCCGGGCAACGGTGGTGAACTCATGCGGATCGCGTCCCTTCCGCGGAAATGGCGAGGCAGGTCGTCGTGCGTCTGGTACCGGGGCCGTGGCGGGGCGGTCGTGTTCAGCCTATTGCGGCGCCGCGGTGCCGTGGGGGAGGCGCGGGGAGGGGCGGGCCTGCGCGACGGCCGGATTGATTCGCTCCAGCCAGCGGTAGCGGGCCAGGGTGTGCACCAGGGCGGCGGCCGCGGCGTAAGGGCCGTCGTGAACGGGCCGCCCGAACGGCTCGGCCCGGTGACGGGCGGCCACCGGGACGGGTACGCCGTAGTCGTCGGGTGCCGGATCATGCGCCCCGGCGGGCTCGGCTACCTGCAGGATGTACTCGGCTACCTGCAGGATGTAAAAGCGGGGCGCTCGTACGTCACCGCCCGTTCCTGCCACGCACCAAGGTCCGCAGGGGTCGTTGAGGAAACCGTGCCACGAGTGACCGTATAACCGCCACGCGCCCCGCCACTCCCCCAGATGCAGCCCACGACCTGCAAGCGCAGCATGAAAGAAAGGGCACGCACCTTCTACGGAGGGGGTGATGAGGATGCGACGCGGGTACACCGTCGCCGCGGCCCTTACTTTCTCAGTCGCCCTGACAGTAGGTCCAGCCGCCGGGGCCTCTCACGACACGGGACCTGCCGTGTCCGGCACAGTCGTTCACGCAGAGAAGCCGTGGGGTGCGACAGTTCGCAAGGACGGCCCCGGACCGGACGACGTCTGCAACTACACCAAGAAACGACCGAACCTCCAACGTGGGTCCTCTGGGCCGGCAGTCCAGCAAGTGCAGTGCTACCTGAATAACGCTATTGGCGCCAACCTGGGCGAGGACGGCCAGTTCGGTAGCGACACCCAGACCGCGACCAGGGACTTCCAGCGATGCGCCGAGATCCCCCCTGACGGGCGCGTCGGAGCTCAGACATGGTCCTTCCTGTCCTTCTGGGCCAACAGCGCAGGCGCGCCCTTCTGTTGACCCCGCCTGAGACCAAAGGGGCATGACCGTTCGTCCAGGCCACCCACCTGACCCGCAGTCGTCGTTCTTCAACGTGAACGCCCCCGTGCCCGAAGTCAGCGCGGATCATGTCGTCAACGCATGGTGCGGCAAAGCCGAATGGGCGGTGACGGTGCAGGGGCCGGTCCGGCTGGCGATGGCAACGGCGAGGTACGGAAGCCCCTGGCCGAGGAGCTTCGCCAGCGGCGGACTGACAGACGACTCCGGGGCATTCGAAGCACCGGACGATCAGCCGTGCCGGCTGTCGCGAGCGCTGTACAACAGTCGGCCACATGCCAGGAGCCCATTGCCCTCGTCCGTCCTCGCGCACCGTGTGTGCGGGACCCGTCACAGGGGGCCAGGTGGGCCTGGACGAGGGTGGCCGGCAGGTCATCTTGGTCGGTTCGAGGGTGTCAGGCTTGGAACCGGCCCGTCGGACTGCCGGCTGCCTGCCGTCACGGCGAGCGGACTCGTACTGGTGTTTCGCCGCAGGTGGTGGGGGCAGTCGCAGATTGAGGTCCGGGCCGCGCTGCCGGCCGACGACAGACGAGCCCGACAGGCTCCGCGGACAAGGCCGAAACCAGACGATGAGGGGTTGGTCGCAATGACCGTGGCGACACAGCAGGGCGGCGGGGGCGGTTCCAGCGGCCTGTACGACGTTCTGGAACTCATTCTCGACCGCGGGCTGGTGATCGACGCGTTCGTGCGGGTCTCCCTCGTCGGCATCGAGATACTCAAGATCGACATACGGATCGTGGTCGCGAGCGTCGACACCTACCTCCGCTTCGCCGAGGCGTGCAACCGGCTCGACCTGGAATCGGGGCCGCGCAAGCCGGCCGGACTCACGGAGCTGAAGGGAAAGCTCACGGAGTCCGGCGCACAGGGCATGACCAAGGGCGCCCTCTCCGGCGCCGCCGAGACCATTTCCGACGCCTTCAAGCAGGCGCGCGCCGAGGGCCGGGAGCGCTAGCGCGGCCCGGCCGGCCGGGCCGGGGCCGGCTCACCGCGCCGTGCGCGCCGTGGCGGCAGGCCCGGCGAGTCCGAGTTCGTGCTCGCCGAGCGGGGCGAAGAAGCGTTCGACGTCGGCGTCGCCCACCTCGGACAGGGCACCCGGCGACCAGCGCGGATCACGGTCCTTGTCGACGACCTGGGCGCGGATGCCCTCCACCAGGTCGGCGGTGCTCAGTGCCGCGCAGGAGACGCGGTACTCCTGGTCGAGGACCCGTTCCAGCGGGCCCAGGCGCCGGGCGCGGCGCAGGGCGGCCAGCGTGACCTTGAGCGCGGTGGGCGACCTGGCGAGCAGGGTCTCGGCGGCTTCCTTGGCGGCCGGGTCCCCGTGCGCCAGCAACCGCTCGACGATCTCCTCCACCGTGCCGGCGGCGTAGCAGGAGTCGATCCACTCCCGCCGGCCGGCCAGCTCGCCCTCGTGCGCGGGCCGCGCGTGGCGGCTGACCGCCTCCCCTGCGGGCATGCCGGCGAGGTCGTCGAGGAACCGGGGCAGCTCTCCGCTCGGAACGCAGTGGTCGGCGAGACCGCAGTGCAGGGCGTCGCCCGCACCGATGACGGCGCCGGTCAGCGCGAGGTGGGTGCCCAGCTCGCCCGGCGCCCGGCCGAGCAGATAGGTGCCGCCGACATCAGGGACGAAGCCGATCCCGGTCTCCGGCATCGCGACCCGCGAGCGTTCGGTGACGACGCGGACGCTGCCGTGCGCGGAAAGCCCGACCCCGCCGCCCATGACGATGCCGTCCATGACCGCCACGTAGGGCTTGCCGTAGCGGGCGATCAGGGCGTTGAGGCGGTACTCGTCGCGCCAGAACGCGGCCGAGGCGGCGCCGTCGCCGTCCCGGGCGTCGTCGTGGACGGCGCGTATGTCGCCGCCCGCGCACAGCCCGCGCTCCCCCGCGCCGGTGACGACCACGGTCTCCACGGCCGGGTCGCGCTCCCAGCGCCTGAGCGCCTCGTCGATGCGGCGGACCATGTCGTGGTTGAGGGCGTTGATGGCCCCCGGCCGGTTGAGGACGATGTGGGCGGCCCGGCCGGTGGTGCGGAACAGGACGGGTTCGTCGGCGCCGGTCATCCGGGCACTTCCGTCCGGCCGCGGGCCGCGATGACGTGCATGATCTCTTCGGATCCTTCCAGTGGTCGGAACATCACGGAGTCCTCCGGCCGGGCATCCGGACCAGCGCGGTGCCGCCTTCCGGGCCCACCGTCGTCCTGTTCGACGGCGCCCCGTCGTCCTCGTCGCCCGGCAGGACCGGAGCCGACCGCCGCTCCTTCAGCTCGTTCCGCCTGCCCGGCGGGAAGACGAGTGCCATACGGCCATTGTGGACGCAACGGCGCCGGGCCGGACGGCAGGGTGCCGTTGCACATGGGTCCCCCGGAAATCATCCGCGGCATGCCCGTTCGTCATCCGAGTGACGACCCTGACGGACCCGAAGAACGGCGAACGGAGCGGAACGATGAAGTACCTGATGCCGGTGTGCGTGCTTGAACCCGAACCACACCCCACGACAGGACGACGGCGCGCCCGATGTCGATGACCGGGTCCACGAGATGGACGGCAGGGGGATCCGGCTGATGGGCGGCAGCCGCAGCCGGCCGGCCGATGACGCCACCACGGTTCGTGTCCGCGACACGCTCGTCTCCCGGACACGCGGCCCGGTGCGGCGCTCGGCGCTCGGCGCTCGGCAAAAGACGAAGGCAAGGAGTCGTCTCTCCTTGCCTCTCTCAACTTATAGCGCACTGGGGGGCTTGCGGCAAGGCCCCGGGGCTGGCGCACAATCGTCGGCCGAGCCCACCACCTGCGGAAACGGGACGCGACGTATGTGTCGTGGCCGATGCACGGGGGTGAGGCGACGTCAAGGCCGTAGCGGGAGAGGCGATGACCGAGCAGTACGTGCTGGATCTTCAAGAGGTCGACGAGGGGCAGGCCGGCGCGGTCGGCGGCAAGGCCGCGAACCTGGGCGGACTGTCGCGCATCACGGGCCTCCGCGTGCCGGCCGGCTTCTGTGTGACGACGGACGCCTTCCGGCGCGTCATGGCGGAGACGCCGGACGTCGAGGCCCACCTCGAACGGCTGTCGCGCCTGGACCCGGACGACCGGGAGGGGATCCGGACGCTCAGCGCGCGGATCCGCCGGGCCGTCGAGGAGGTCACCGTCCCCGGCGATCTCGCGGCGGAGATCACCCGGGCGCTCGTGCGTCACGGCGAGCAGGCCGCCTACGCCGTCCGCTCCAGCGCGACGGCGGAGGACCTGCCGACGGCCTCCTTCGCCGGCCAGCAGGACACCTACCTGAACGTCGTGGGACCCGCGGCGGTCCTTCGGCACGTCAGCCGGTGCTGGGCCTCGCTGTTCACCGAACGGGCCGTCGGCTACCGCCGCCGCAACGGCATCGACGACCGTGCGGTGCACATGGCCGTGGTGGTGCAGCGCATGGTCTTCCCGCAGGCGTCCGGCGTCCTGTTCACCGCCGACCCGGTGTCGGGCGACCGGAAGGTCGCCACCGTGGACGCCGGTTTCGGGCTCGGCGAGGCGCTGGTCTCCGGCCTGGTGAACCCGGACGTCTTCAGGGTGCGGGACGGCGAGGTCGTCGCCGAGGCGATCTCCGCCAAGCGGCGCGCCGTTGAAGCCCTGCCGGGTGGCGGTACGCGGTTCGTGGTGGTCGACCCGCGGCGGCAGCAGCGGCCGGCGCTGACGCATGCTCAGGTCCTCCGGCTCGTGCGGCTCGGGCGGCGGATCGAGGCGCACTTCGGGCGACCGCAGGACATCGAATGGTGCCTGGACGACGATGACTTCCAGATCGTGCAGAGCCGGCCGATCACCACGCTGTTCCCCGTCCCGGAGACAGCTGACCGGGAGAATCACGTGTACCTCTCCGTCGGTCACCAGCAGATGATGACCGACCCCATGAAGCCGCTGGGACTGTCCATGTGGCAGCTCACGGCCATGGTGGAGATGCCGGTGGCCGGCGGGAGGCTGTTCGTCGACGCCACCCGGCGTCTGGCCTCGCCCGCGGGCCGCGCCGCCCTTCTGGACACCGTGGGCAGGTCCGATCCGCTGACCAGGGACGCGCTGGAGACGCTGCTGGCCCGCGACGGCTTCGTCCCCTCGCTCCCGGACCCGGGTCCCGGCAGGACGCCGGCCGGCGCCGCCCCCGCCCCGGTCGACACCGATCCGGCCGTCGTCACCAAGCTGATCGAGCGCAGCGAGGAGTCCGTCGCCGCCCTGCGGCGCGGCATCGAGGGGAAGAGCGGGCCGGCGCTGTTCGACTTCCTGCTGGAGGCCTTCGAGGAGCACAAGCGGATCCTCGGTGATCCGCTGAACATCCAGGCGATCATGGCCGGGATGGAGGCCACGTGGTGGCTGAACGACAAGCTGTACGAGTGGCTCGCCGAGAGGAACGCGGCCGACACGCTCACGCTGTCGGCTCCCGGCAACGTCACTTCGGAGATGGGCCTGGCGCTGCTCGACGTGGCGGACGCCATCCGCCCGCACGCGGAGGTGGTCGCCTACCTGCGCGGCGTCGGCGACGAGAACTTCCTGGAGGAGCTGCCGCGGCTCCCGGGCGGAACCGAGGCACGCGACGCCATCGAGGGCTACCTCGACCGGTACGGCATGCGCTGCGTCGGCGAGATCGACATCACGAGGCCGCGCTGGCGCGAGCGCCCCTCCGCACTGGTGCCCGTGATCCTGGACAACGTCAGGAACTTCGAGCCGGGTGCCGCGGCACGGCGCTTCGAGCAGGGGCGTCTGGAGGCGCGGAAGAAGGAGCAGGAGGTGCTGTCCCGCCTGCGGGACCTGCCGGACGGGGAGCGGAAGGCCGACGAGACCAAACGGATGATCGACCGGGTGCGGACCTTCATCGGGTACCGGGAGTACCCGAAGTACGGCATCGTCAGCCGCTACTTCGTCTACAAACAGGCCTTGCTGGAGGAGGCCGGACGCCTGGTGCGGGCCGGTGTGCTGCGCGAGCGGGAGGACGTCTTCCACCTCACGTTCCAGGAGTTCCAGGACGTCGTGCGCTCGAACCGGGCGGATCACCGGCTCATCCAGCGGCGCAAGGAGGAGTTCCGGTCGTACCTGGCACTGACGCCGCCCCGGGTGCTGACGTCGGACGGCGAGTGCCTCAACGGGGCCTACCACCGCGACGACGCGCCGGCCGGTGCCCTGATCGGCCTGCCGGTGTCCGCCGGGACCGTGGAGGGCAGGGCCCGCGTCGTCCTCGACATCGCCGACGCCGATCTCGAAGCGGGTGACATCCTGGTCACGGCCTACACGGACCCCAGTTTCTCGCCCCTGTTCGTCGGCATCGCGGGCTTGGTGACCGAGGTGGGCGGCCTGATGACGCATGGCGCGGTGATCGCCCGGGAGTACGGCCTGCCCGCCGTGGTGGGTGTGGAGCGGGCCACCCGGCTGATCAGGGACGGGCAGCGGATCCGTGTGCACGGGGCCGGCGGTTACGTCGAGATCCTTTCCTGACCGGCCCGCGGGGCCGCGGCCGGTCAGGACGCCTGCCGCGGTGGCGAGGGTCAGTGTGCTGCCCGCTGCCGCCTGATCGGCTCTCCCACCCGGTGCAGGTGGGTCAGGGCCTCGCGGTAGGAGCGGATCAGGCCGGTCTCGTGGTAGGGCACGCCGATCTCCGCGCAGTACTCCCGGACGACGGTCTGGGCGCGGCGCAGGTGGGGCGTGGGCATGCTCGGGAACAGGTGGTGCTCGATCTGGTAGTTGAGGCCGCCGAGCAGCACGTCGGTGAACGGGCCGCCGCGCACGTTGCGGGAGGTGAGGACCTGGCGCCGCAGGAAGTCGGGCCGTTCGTCACCGGTGAAGGTGGGCCTGCCCTTGTGGTTCGGGGCGAAGGTGCAGCCGAGGTAGACGCCGAACAGGCACTGGTTCAGCGCCAGGAACGCCACCGCCTTGCCCGGCGGGAGGACCAGGAACAGGGCGGACAGCACGCCCGCGATGTGCAGCAGGAGCAGGGCGGCCTCAAGGGCTCGCTCCCTCATGTACGGCGAGCGCAGCGCCCGCAGGCTCGCGACGTGCAGGTTGAAGCCCTCGAGGGTCAGCAGCGGGAAGAAGAGCAGGGCCTGGTGGCCACCGATCAGACGGGCCACGCCACGGCTGGCGCGCGCCTGTCCGGTGGACCAGACCAGGATGTCGGGTGCGACGTCGGGGTCGAGGTCCTCGTGGTTGGGGTTGGCGTGGTGGCGGGTGTGCTTGTTCATCCACCAGCCGTAGCTCATGCCCACGCCCAGGTTCCCGAACAGCCTGCCCATGGTCTCGCTGGGCCAGCGCCGCCGGAAGACCTGCCGGTGTGCCAGGTCGTGTGCGAGCAGGGCCACCTGCCCGAACACGAAGGCCAGGAAGGCGGCGACGGCCAGCTGCCACCAGGTGTCGCCCAGGGCGAGGAAACACCCCCAGCCGGCCGCGTACGAGGCTGTCACCAGGCCGATGCGTGCGGCGTAGTAGCCGGGGCGGCGACGCATCAGGCCGGCGGCGGCTATCCGCTGGGAGAGCCGTGCGAAGTCGCTGCCGCCGCCGGCACCGGTCCGCTCCGGGGCGGCGGGGTGGGACCGGGACGTCAGGGAGACAGCGGGAGAAGTCGTCATGTCCGGAAGTCTCCTGGCGGCGGTACGGCCCCAAGAAGCCTGCCAGCCACCCTCCGCGCGCAAGGTGTCCCCCCTGTGCGACCGGGGGCTGTCCCCCGTGCGACGGTCTGCCGGGCTGCTCGCGCCGGCCCTCGCCGAGCGGTACTGGACGGCCGGGCGCCGGGTAGCCGTAACCGCACGGGGCCGCCGAGGACGAGGCCCCCTGGCGAAGGGAGTGACATGTCGGGAGTTCTCCAACGGCTCAAGCAGTTCGCGAGGAGCCCGCAGGGTCAGCGCACGATCGAGCAGGTACGGCGCACCGCGGCCGATCCGCGGCGCCGGGCACAGGCCCAGCGGCTCCTCGGCAAGCTGCGCGACCGCCGGTCGGCTTGAACGCAGCGGATCGCCGGCACCGTCCGGGACACGCTCTGCCCTCTCCGCCTCATGACACGCCCCAGGGCTGTTCCCGTGACCCGGGCCTCCGGGTCACGGGGTGCGCCCGGCCGCGGTCGCCGCGTGCCGGTTCCCGCGTGATCCCCGCTCCCGTCAGCACGGCGGTGGCGTGCAGCGCGACGGCGACCGCGACGTTCTCCGAACGTCCTGCTGGGCTCGCCGCGTCCGCGGCCCGGGTGACGCTCCCGGCCCCAGGCCCCAGGCTCCGTGCGGTCCACAGGACGGCGGAGCCCCCGCCCGGCGCGCAGCCGGACAGGGGCCCCTTCGTGCCGGGAGTGGGTGTCAGCCGTCGGACTCCGCCGACGGGATGTAGGCGCCCGGCACGTCGTCCGGCTCGAAGATCTTGCTCTCGCCGGGGTACGGCTTCTTCCAGTTGTGCGTCTCGTACCAGGTGAAGTGGTTCATCTGGGCGGGGTTCGCGTAGTCCGGCACCGCGTTGGGTCCGGTCAGGCGCTGCTTGGACTTCCAGCGGTCCCAGTGCGCGGCGAGCGACCGCTTGTCCGCGGGGACCTTCGCCGACGGCGCGGGGGCCGCGGCGGGGTCCTGCGGCGCCGGTGTGTCCGTGCCGCAGGCGGGCGGGGTCTTCAGGCCGCCGGTCAGGGAGGTCCGGTTGGGCAGCGCGGTGAACGGCGTGAGGTCCGCCTTCCTGGTGAAGGCGCCCCGCATCGGGGTGGCCGCGCTGTCCTTCTGGTTCATCGGGTGGATCCCGAGGATCTGCTCGATGGTCCGGATGACCGTGATCTGGGAGTAGTAGCGGCTGTCGACCGCGCCGTGCCGGGCCCAGGGGCTGATGATCTGGATCGGGGCACGGTGGCCGTCGACGTGGTCGAGGCCGGCCTGGGAGTCGTCCTCGACGACGAAGATCGCCGAGTCCTTCCAGTACCGGCTGTGCGAGATCTCGTCGACGATCCGGCCGGTGGCGAGGTCGTTGTCGGCGACCTGGGCGGCCGCGTTCGCCGGGCCACCGGTGTGGTCGCTAGAGAGCCAGAACATGTTGAGGTCCGCCGGCCCGTTCTTCTCGAAGTCCCGCTTCCAGATCTGCTGCCGGTAGATGTCCGGCACGCTGGTGTCGAACTTCGCGAAGCCGTGCGCGGACACGTCGTTGAGCGACGGGATCGGCGAGGACGAGTTGAGGGTGTACGCGGTGTCCTGCCCGGTGGCGTCCATGTTCCTGGCGTCGCAGTACAGGTTCTGCCAGCTCGCGTCCGCCGGCTTCGACAGGAACTGCTGGAACTCGCCGAAGTCCCGCACGCTCCTGCCCGCCGCCTGGGCGCCGGACCAGATGAACCCGGTCCGCTGGTGGCCGAGGGCGTCGTCCTCGGTGTCGTAACTGCGCTTGTACTCACCGGCCGAGGACTCCGTGTACTCCGGATTGTCGGCCTGCATCAGCCAGTTGTGGCCCTCGGCGGAGTTGGTGCCGATGTCGTACGCGTTGTCGTACAGTCCGAACTGCCGTGCCAGCGCGTGCTGGTTGGGGGTGACGTTCTCGCCGAACTGGGCCAGCGACGGGTCGCCGTCGCCCTGCGGGAGGTCGCCGAAGAGCTGGTCGTAGGTCCGGTTCTCCTTGACTATCAGGAACACGTGCTTGATCGTCGAGGGGTCGCCGAGCCGCTGCGGGACCGGCACCGGCTTCTGGCGGCCCTTGCCCTTGGCGAACTGCACCGAGCCGCGGCTCCAGCCGTTCTGCCGGAAGACCTCGGGGGTCCGGGACCTGATGACACTGTCGTCGGGCAGCTCGAACCGCGTGAGGCTCGACGTCGTGTCGTGGGTGGCGTGCCCGGCGCTGCTGGTGGGACGGCGGGCGTCGACACCACGCGTGTTGGACACCAGCACCTGGTCGCCGACGGTGGCGATTTCCGCCGGGAAGTAGTCCGTGGGCAGGAGACCGACGTAACTGACCGGCTCCTGGGGGGTGGTGTAACGGTAGACGGCGACCGCGTTGGCGCGGCCGAGCGTCACCAGCAGGTGGCCGTCGTCGGTGAGCGTCACCGCGTCGGGCTCGTAGCCCACGGAGGCCTCGGGCCAGGGCTGGGTCGCGATGGTCTGCACGACCTTGTCGCGGCGGGTGTCGATGACCGACACGTCGTCGGTGGCGGTGTTGGTGACGAACAGCGCCCCGCGCTTGGCGTACAGGGCGGTCGGGTGCAGGCCGACGTCGATGCTCGCCGGGGCGGCGTCCGGGTGCGCCAGGTCGATGACGCCGACCGTGCCGGTGGTGGTGGCACCCGTCCTGGGGTCGGCCGGCACCTGGGTGTCGTAGGAGTTGAGCGTGGTGTCCCCGGGCTTCGCCGGGCGCCCGCCCTCGTTGCTGACGTACAGCTTGTCGCCGACCCGGACCAGGTCGCGCGGGGCGTTGCCGACGGCCCAGCTGCGGCGGACGGCCCCGGTCGCCGCGTCCAGGGCGACCACCCGGTTCTGGCCGTTGACCGCGGAGTACACGGTCGAGCCGTCGGGCGAGAACACCGCCTCGCCGACCAGCGCGTGCTTGGTCCCGTCCGCCGGGATCTTCACCGTCACCGGGTCGCCGACGCTGCCGTCCGGGCTGACGGTGAACCTGGTGTAGCCGTCGGTCTGGCCGAGCCAGAGCTGCGAGCCGTCGGGCGAGTACGCGGGGCCCTCCTGGCCCACCTCGTTGCTGCCCAGGCGCGGGGTGGAGGAGGCGGCGCTGCCGACGAGTTGCTGCACCGTCCACTTCTTCAGGTCCACGATGGACAGTGCGGAGCCGCCGTCGGTGACCGAGGCGGCGAGGTGGGTGCCGTCCGGGCTCACCGAGGACGACATGATCTTGCCGTTGTCGATGACGAGGCGCTCGCCGTACGGCGCGATGTACTGGTCGCTGGAGACGACCTGGCCCCGGTCGGTGACCTGGCCGACCTGGTCGGTGCCGAACTGGTGCGTCTGGGCGAAGGCGGTGCCCGCGGCGGTGACGGCGACGGCGGTGATGCCGGCGGTCAGCAGGGTCCTGCGGCCGACGCGTCTGCCGAGGAGAGCGACACCGTTCTTCTGGACACGCCTGCGGTGGCGTGTTACCTGCATGGGTTCATCCCTTCGGGGTGGAGAGCAGATCGACGCTGCCGTCGAACTGCCAGAGCGGGTTCGGTGCGTCTCCGGTCGGGGTGCGCACCAGGAAGTAGCCGTTCACTTCCTTCGGCCCGTCGCCGTCGGCGACGAACCGCCCGTCCGCGGTGATGTCGAGCTGGTAGACGGCCGAGCCGGTGGCCTCGACGCCGGGCAGACGCCACGAGACGACGCAGCGCCAGTCGTTGCCCGGGCCCTCGGCGGCGACCCGGACGCTCCCCTTGTCGCACGTCGCGGCCGTCCTCAACTGCGCCTCGGTGACGTCGGGGCGGTGCAGCTGCCCGGTCTGCAGCCGGTAGAGGTGCGCGAACTCCGTGGCGAGGGAGCGCTGCACCTTGTCCTGCTCGATCCCGGAGCCGGTGGCCGTGGTCGTGGTGGCGACGACCACGACGGTCGCGGCGACCAGTCCGGCCGGCGGCAGCACGCCCGCGGTCAGAGCACGGCGCCCCGATCCGTCGTAGGCGGCGTTGGTGAAGTCGCGGCGCACGAACAGCAGGCAGGCCAGCGCCGTCGCGACCACGGCCCAGACCAGGCTGACCGCGATCGCGATCAGCAACGGTTCGAGCTGCGCCGGGTTGGTGAACAGGCCGTTCCAGGCGATGAAGGCGTAGCCGGGCAGGGCGAGCCGGACGGCGACGGGGAGCGGCAGCATCTGGGCGAGCTGCATGGTGAGCGCGAACAGCGCGGGCAGCAGCAGTCCCGTCGGGGACCGCCCCAGCGTGACGGAGCCCAGCAGTCCGATCGCGGCGAGTGCCAGCGTCGGGGCGAGCACGCACAGCCAGGCGAGCAGGACCCGGCCGGCGGCGTCCGCCGGGGACAGCAGGTGGCCGTCGAGGCCGACCAGCGGTCGGTCGCCGACCGCCGCAACCCCGCCGGCCGCGCTGGAACAGGCCAGACCGGTCACCAGCAGCAGGATGACGGTGAGGGCGGCCAGTGCCTTCGCCGCGAAGATGCGTCGCGGGGAGCGCACCGCCACCAGCAGATGGCGCCAGGTGCCCAGGCGGTCCTCGGCCGCGAACACGTCACCGGCCACGACCGAGGTGAGCAACGGCAGCGCCCAGGTGCCCGCGAAGCCCAGCACCACCAGCGGTCCGGCCCAGCCCGTGGCGTGCATCCAGCGGCCGAAGAGGGTGTCGACTGGCAGGGTGCTCTGCCGGCTCACCGCCGCCACGAAGAGCGCCGGCGCGATCCAGCAGGCGGCGACCAGCAGGCGCATCCGCCACTGCGAGACCAGTTTCACCAGTTCGAACCGGTAGCCGCGCAGCAGCGGAACCGGGCTGGGCCGCACGTCGGCGCCGGCTACGAGGGTCGCGGTCACCGGGCCGCCTCCCGCGCGTGCTGCTCGGTCAGGGCGAGGAACGCGGCTTCGAGCGGTGAGACCACGGGGGTGATCTCGCGCGGGGCGACACCGGCCCGCACGAGTTCCGCCACCAGTGCGTCGAGGGCGGACACCAGCGCGCGTACGACGAGGACTTCGACGCCGTACCGCGTCGTGGTGTCGTCGATGACGCGGATCCCCTGGGCGCCGGCGGCCAGGCGGCGGGCGGCAGCGGGGTCGGAGGTCAGCAGCCGGTAGTCGAGTTCGCGTTTCTCGGCGGCCAGCTTGTCCAGCGGGCCGGAGAAGACGACCCGTCCGGTGGCGATGATCGTCACCTCGGAGCACAGCGCTTCGAGGTCGTCCATGCGGTGGCTGGAGAGCACCACGCTGGTCCCGTCCGCCACGAGGCGGGTGAGGACCCCGTGGACGTGCCTCTTGCCTGCCGGGTCGAGGCCGTTGGCGGGTTCGTCGAGCACGAGCAGACGGGGCTGGGTGAGCAGGGCGGCCGCGAGCCCGAGCCGCTGGCGCATGCCGAGGGAGAACCCGCGCACCCGGTCGTCGGCGACATCGGTGAGCCCGACCTGGTCGAGCGCGTCGTCGATGCCCGTCGCCCGTGCGCCGGTTCCGCGCAGAGCGGCCAGCGCGGCGAGGTTCTGCCTGGCGGTGAGCGAGGGGTAGAGGCCGGGCCCGTCCACGAAGCCCGCGACCCCGTCCGGGGCGGTGAGCGCCCGTCCGACCGGTGTGCCCAGGATCTCGAGACGGCCGCCGTCGGCGGCGGCCAGACCGAGCAGGAGGCCGAGCAGGGTCGTCTTCCCGGCGCCGTTCGGTCCGACCAGACCATGGATCTGACCTCGCGTCACATCCAGGTCGACGCCGTCGAGCGCGACGACGTCGCCGAAACACTTGGTGATCCCGCGAGCCCGGACTGCGAGGAGTGCGTCCATGAGTCCCTTCTTCCGCAACGCTCAGGGACCTTACGGACGGCACACAGCCCGGACGGGGACGGCCGGTTGAACACCCAAGGAACGAGTTGTCAAAGCATTGACAAGACGGGGTGCCCGAACCGGCCGACATCCCTTCCAAGTCGGGCAAGCACTGCGGCCCGGCGGCCGCGTCAACCGTGCACGGACGCGGTGAGGCGCCGGAGTGCGGCGTGCGCCGGTGGGCCCCAGGTGGGCTTGCCTCCGGGGCGGCCGTGGACGCCGGCGTCTGCGATGTGGATGCCGGCGAGGGCGCGCAGCACCGCCCAGCCGCGGGCGCGGCGCAGGGTCGCCGCGTCCGGGCGCGGCCGGTAGGTCTCGTGGAAGAGGTCGGCGGCGCCGTCCGGCAGCAGGATCCAGGCGGCGGCGAGATCGCAGGCCGGGTCGCCGGCGAAGAGGTCTCCGAAGTCGATCACGCCGGAGAAGTCGCCGTTCGCGGTGACGATGTTGGCCGGGTGCAGGTCCCCGTGCAACCACAGTCGCGGGCCCGTCCAGCCGGGCGCGGCGGCCGCGTCCGCCCAGACCGCGCGGACGGCCTCCGGGTCGCGGACCAGGCCCGACTCGACGGCCGAGTCCAGCGCTCGGGTGAAGTGCCCGGCGGTGTCGGCCAGCGGGCCACCGCGGTCCCGGCCCGCTGGCGCCGCTTCGGGGGCGGGACGGTGCAGAGCGGTCAGGAAGGCGGCGAGGGTGGCGGCCGCCTGCGCGGGGCGCGTCGCGGGTGCGAGGTCGGCGGGTTCGCCCGGCACCCAGGTGGTGACGAGCCAGGGCCGCGGGAACCGTTCGGAGGGCTCACCGAGGCGCTGCGGGACGGGGATGGGCAGCGGCAGGTGCGCGGCGAGGCCGGGCAGCCAGGCGTGTTCCTTGCGCAGCAGGGCGTCCGCTGACCGGGTCGCCCAGGGCACCCGGACGGCCAGGTCGTCGCCGAGCCGCCACACCTGGTTGTCCCAGCCGAGCGCCCCGAGTCTCAGGGGGCGGTCCGCCAGGTCGGGGTGCTGCTCGCGCAGCAGGTCGCGGATCAGGTCCGCCGTGATGTCCATCCCGGTGACTGTCATGCGGAGCACGGTAGTTGTGCGGCGAGCGGCCCGGGTCCGGTGGCTCCGTGCCCGGTGCGGGTCCGCGGCGGGTTCACCGGGCCGCCTCGCGAACTCGGGCTGGGGCGGCTCCGGTTGCGGGTAGACGGACAGGGCCGCCGTCGGCGGCCGACGAGGAATGGGGACAGCACATGCCTGAGACAGTGGCGGGCGCCGCGTGCGAGGCGGGCGCCGGCGCAGCCGGTCACCCACGCATCGCCGCCCGGGCGCTCACCGCCCGGCCGGGCCGCGAGGAGAGGTGAATGGGCACCGCCACGAAGGTTCCCGAGACGCGGGACATGAGCGGGGAGGAACTGTCCGGTGACGAGGCATGGGCGGCACTGCGCCGCTACGGCGGCTGGTCGCTGCTGCGGGACGCCTTCGTGCGCTTCCGGTACGCCGACGGCTTCAGCCACTCGCGTGCCCTCGCCCTGCAGACGGTACTGGCTCTCGTACCCCTGACCATCGCCTTCGTGGGGCTCTCGAGCGTCCTGCACACGGAGGCCGTGGGACGGCTGGCGGAACTGACGGTCCA
Source organism: Streptomyces sp. NPDC056580 (assembly GCF_042793175.1). NCBI lineage: Bacteria > Bacillati > Actinomycetota > Actinomycetes > Kitasatosporales > Streptomycetaceae > Streptomyces > Streptomyces sp. NPDC056580. The sequence goes on along the minus strand of NZ_JBHTVE010000006.1, from coordinate 312,530 downwards.
CCGGATCGCCCGTGGGCCGAGCGCCGGCGTCGTCGACGACGCGCTCGCCCGCGGCCGGCGCACCGCGGGTGACGGCGCCGCCGTCGCCCTGTGGCTCTGCGCGGCCTTCTCCCTGGTCAACGTAACGACCGCGATGTGCCAGATCGAGCGGGGCGCCAACCGGATCTACGGCAACGAACGGGACCGGCCCTTCCACCTGAAGTACCTGCGCGGGCTGCTCATGGCGGTCGGCGCGGGGCTGCCGCTCGGCCTGGGGTTCGTCGTGATGGTCGCCGGGGACGATCTCGCCTCGGCGGCGGTGACCGTCTACCACCTCGACTCCAGCGCGCGGACGGCCTGGGACGTACTGCGCTGGCCCTTCGGGCTGCTGCTCGCACTCATCTCCGCGAGCAGCGTCTTCCGCCGCTCGCCGCGCCGCCGCCAGCCCGGCTACACCTGGCTGGCCTTCGGCGCCGCCGTCTACCTGGTGCTGTGGACGACGCTGACCTGGCTGCTGAGTCTGTACCTGAACCTCAGCGGCTCCTTCGACACCGTCTACGGCCCGCTGAGCGCGTTCATGTCCCTGCTGCTGTGGGCGTATCTGACCTCCATCGCCCTGTTCCTCGGGCTCTCCTTCGCCGCGCAGCTGGAAGCGGCGCGCGGCCGTCGCCCGGGTCCCGTGGAAGACGACCCGGGAGTCTGAGGGCTCGGCGGGGTCCGCGGGCGCGGCCCACGCGGTGTGGCGGCGTGGCCCGGCCGTCTGTCCGAACGGCGGTCGGCGCGGGGTACGCCCCGGCCTGCCGACCGCCGTGCTGGCCGTTCAGGAGGACGTCCGCCGCGACTCGCGGACCTCGGTGCGGTGGTCGAAGAAGGCCCAGGCGCCCACGGCGAGCAGTCCCGTGAGCACCGTGACGACCAGGCGGAACGGCCCCGGCGTGACGATCGCGGCCCCCGCGACCGCCAGGGCTCCGCCCAGCATGACCAGGCGGCTCGCGAAGTGCTGCCGGGGCGGCTGCGCCGGCTGCCTGTCGCCGATATCGCGCAGCGCCCGACGGGCGGCGTCCGGGGAGCCGCGTCTGCGCCGTGCCCGGTACTCCAGGAGGTAGCTCATGGCGAAGTAGGCGGCCAGGACGCCCAGCAGCCATGCCCAGTCAGAGGCGTCGTCCGTCGACCCACGCGCATGGATCACCGTGACGCTCCCCGTGCGACACCGCGGCGGTTTCCGCTCCCTGGCGTGTGCCCGCCCGCCGGGAGCCCATACGGTGGCACCGGCTCGGCGCAGGGGTGAACCGGCCGTCCCGTCGGTCGGGCCGTGACGCGCGCGGCGGTCACACCCCCGGCGCGCCCTCGGTGCCGCTGCGCCGGTCAGTTCCCCGCGGGGGTGCTGAACTGGGCGATCTGGTCCTTGACCCACGGGTCGTAGATCGCGAGCGAGTGGGCGGCAGCGGGGCAGAACTGTGCCAGTTGGCCCGCGATCCAGGCGTCGGGCTGCCGGTGTCCGGCGGCCTGCCGCGACGGGTGGTGGGCGGTGGCCGCCGCCGGGGCGGACGCAGGCGAGGCCTGCGGATTCGTGGCCGCGCTCGCGGGGCCGCCCGTGGTGATGAGAGCGCCCACGGCGGCCGCAGCGGAAACGCCCGTGACGGCACAACGCCGAATCAGCTTGCTCACGGTCTGTCCTCCAGCATCTTTCTACGGCGGATCCAAAGCGGAATCATTGGCTCCGGTTGGGTCGATTACCCAGCCGCACCCGCGCCACACACCTCGATTCCAAGGCGTGCGCAGCCCTTCACCACGCGATCCGCCCAGCGGCTGATCGGCTGATGTGGGCGAAGCGACCCCCGCTGTTATTCAATGAGGTGTGCGGTCAGGGATCTCGGGGCCCCGACGCACGGGTCCGCGTACGGCCCCGGCGCCGTGCCGGGGATTGCTGAGAGAGCCGCATGGACTCCACACCCTCCCCTTCGCCGTTCCACCTGGTCAGCAGCGCCCTCGGGCGGTACATCCCGCGCGGTGGAGGCGCGGCGCCGGCCGGGCCGGTCGGCACGCGGGACGACCGGGCCGGCGACGGGCGCGTCACCGACGACGCGGCGGCCGGGCCGCAGGACCAGATCCTCGGCGCGATCAAGCTGGACCGGGACCTGCTGATCACCCGCTGCAACCTGGACGCCCCCGTGTTCGCGGGTCTCGACGCGAGACCGGGCAGTCCCTTCGTGGATCTGCTCCCCGCGGGCGACGTGCCCACGGTCACCAGGCGGTTGCGGCAGGTGCTGGAGACCGGTGAGGCACACGTCGCCCGGATCCAGCGGCTGCGGCGCGCCGACGGTTCGGAGCTGGTGGTCTCGCTGAGCATCCTGCCCGCCGCGGTGCCGCAGGAAGGCCTGACCGTCTCCGTGATCGCCATGGCCACGCGGCTGCACCTGTACGCCGCGGAGACCGCGATCGGCACCTCGCTGGACATCGGCGAGACCGCGCAGTCGCTGGCGGAGTCCCTGCTGGCCTGGGGAGACGTCGCCGCCGTCGACCTGGACTTCGCGGTGTGGACGGGCGAGGGGGTCACCGAGCAGGCCCGGGGGCGCATCCGGCTGCGGCGGGCGGCCCTGGTGCCGGACCGGGCCTGGCCGGAGGGCTATGTGACGCCGGGCAAGGATCTGCCGAGCGACGCGAGCAGGCTGCTGGCGCAGGCGGTGCGGCGGGACGACGCCCCGCAGGCCATCGTCATGCCCGACCGGGAGGCGGTCGAGCGGGTGCTCGGCACTCCGCGGGCGATGCGCGCCCTGGTTCCCGGGGACCGGTCGGCGGGTGTGGCGTGCATACCGCTGGTCCTGGACGGCTCGCCGCCCGTCGTGCTGGGCGTGGCGGAGGTCTGGCGGCGGGCGGACTGCCCGTTCCGCGACAGTGAGCTCTTCGACCTGCAGGAACTGGTGGCCCGGACCGCCCACCACGTCGACCTGGCCCGTCAGCACCAGCGCGAGCACACGCAGGTGCTGGCGCTGCAGCGCAGGCTGCTGCCCCGGACCGGCGGTGACACCGTCGAGATCGCCAGCGTCTACCAGCCCGCCACGCCCGACAGCGCGGGCGTCGGTGGCGACTGGGTGAACAGCTTTCCGCTGCCGGACGGCCGTACCGCGCTGGTGGTCGGCGACGTGGTCGGGCACGGCCTGGGAGCGGCGGCGACCATGGGCCAGCTCAGCATGGAGGCGCGCGCGCTGCTGTCCGCGGGGCTGGCGCCCGACGAGGTGCTGGAGCACCTGGACGAGACGGTGACGCTGCTGGACGACTCGGAGTCCGGACTTGCGGCCGGCTACAGCGCCCTCGGTTCGACCTGCTGCATCGCCCTCTACGACCCGGTCAGCCACCGGGTGTCCCTGTCCAGCGCCGGCCACCTCCCCCCGGTCCTGGTGTCCAGGGACGGGCGCGCGGCCCCGCTCGCGGTCCGCCCGCATCCCGGGCTGGGCGCCGAGTTCGCGCTGCGGGAGCCGTTCCACGTGCACACCTTCGACGCTCCCCCGGGCTCGCTGCTCGCCCTCTACACCGACGGCCTGGTAGAGGATCCGGCCGTACCGATCGACGAGGGCATCGGCAGGCTGGCGGAGGCGGTGGCCACCGTGCACCCCTGGGACACCCTGCAGCAGGCCGCACGGCGCGTCGTCTCCACGCTGGCGCCCGGGCGCCAGCGCGACGACGTGACCCTGCTGCTCGCGCGCATGATCGGCTACCGCAAGGAGGACACCGCGACCTGGCGGCTGCCCGCCCGTGACGACGCGCCCGCCCGGGCCCGCGCGCTGGTCTCCGCGCTGCTGCGGCGCTGGCGCACCAGGGACGACACCCGGGACAACGCGCTGCTGCTGGTCAGCGAGCTGGTGACGAACGCGGTGCGGTTCGCCACCGGCCCTGTCACGGTACGGCTGATCAGGGCCGGCAACGGCCTGCTGTGCGAGGTGGGCGACACCGGCAACGGCAGGCCCCGCCTGAACCGGGGCGGCCTCCTCGCCGACGGCGGTCGCGGCCTGCACGTCGTGCACGGGCTCACCAGCCGGTGGGGGGTGCGCTGGACGGACACCGGCAAGGTGATCTGGGCGGAGGTCGCGAGGTGACGTGCGCGTGCCGCACGCCCCCGCGCCCGCTCCGGCCGGAGCGGGCATGGGCCGCTCCGGCCGGCGTCCCCGGTCCGGGACGCCGTGCCGCCGGGTGTGTCAGATGACGCCCTGCGCGAGCATCGCGTCCGCCACCCGCTCGAAGCCGGCGATGTTCGCGCCGGTCACGTAGTCGCCGGGGGCGCCGTAGCGGTCGGCGGTCTCGGCGCAGGTGGTGTGGATGTCGGTCATGATGCGGGCCAGCTCGTCCTCGACCTGGCCGGCCTTCCACGACGTGCGCGACGCGTTCTGCGTCATCTCCAGCGCGCTGACCGCGACCCCGCCGGCGTTGGCCGCCTTGCCGGGGCCGAAGGCGACGCCGGCCCGCTGGAAGAGCTGCACGGCCTCCGGCGTCGTCGGCATGTTCGCGCCCTCGGAGACCGCCTTCACACCGTTGCGGATGAGGGCGTCGGCGTCCACGGCGTTCAGTTCGTTCTGGGTCGCCGACGGCAGGGCGACGTCCGCCGGGACCTCCCAGACCCGCCCGCCGGGCACGAACCGCGCGGAGGCGCCCCGGCGTTCGGCGTAGGCGCTCACCCGGCCGCGCTCGACCTCCTTGATCTGGCGCAGCAGTTCCAGGTCGATGCCCTTCTCGTCCACGACGTAGCCGCTGGAGTCGGAGCAGGTCACCGGGTTGGCGCCGAGGGCGGTCAGCTTCTGGATGGTGTAGATGGCGACGTTGCCGGAGCCGGAGACGACCGCCGTCTGCCCCTCCAGGTCCTCGCCGCGGGCGCGCAGCATGGCCTCGGCGAACAGCACGTTGCCGTAGCCGGTCGCCTCCGGGCGGATCAGCGAGCCGCCCCAGCCGGCGCTCTTGCCGGTGAGCACGCCGCCCTCCCAGCGGTTGGTGATCCGCCGGTACTGGCCGAAGAGGTAGCCGATCTCGCGGGCGCCGACGCCGATGTCGCCCGCCGGGATGTCGGTGTACTCGCCGATGTGCCGGTACAGCTCGGTCATGAAGGACTGGCAGAAGCGCATGACCTCGGCGTCGCTGCGGCGCTGCGGGTCGAAGTCGCTGCCGCCCTTGCCGCCGCCGATGCCGAGCCCGGTCAGCGCGTTCTTGAAGATCTGCTCGAAGCCGAGGAACTTGATGATGCCGAGGTTCACCGACGGGTGGAAGCGCAGGCCGCCCTTGTAGGGACCGAGGGCGCTGTTGTATTCGATCCGGAAGCCGCGGTTGACGTGGACCCGTCCCCGGTCGTCCTGCCACGGCACCCGGAACATGATCTGCCGCTCCGGCTCGACCAGCCGCGCGACGAGCCCCGGCTCGGCGTACTCGGGGCGCGCCGTGAGCACCGGTGCGAGGGTCTCCAGCACCTCGCGCGCGGCCTGGTGGAACTCGGGCTCCGCCGGGTTGCGGCGCTCGATCTCGGCACGGAGCAGGTCGAGCGAGGTCTTGGCATCGGGTCGTGAGGTCACAGGGTCCCTTTCAGACACGGCTGACACCGGTGGTGACCGGTGAGGGGCGCTCGGCGCCGTCGCCGCGCGCGGGACAGCGGCCGCCCCGGACTGACGTGCCAGGACGGCCGACCCCCACAGTGTTACTCCTGTGTTAACGCGATACCAAGAACACTGCCGGATTGCCCGCTACCCGGACAGCCCGTACGGCGTAAGGACGGGCAGTGGGTCACGGACGGGCTCTCCCTGCCCGCGTCCTCCAGGGGTCACAGCCACTCCCCGTCCAGGGCGGTGGCGGTGAGACCCGGGGCCGCCGCGTACAGGACGGCGCGGCTGCCCGCCTTCTGCCCGGCGTCGTGCGCCCGCCGCAGGATGTCGAACACGGCGGCGCCGCCGCGGTTGCCGCTGGTGTAGCCGGCGCGGCTGTGGTCCAGCAGCCCCGAGGGCCACGCGTCGGGCATCGTCTGCTCCATGTACTCCAGCACCCGGGTCCCGCCGGGGTGCGCGAGCAGCGTGTCGGGGTACCAGGAGTCGGGGTCGTCCTGGTAGCGGGTGCGCAGCCACTCCCACATCGCGGTGACCGTCTCCTGTACGGCGCGCGGTCCACGGCGGTCCATCACGAAGTGGGTGCCGTCCGCCCGCGTCTCCAGGCGGTGCAGGTCCTGGGTGCCGGGCAGGGTGTGGTGCCAGGCGCCGTCGAGCCGCAGCACCGACTCGCGCCGCGGGCGGCCCGTGACCACCGCTGCGACCGCGGTGTCCGCGAACAGCAGCCGGACGATCAGGGATTCCAGGGTGTCGTCCGCCGGCTGGTAGGTCGTGCTCAGCGCCTCCGAGATCACGACCAGGACCACTCGGTCGGGGTCCGCGGCGACGAGCTCCGCCGCCAGCGCCAGCGAGCGGGTGCCCGCGACGCAGGCCCACTGCGTGGCGGGCAGCAGCATCGTGCCGGGGCGGAGCGGAAGCCTGTTGGCAAGGGCGATGTCCAGGCCCGGCAGCGCCGGAGTGGTGGAGTGGCTGGTGATCAGGCAGTCGACGTCGGCGGTGTCCAGTCCGGCGATCTGCAGGGCGCCGCGCGCCGCGCGCTCACCGTAGGACTGCACGGCCGCCCAGGCCGGCGCGGTGCGCTCCTGGACGGTCTGCGGCGCGGGCACCGCCTCCAGGGCGGCGATCGCGCGCTCCACGTCCTGCTCGGCGAACCCGCCGCGAGCGAGCGCCTCTTGGGCCCGCCCGGCGCCGAGGGCGCCCAGGGCCCCGCCCCCGCCCGGGGCGACGGCGGTCTCCAGCGGCAGCATCCAACCGCGGGTCTCGATGCCCGTGCCGGCCGCGATGCCGTCGATTCGCGGCGCCCACGCGGCATGCGGGTGCCGGTCGCGCACCTCCGCCACGATCTGGCTGGTCTTCACTGCGTGCTCGCCGTGTATCACGGCAGGAGGACAGAGGTAAGCGGCCATGGTGGGCACCTTTCCGGGGGAAGCGTGGGGGAGGTCACGAGTGCCGTGGCAGGGGTCACTTCGGCACAGTGCACCCAAGTTGATGCCGATGCGCCCCACTTCAGGCGTCGGCGACCGCTTCGAGCATGGACGCTAAAAGGACATTTCCGCTGTGATGCGCGCAACTTGGGCAGCCTTTGGGTGCGTGACACGGCACACACCACCGAAACGGGCGTGCCGCATGGCGACTTGGCGGATATGACCTGACGTGCGTCGATCCCGGAGGGGGCCCGGCGGGCTCCTGCGAGGGTGAGCGCCGCGGGCTACGGCACCGTGCGCCAGGCGCTCGGGGTGCGGCCGGTGTGGCTGTTGTTCCAGTCGAGGCGCAGGACGGCGAGGTCATCGGTGTGCCGGTCGGCGTTGAGCGTGCGGCTGCGGGCGATGAGCTGGTCCAGGTGGGCGCCGGGATCCGCGGTGTCGATGGTGCCGATGATGTCCAGCAGACCCTCGACGCCGAGCCGGGTGGAGTCGCCGGCGGCGAAGCCCTCGATGAGACCGTCGGTGTAGGCGACGAGCGCACCGCGGGCGGGCAGGGCGATGGTGGTGGACGGCCACTTGCCCAGTCCGGGGACGATGCCCAGCGCCACTCCGTGGGCCGCGGTGACCACTTGGGCCCCCTCGGCGGTGATGAGGAGGGGTTCGTGATGGCCGGCCAGATGGAGGGTGGCCGTGGCCGCGTCCGGCTCCACGGTGATGAGGGTGCAGGTGGTGAAGAGGTCGCTGCCGGCGCGTTCGGCGATGTGGATCTGCTCCAGCAGATGCAGCAGGTGCTGGTCGCGGTGCCCGCCGAGGATGAGCGCCCGCCAGGCGATGCGCAGGCAGACACCCAGCGCCGCGGCGTCGGGGCCGTGGCCGCTGACGTCGCCGATGACGGCGTGGATGCGCCCGTCGCCGGTCTGGACGACGTCGAGGAAGTCCCCTCCCAGCAGGGCCTGCGCCCGGCCGGGGTAGTAGCGGCTGGAGGCGGTGACGGTGGCGGACGACAGGAGTGGCTCGGGCAGCAGACCGCGCTCCAGGCGTGCGTTCTCCTCGGCGCGCAGACGGCCGATCTGCAGTGCGGCGTTGGCCCGTTCGGCCTGCTTGCGCTGGACGGCGTAGCGCAGGGCGCGCTGCATCAGGTCGGGACCGACCTTGCCCTTGATCAGGTAGTCCTGGGCGCCGGCGGCGAGGGCGTCGACGCCCGCACGCGGTTCCTCCAGTCCCGTGAGGACGATGATCGCGGCGTGGGTGTTCGACTGGACTGCCTGGACGGAGTCCAGTCCGGACGCGTCGGGCAGGTGCAGGTCGAGCAGGACGCAGTCGACGGCGTCCGAGGCCAAGGCCACGCGGGCCTCGGCGGCCGTGCGGCAGCGCGTCAGGGTGTGCGGCAGGTCGGTGTCGTGGAGCAGCTCCTCGACCAGGAGGGCGTCTCCGTCGTCGTCCTCCACGAGCAGGATGGCGTACTGCTCGTCGTGCGCTGCGGCCGGCCCGGTCACGGCTGGGGCTCACTCGGCGGGGCCACGGAGGGGGATCCGGCCGCGGGGAGGGTGAAGACGACACGGGTGCCCGGCGTGCGGTCGGGGTCGATCCCGATCGTGCCGTCGTGGAACTCCACGACCTTCTTGCACATCGCCAGGCCGATGCCGGTGCCCGGATAGGCGTCCTTGGTGTGCAGGCGCTGGAAGAGGACGAAGACCTTCTCGTGGAACTCGGGCGCGATGCCGATGCCGTTGTCGGTCACCGAGAACGTCCACACGCCCGCGTCGGACACCGCACCGACGTGGACACGGGGCGGCCGGTCGGGGCTGCGGAACTTGATGGCGTTCGAGAGCAGGTTCTGCCACAGCATGCCGAGCTGTGTGGCGTCCCCGACGACGGTGGGCAGCGGGTCGTGGGTGACCTCGGCCCCGGTCTCCTCGACGGACACGCTGAGGTTGTCCAGGGCCTTGCTCAGCACCGATTCGAGGTCGACTGTCTGGTGGTCGTTGTGGACACGGCCGACCCGGGAGAAGGCCAGCAGGTCGTTGATGAGCGTCTGCATGCGGTTGGCGCCGTCGACGGCGAAACCGATGTACTGGTCAGCCTTGGCGTCCAGTTGGCCGCCGTAACGGCGCTGCAGGAGCTGGGTGAAGCTGGAGACCTTGCGCAGCGGCTCCTGCAGGTCGTGCGAGGCGACGTAGGCGAACTGCTCCAGTTCCGTGTTGGAGCGCTTGAGGTCCTCGGCCTGCTCGTCCAGCAGCGTGCGCGCCCGCTCGCTGAACTCCAGTTCCGCCACCAGCCGTTGCCGCATCGCCTCCACGTCGTGGGCGAGCTGCCGCAGGTCGGCGGGCCCGGTGCCGGCGAGGGAGCGGTCGAACCGGCCCTGCGCCACGTCGCGGGCGGCCGAGCCGAGCCGGGTGAGCGGTCCGGTAACTCCCCGGCGCAGCCCCTCGGAGATGAGCGCCGCCACCAGGACGATGACGACGGCGATGACCGCGAACATCCAGTTCCGCAGCGTCTCCGCCCGCCTCAGCGTCCTCGTGGCCGCCTCCCGCTCGCCGCGCAGGTGGTCCTGCTGGCGGGCCATGACACGTCGCAGCGCGTCGAACTCGGCCTTGCCCTCCGCGGCCCGCTCGGTGGTGAGTTTCACGGCCTCCGGGGCCGGGGCCTGCGAGACGGGGTGGGCGACACGGCGCTGCCAGGTGCCGGCGAGCCTCTCGACCTCGGCCAGGTCGGCGCGCGCCCGGTCGTCCTCGGACAGCGGCCGCAGCCGGCGCAGGGCGGCCTTCTCGTCGGCCAGTCCGCGGGCGTAGGGCTGGAGGAAGTCGGACCGGCCGGAGAGGCCGTATCCGCGGATCCCGGTCTCCTGGTTGACCAGGGCCTGTTCCAGCCGCATGGCCTCGATCAGCGCGGGCGAGCGCCGGTCGACCAGCTCGGCAGTGATCTGCGACGTCCGCCACATCGCCCAGCCGCCCAGCGATCCCAGGACCGCCAGGACCGCCAGTGTGGTGGCGACTCCGGTGCGCAGCCAGCGCCGGGTCGTCCAGTCGGAGAGCGCACCCTTGTCGGACGACTCGGTTCGTATGGCGGTCTGCATGTCTTCCTCGGCGAGTGGAACGCTGTTGCCATATGGCAAGCACACTGTACCCGTGGCCCGACAACCTGTGTTGTCCCTGTCGGGAACGTCACCGTACAGTGGCGCCATGCCTGGTCCCGCTTCCACTCCGCCTTCGCCCGGGGAGACGGCCGCACTGGTCACCCAGGTGGTGGACGAACTCACCCGGCGGCTCACCCAGGACGTGCGCCACTCGGCCGCGGACCTCGTGGACACGGCCCCGGACGCCCGCCGGCACGCCCTCGCGCGCCTGCGTGTGCTCTGTGGTGTCAAGGAGGCCGTCAGACGCCTGGAGGACCAGGCGGCGCACGCGGCGGCGGCGAGCGGGGCGGGCTACCCCGAGATCGGCCGGGCCATGAGCATGAGCCGGCAAGGGGCCCGGCGCCGCTGGCCCGGGCTCATCACCAACAGCACACCCACCCCGTCCCACCCCGAACCCCGGAGCTCGTGACCCATGGCTGCCGCCGCTACCCGCCCCTACGACGTCCTGCTGGTCGAAGACGACGTCGCCGACGCCATGCTCATCCAGGACGCCCTCGCCGAACGCGGCACCCGCAACCTCACCCAGGTCTCCGACGGGATCGCGGCCCTCGAGTACCTGCGCGACCCGGACAACGCCCGCCCGGACCTCATCGTCCTCGACCTGAACATGCCGCGGATGAACGGCCGCGAGTTCCTCGCCGTGGTCAAGGAGGACGCCGAACTCAGGACCATCCCGGTGGTGGTGCTGACCACGTCCGCCGCTCCGGACGACGTCACCGGCGCCTATCACCACCACGCCAACGCCTACGTCACCAAGCCGGTCAACCTCGAGGACTTCGAGGCGGCCGTCCGCAGCATCGACGCCTTCTACCTCGACATCGCCGTCAAGCCGCCCAGGCACTAGACCCCGGGCGGTCGACCACCGCGTACAAGGCGTCGTAGCGGGCCGTGCGCGAACGGGCGGCTCCGTGCGCCGACGGGCCGGCTCCACGTCCGGACCGCCGGCGGCACGCGGGGCGTCAGTCCTTGAGCCGGACCTCCACGGCGCCGTCGGTGACCCGCGTGTCGAACGCGGGCTGGGGAGCGGTGGCCGGTCCGCGTACGTTCCAGCCGTCGGCCAGCCTGAAGACGCTGCCGTGCCACGGGCACCGCACGCACCCGTCGGCGAGATCACCCTGCGATAGCGGGCCCGCCATGTGACTGCACCGGTCGGCCAGGACGTGCACCACGTCGCCGCTCCCCCGCACGACCATGACGGGCACGTCGTCCACGTGCCGGCGCACGGCCTGCCCGTGGGGGAACTCGGCGAGCTCCCCCACGCGGTGCCAGCCGGGGGACACCGCGTGCGCGACGTACTCGGCGTGGTTGGCCCCGGCGGCCTGGCGGTAGGCCATGTGCCCGCCGAGGGCCCCGGCGAGCCCGGTGAGGCTCAGCCCGGCGATCCCCAGCGCCTTGCCCGCCGTCTCCCGGCCCCGGACACGGGCGACCAGGGATCCGGTGAACAGCGCGAGCGCGGCGCTGTTGGCGAGGGCGTGGACGACACCGACGCGCTGCTGCGGGCGGTGCAGCTCGGCCCAGTCCACCCAGCCCGTCACCGCCGCGGGCACGGCGACCACCAGGCCGGTGAACGTGAGCGCGCGCTGGCCTCGCCGCACCCCGGGCAGCGCGTCAAGCAGGCTCGCCGACAGCCAGGTGCCGATGGGGACCTGCACGAGCAGCGGATGCACCGGGTGCCCGAGCCAGCGCCCGTGCAGCGCGTCCCGGCCCGCTCCGAGCGGCAGCGCCCGCACCGCGCGCTGGACCGCCTCGATCACGCCGTCGGCGCCGGGCCACCGTTCCAGGCGGTCGAGCATCTCCAGAGCCCGTCCGGGGCCTTTTCGCGTCATGGGGTCCTCCTGGAGCCTTGGCCACGCGCTGAGGGAAACGAGGTCAGGACGGGTAGCCCCGCCGGCCCGGCGGAAACCGCCGGCGGCGAGCGGCCGCCCTTGCGCCGCACGGGTGAACTCCGGGAAGGAGACGAACCCCCGGACGGCCGCCGGACGTCGTGGCGGGCATGGAAGTGATCAGCGAGGTGCACGTGTCCGAACCGGGTCTGGTCGTCCTCGACATCACGGCCGCCGACGACCGGACCGCCTTCGCGTTCCACGCCGCCCTCGCGGCGATGTGGGCGACGACCGCGGTGGAACGCATGACGCGGGGCCCCGGGCAGCCCGGAATCCGGCTGCGCTGTCATCTGGACATGCGCCGGCCCCCCTGAGCCGGACACACGGCGCCCGGCTGCGGGCGGGGCGATGGCGCATGGCCGTCCCCGGGAGCCGTCGGTGCGGCGCCGCCCGTGCCGGGGGTGTCGTCAGGACCACCCCGTATCCGGTACCCACGCCCAGCGACGCGGAGCGCCGGGAGCGGCAGCATTCACGTCGACGGCAACAACCGACGAGTGGCCCGGCACTCGGGCACGGGGGGACATCCATGAACGAGACCGCAGCCAGACGCCTCACGGGTGTCGCGGGCATCGCCACCGCGGCCGCTCTCATCGTCGAAGTACCGCTGTACTTCGTCTACCCCGGCCCGCCGCCGGACTGGAACGTCCTGGCCAGGCTGCTGATCGGCATCCTCGCGCTGGCGTTCCTGATCGTGTTCGTCACGGCCTACCGCGAACTGGTCAAGAGGGCCGCCCCGGCCTGTGAATGGGCCGGCACGATGGCCTTCGCCGCCGGACTGGTCTACGCGACGATCACCCTGGTCTCCAGCGGGCTGGAAGCCGGCGCGGTCATCGCCGCCGACCACCCGATCGACCCGACCGTCACGGTCAGCGGCACCTACATCCTCTACGGGTCGATCGGCCGCGTGGTGCTCGCGCTCTTCCTGACCGCCGTGGGCCTCGGGATCTCCCGTACGCGGCTGCTGCCGCGGTGGACCGGCCGCTCCGCCTTCGTGCTGGCGGGGGTGAACCTGGCGTTCGTGCCGTCCCTGTTCTTCGGCAACGACCCCGCGCACTTCTACGCGGCGAACGGCTGGGGCACGACCGCCCTGATGGGCGCGGTCCTCAGCTACTGGCTGCTGGCCCTGGGCATCTCGGTCCACCGCAGCGCCGCACGCCACGCCCCCGCCGGCGCGCCCGCGCCGCGGCGCTGACGTCCCCGCACCGCCGAGTGCATGCGGCGCCTCGGGCGCGCCCGCGGTCCCGGCCGCGAGCCGCCCGGAGCGCCGCGAAGGCGTTGCCGCCCGGGCCCCGGCGGAGCCGGGTGAACCGCGCCAGGTTCCCCTGCCGGCCGAGCCGTACGGGCCGTCCGGAGGAGTCGGACGGTGCGGTGCCGGGAGCGGCGCCCGAGAACCGGCACCCTCCGTGTCATGGACGAATTCCTGCCCCTGTGCGCCCGCGTGGCCGCCCGGTCCGCCGTCGAGGACGGCGACGTCGCGGTGCCGGACCCGTTCCGGGACCCCGGCGGCGGCCATGGCGCGTTCGCCGTGGCCCGGCGCGGGCACGGGGAGGCGTCGTCGTCCCCGCCGCGCGTGCCCGCCGTGATCCATGGATGCGAGGAGGGCGACGTGGCGGTGCCGCGCGGGGGCGCCGAGGCCGACGCGGCCTCCGTGCCCGCCGCCCGGGACGCGCGTCCCGGTGCGGGCGCGGCGACCGGACCGGGCCGTGCGGAACGGCGGGGCCGGACCGCCGCCGGGGATGTCGTGTTGCTCGACGTGCGGCCGGCCGGGGACTACCGGGCCGGGCACGTGCGGGGCGCCGTACGCGTCCCGGTCCAGGAGCCGGCCGGGCGGATCGGCGGGTCGCCGGGCGCGAGCGGGAACGCGGGCTGCCGGCGCGGCGAGTGCCGCGTCCCGGCCCACGGCACGGGACGGCCGCTGACCAACCGCGGGAGCCGGGCGGTCCGTCCCGGCGACGGCACGCCGGAGCAGCGCCCGCCGGAGCCGCCCGCCGACGTCCCGGGCCCTGAGTGACCGGCGCGGGCGGCGGCCTCACGACGCACCCCGGTCTGGCCGGCGGCCCCGTCTACCTCGATCACAACGCGACGACCCCGGTCGACCCGCGCGTCGCGCAGGCGATGACGCCGTACCTCACCGACTTCTTCGGCAACCCGTCCAGCGGCCACTCCTACGCCGACCCGCCCCGCCGGGCGCTGGCCGAGGCCCGCGACCGGGTGGCCGGCGTGATCGGCGCGGCGCCCGGCGAGATCGTGTTCACCGCCTCCGGCTCCGAAGCGGACCTGCTCGCCCTGCGCGGGGCGGTCCTGGCCTCCGGCCGTCCGCGCCCCCATGTGATCACCCAGGCCACGGAGCACCCGGCGGTGCTGGAGACCTGCCGCGCGCTGGCGCGGCTGCACGGCACCCGGGTGACGGTCCTGCCCGTCGGGCGGGAAGGGCTCGTCGAGCCTGCCGACCTGGCCGCCGCGCTCACCGAGGACACCGTCCTGGTGTCGGTGATGGCCGCCAACAACGAGACCGGCGCCCTGCAGCCGGTGGCCGAACTCACCGGCCTCGCCCACGCGTCCGGCGCGCTCTTCCACTGCGACGCCGCCCAGGCGGCCGGGAAGGTCCCCCTCGACGTGCGGGCCCTCGGTGTCGACCTCCTCACGGTCGTGGGGCACAAGATGTACGCGCCGAAGGGAACGGCCGCGCTGTACGTGCGGGACGGCGTGCGGCTGGAACCGGTCGTGTACGGCGGAGGTCAGGAGCGCGGCCTGCGCGCCGGGACCGAGAACGTCGCCCTGGCCGTAGCGCTCGGCGCCGCCGCCCTGCTCGCGGCGGCCGAACTGGCCGACGGCTCGCCGGCCCGCGTGGCAGCCCTGCGGGACGACCTGCACCGGCGGCTGGCCGAAGGGCTGCCCGGCCGCGTCCACCTCAACGGCCCCGGCCGGCAGCGTCTGCCGAACACCCTGAACGTCAGCGTCGACGGCGTCCTCGGCCACGAACTCCTCGGCGCCGCCGGCCGGATCGCGGCCTCCACCGGCTCGGCCTGCCACAGCGGCATCCACACCCCCTCACCCGTGCTGACCGCGATGGGCCTCGATCCGGCCCGCGCGCTCGGCGCGGTGCGGCTGTCCCTGGGCCGCTGGACCGGTCCGGACGACATCGAGACAGCGGCGACCGACCTCGTCCGGGCGGCCGCACACTGGTGACGACGCACCGCGAGTGATCCCCGCAGTGGTCAGACGCCGGACCCCGGCGGCCGCTCGGCGGCCGTCGGGTTGTCCGCACCGGCCGCCAGTCGCAGCAGTTCGTCGACCGGCCACTGGTCGTAGGCGTGCTCGCCGTACTTGCACGCGAGCACACGGCCGTCGGGTGCGATGAGGAAGTCTCCCGGGAGCCCGAGCCGGCCGCCGTGCGGGCGGGTGGAGGGCAGCCGCTCCCGTCCGCGCACGACGTTCCAGGCGCCGCTGACGACCGCCCGCACGACGGGCAGCCACACCCGCGGGTCGAGCAGCGCGCGCGGTGCCCGCTCCACGCCGAACTCCGTGTAGAGCCGCCTGTCCGGGTCGGCGACCACCGCGAACGGCAGATCCGCCGCGTGCGGCGCCAGTTCTTCGGCCGGCGAGTGGAACACCACCACTTCCCGCACACCGGCGGCCTCGATCTCCCGGTGCCGCAGCACCACCGTCCGCAGGTGCAGGTTGCAGACCGGGCATCCGGCGAAGCGCCGGAACTGCAGGTGGATCAGCCGACCGGGGTCGGGAAGGACGACCCGGTCCCCCGACACGGCGGTGAGCTCGCGCCGCGCGACGACGACTTCGGACTTGCCCGGGGTCGGGACCATGCGCATGCCTCTTCTCCGTAGGCGTACGACGTACGCCTACCAGCGTAGGCGTATGCCGTACGCTGTCAACCGTCATGCCACGACCGCGTTCCCTCACCGCACACCAGATCGCCTCGGCCGCCCTCGCCGTCATCGACCGCGACGGGCTGGCCTCGCTGTCCATGCGCGCCGTCTCCCAGGAGCTCGGCACGAGCACGATGGGGCTCTACCGGTACGTGCGGGACCGCGAGGACCTCGAGAGGCTCGTCGTCGAACGCGTACTGGGCGAGGTGGACACCGAGCCGCCCGACCCCGGCGCGTCATGGCGTGACCAGGTCGAGGTCATGGCACGACGCCTGCGCGACACCGTGAGCGCCCACCCGGAGGTCGTCCCGCTGACCGTCGTCCACCGGCACCACTCCCCCGCCGTGCTTCGCTGGGCGGAGACCGTGCTTTCCGTCCTCACGGCGGCCGGGATCGACGGCGAGCGGCGCGTGATCGCCCTGCGCGCCCTGCTCGCCTACCTCATCGGAGCCATCCAGCTCGAACATCTCGGCCCGCTGGCCGGACCGGGAACCACGGCGATCACCCGGCTGCCGGCCACCGACTTCCCCCACATGAGCGCGACCGCCCGCACCGCCCGGCACGTGGACGCCGACCAGGAGTTCCTCGCCGGGCTCCGGCTCCTGCTGGACGGGCTCGCCGCCTGACCCGCCCGCACGCGCGCGTGCACGTCGGACCCGGGGCCCGGTCAGCGGCTGCCCGCGAAGGCGGCCCGGTCAGCGGCTCTCCGCGACGGCCACGCGACCCGACCGCAGGGACGCCCGCCCGCGCACCGGGCCGCCGAGAGCGTGTGCGAGGGCCAGGAGGTCGTCGTCCGACACCACTCGCAGTCCGTGCCCCGCGAGCAGCGCGGCCATCCGCCGCGGCCGCCACAGCGAGCGCCACGGCTCGCCCGCCGTGACGGAAGCCCCGAGCACGTGCGTCAGCAGCCGCCCCGCGGCCGCCTTCGCCGACGGCGCCTGGTAGTTGACGACGAGTGAGCTGCCCGCGACCGTCCGGGCCGCGAGTGCGGCCACCGTCGCACGCACCTCCGCGCGCGTCAGGTAGGGGACGACCCCCTCCCACAGCCAGGTCGTCGGCGCGGAGGGATCGTGTCCGGCGGCGTCCAGCGCGGCGCCGAGGTCGTCGACGGCGAAGTCGACCGGCGTGAACCGCACGCAACGGGCGACGGCCGGGAGCCCGGCGGCCGGTACGCGACCGTCCTCACCCGGTCCGCCGAGCGCCGCCGCGGCCTCGGCGAGGCGGGCACGCTTGTCCTGCTGGGAAGCCGGATGGTCGACTTCCCAGACATCCGTGCGCGCCAGGCCCGGCAGCCGCCACGCGCGTGTGTCCAGGCCGGCGCCGAGGATCACGAGCTGGCCGGTCATGCGGGTGCGCAGGGCCCCGTCGATGGCGGCCGTCCGCGGCACGACCACCTCGGCGCACGCCCGCACGCTCTCGTACACGAGGCGCTCCCGCCGGCCCTCCGGCGGGGTGTTCGCGCGTACCTCGTCCACGGGCACGCGCTCCGCGGCGCGCAGCAGCCCTACCGCGACCGGATCCGCGAACCGGTCCGTGGCCGCCCTTCCGTCAGCGGCCGCCCGCCCCTGGCAGACCAGTACCGCCGTCCGGCTCGCCGCACGCCCGCTTCCGCCCATGGAGCCACATTCAACACCAGGCCCACCCCCCTCGGCGGCCGGTCCACCGCTCGGCCCGGAACCGCCGGCCGTGCACCGCTCGGCCCGGGCGGTGCGCCACGACCGGGCTGTCAGTTCCAGCGCACGGCGTGGAACAGCGTGGCGTCCTCGGGGTCGTTGACGCCGCACTCCCCGACGGTGGTGCCGCTCACGGCGACCGAGCCCGGAACGCACGCGTTCCCGCCGCCGGCCGGCACACCGAGATCGGTCGCGTCGCCGTTCGAACTCCACTGCACGGCACGCGGGTCGAGTCCGCCCTTGGTCGACTCGCCGACGGCGACCCCGAGGTTGCTGACGGCGGTGGCCTCGCCACCGTCGTCGCCGCCGAGTGCCGGCAGAGCGCTGACCGTCCCGTCGGCCTTCCAGCGGACCGGAACGAGTCGCCGCGGCCCCGTCGCGGTGCTGACACCGGACATACCGACGACCTCACCGTTGTCGTTGAGGCCGTTGGCCCGGCCGGCGGTGCCGCCGGGCAGCACGGGCAGTTCCTGCGCCGTGCCGTCCGGGTTCCACCGCACCGGGCGCAGGCGGAGGGCGGGACTGAGGGACGCCGACGGCCACCCCGGAGCTGTTGACCCCCAGGGCCCATGCCTGTCTGTCGCCGGGGAGCGAGGGCAGGACCGTGGCGCTGCCGTCGGGACTCCAGCGCGCGGCCCGTCTGAGGCCGCTGGTCGCGTCGTAGGTCAGCCCGGCGATGAAACAGTTGCCGCTGACGGCCTGCGCCACGCCGCCCTTGCCACCCGGTGGCGCACCGAGGCGGGTGACCGTTCCGTCCGCGTTCCAGCGCACCGGTTCCTGGCCGTCGGAGCCGGTCGCGTCGCCGACGATCACGCCGGCGTCGTCGACGGCGAGAGCCTCGCTCCCGGTGCTTCCCTTGGGGCTGGTCAACCGGCTGATGGCGCCTTGCGGGTCCCACCGTGTGGCGTAGGTGGCGTTGGCGGAAAGACGGGCCCAGCCGACCGTCAGACCCTCGCTGTTGACCCCGGTCGCGCTGCTCTGCCTGCCGCCCGGAAGGGTGCCGAGGTCGGTCGTGACCGCGGACGCGGGTGCGGCCGGCGCGATGACCGCGGTCGCCGCCAGGAGGGCGCCCCATGCTGTGTGCCGAGGAGGTCTCATGACCGCGAGCCTGATCGACACCGCACCCCGGTCACAACAGGATCTTGCGCCGGAAACCGGCACCCGGCGGTGATTTCCTCAGGTCGCGGCGCATGGAACGCGCCGGCGGAAGCACCCGTGAGGGCATGGAGTGCGTGATCTACCAGGAGAAGACCGGTGAGAGCGAGCACATCGACTGCCGGCGGGCGGACGGCGACTGCGAGGGCGCCCTGGAGCGTCTGGCCGTACTGAAGCCGGACGAGTTCGCCTGGATTCGCATGGACGAACCCCGCGAGGAGGAGCTGCAGAAGCTGGGCGAACACGTGAAGCTCCATCCGCTGGCGATCGAGGACGCGGTCCAGGCGCGGCAGCGGCCGAAACAGGAGCGCTACGGCGACGTGCTCGCGGTGGCCCTGAAGACGCTGTGGTTCGTCGAGCGGACGGCGGACGTGGAGACCGGCGAGGTGATGATCTTCCTCGGCCCGTCCTTCGCGCTGACGGTCCGGCACGGTGCGGACGATCCCACGGCGGAGGCGGCGCGCCGGCTCGCGGAGCAGCCGCAGATGGCCCGGCTCGGGCCGGTCTGCGTACTGCACGCGGTGACCGATGTGATCGTCGACGCCTACGCCGAGGCCGCCGTCCAGGTCCGCACGGACCTCACGGAACTGGAGCGGTGCGTGTTCTCGTCCGCCCGCGACGACCTGACCGAGCAGATCTACTCGCTCAAACGCGAAGTGGTGGAGTTCCGCGACGCGGTGCAGCCGCTGGTTCCGGTCGTGGAGCCCTTCACCAAGCCGCGCGACGGCTGGCCGGCGCAGGTCGTGCCGTACTTCCGTGACGTCGCCGACCACCTCACCCGCACCGACACCGAGGTCCGCGCCCTCGACGACCTGCTCGCTTCCGTCCTGGACGCCCATCTCGCGAAGGTCGGCACCTGGCAGAACGATGACATGCGCCGCATCAGCGCGTGGGCGGCGGTCTTCGCCGTTCCCACCACGGTCACCGGCATCTACGGCATGAACTTCGCCGACATGCCGGAACTGGACTGGCGCTACGGCTACCCGTGCGCGCTCGCCGTGATGCTGCTCGGCGCCGGGCTGCTGTACCGGGTCTTCCGCCGCAACGGCTGGCTGTGACAGCCGGCCGGCGCCGGGCCGCGCCCGAGTCCCGCCCCGGTGGCTGAAGTCGGGCTACTGGGGCCGGCGCCCGGACACGGCGCCGCCGGGGTCGTCGGCCAGGGCGATACGCGCGGTGACGCGCTTGCCGACCGGCTCCCGCTGCGCTTCGAAGCCCTGGGCGACGGCCATGACGATCTCCAGCCCGTGCTGGCCCACCCGGCCGGCGTCCGCGGCTCTGGCCATGGGCAGCACCGGATCGGAGTCCCACACCATGACCTCGACCGTGTCACCGGTGACGCGCAGGTCCAGCAGCACCGGGCCGGGTGCGTACTTCCGGGCGTTGGTGACCAGTTCACTGACCACCAGTTGGGTGAGGTCCATGGCGCGCTGCGAGACGGGCAGCCCGTGCTCGGTCTGCACGCGGGTGAGGAACTCCGCGGTCAGATGGCGGGCTTGCCCGATGTCCGCGCCGTCCCCGTCCAGGGCGACCGTGGTCTGCACGGTCCACTTCCCCGGCGTGGTGCCGTCCTCGCCCAGCGGCAGTGGTTCCATGGCGGCCATCTTCTGCACCCCGTTCGTCCCTCGCGCGTATACCCGCGTCGGTCATGGGTGACGCCAGATACCCGGGTGCCGGATCCGTCTCGCCCCGACATCACCCGCGGCCGGCCCCCGGATCCGCGTGGGCATGGAACGACGGCGCCTGGGATACCTGCTGTTCATGATGGTGTTGGCGGGGTTGCGTGAGACGGATCGGCGTCTGACCCGGAGGATCGCCGCGTGCGCCGGACCGGGCGTGCACCGGACGTTGTCGGCGGTGGAGGAGTGCGCGCAGGGCACCAAGCTGTGGTGCGGCGCGGCGGCGGTCATGGCCGCGACGGGAGGCCGGCGCGGGCGTCGCGCCGCCGGGGCGGGCCTGGCGGCGCTGGGCGTGGCGCAGTTGGTCTCCAACGGGTTGTGCAAGCGACTGGCGGACCGGCCCCGGCCGCCGAAGGAATGGATACCGCACGACGAGGTGGAGGACCGGCCCGACTCCTCCTCGTTCCCCTCCGGGCACACCGCGGCCGCCGCGGCGTTCACGGCCGCGGTGCTGCCCGCGTGGCCGGCGGCGGGCGTCCTGTGCGCGGTGCCGGCCGCCCTGGTGGCGGTGGAGCGCGTGCAGAGCGGGGCCCACTATCCCAGTGACGTCGCCGCCGGGGCCGTGATCGGGCTGGCCGCCGCATGGCTCGTGCGGCGGCAGCGGGCGAATTGGGTGTCCTGAACTGGCCTGTTCGGGGTACCCGCCCGCTCAACGGGGGCGCCGAGGGGCGCTTCCCGCAGGACGGAGTCGGTACGAAGGAGGTGATCCCCATGTCGTCCAGTACGCAGCCGCGTCAGGGCCTCGGCCCCGAGACGGCGGGGCCGGAGCCCGTGGGCGAGCTGGTGCAGCGCGCCTCGCAGCAGTTGACGGAACTGGTGCGCGGTGAACTGCGCCTGGCACAGGCGGAGATGAAGGAGAAGGGCAAGAAGTACGGCAAGGGCGGCGGGCTGTTCGGCGGCGCCGGCCTGGTCGGGTTCCTGATGCTTCAGGCCCTGGTGAGCACCGTGATCGCCGCACTGGCGGTGGCGCTGCCGGTGTGGGCCGCGGGCCTCATCGTGACCGTGGTCCTCGCGGTGGTCGCCGGGGTGATGGCGCTGACGGGGAAGAAGGAGTTCGCCGAGGCCGCGCCCCCCGCGCCCGAGGCGACGATCGAGAACGTGAAGGCCGACGTGGCCGAGATAAAGGAGAGTGCGCACCGATGACCCAGCCGCCTCATGACGAGCCGACCGCCGAGAGCCCCGACGAGCTGCGCGAGCAGGTCGAGAACACTCGCCGGGAACTCGGAGACACGGTGGAGGCGCTCGCGGCCAAGGCCGACGTCAAGGCCCGTACCAAGGAGAAGGCCGCCGAGGTGAAGGACCAGGCGGCCGTCAAGGCGGGCGAGTTGAAGGAACGGGCCGCGCTCAAGGCCGGGCAGGCCAGGGCCGCGGCCGCCCAGGCGGTCTCGCGTGTGCAGGAAAAGCTGCCCGACCCGGTCAGGGAGCAGGCCGCGCAGGTGGCCGGGCAGGCCGGCCAGGTGTGGGAGGAGAAGGTGCCCGAGCCGGTGCGGGCCAGGACGGCCCAGGGCGCGCGGATGGCGCGGGACAACCGCGGCCTGGTGCTCGCCGCCGCCGGAGCGGTCACGGTGCTGTGGCTGATGTGCCGCCGGAAGGGATGACGCGGTGAAGGCATCCAAGATCGCCTACAAGCCGGTCGGTCTCGCCCTGGGCGCCGTCAGCGGCATGCTGGCCGGCGGCCTGTTCAAACAGGCGTGGAAAGTCGTCGGTCACGACGACGACGCCCCCGACGCCACGGACGAGGACCGCGGCTGGCGCGAGGTTCTGCTCGCCGCGACACTGCAGGGCGCGATCTTCGCGGGCGTCAAGGCGGCCGTGGACCGTGCGGGCGCGGTCGCCACTCGCCGGCTGACCGGCGCCTGGCCGGGCTGACCGGCCGACGAGGGGGCGGGGCCGGTGAGTTCTGCCGGCCCCGCCCGCCGCGTTCACCGCGAAGCGGCGCAGGAGAACCCGAGCGACCAGCGCTGTGCGGGACCCCCGGTGCAGGCCGCGGTCGAAACGCGGTCGTTCGCCGTCCGGGCGGGGCACGTGCGGCTGACCATGTTCCTGATCAGCGCGGGCTGGATCTCGGCCGCCACTCGTTCGGGTGGCGCGAAACCGCGCCACCCGTCTCGGCCGGCCCCGGTGGAGCCGTTCCGGCCACTCGGGCGCCCGCCGGGAGATGCGGCCGGCCCGGCGGGCCGCGATGGTGGAAGCGCTGAGCACCACCCCCGCGACGCGATGAGGAACGTCTACATGGACAAGTCCAAGCTCATCGAGATGACCGCCCGCCGCCAGGCCGAACGCGCTGCCGACGGTCAGCTCGGCACGGACGAGGTGGGGCGGGTCCTCGACACCCTGTTCGGCACGGTGGAGCACGCGGGCACGATCGCCGAGGTACTCAAGGTCCAGGAGACGGTCACCCTCGGCAGCTTCGGCAGCTTCCACGTCGCCGACGGAACGGCCGCGTTCCGGCCCGGCAAGGCCCTCACCGAATACCTGCGGGACCAGACCGGGTGAGCGCCGGCGGCGCCCGGGCGTCCTCCCGCGCACGGTGTCCCGCGGGTGCGTCGTGGGCCGCCTGACCCTGCGCGCCACCGGCCCGGCCGCTCCCGGGACGGTCTGGCGGCGCTACGCGTGCGTCGATCGCTGGCCGTCCTGGTCCCCGCAGATCAGAGCCGTGCACACGCCCGATCGCAGGCTGACCGCCGGCATGAGCGGAACGGTCGAGTCGGTGGCGGGGTTCCGCGTCGCCTTCGTCGTCGAATCCGTCGACCACGACCGGCGCACCTGGACCTGGCGGGTCCGGCTGGGCCCGGCCCGGCTCCGCCTGCGCCACGACGTGCGGGCACACGGGCGGGGCAGCACGACGAGCCTCACGATGCACGGCCCGTGGCTGGTCCTGACGGCCTACGCCCCGCTCGCCCGGCTCGCCCTGCGCCGCCTGGTGCGGCCCTGACCAGGCAGGCGGCATACGCCCGGCGCCGCGGGCCTCGGCACACGCCCGGCGCTCCGGGGCCCGCTCGCGCGTAGCCGGGAGTCGGCGTGGTACCCGCGCGGTCCGGGGCCCGGGCACACCCGCCGGTCACTCGATTCGTGTCGGTCCCACCTCGGCCCTGGACATCGCCATGCCACATGACCTCGCCACCGTCCACACCGCCATCGCACGGGAGACCAGTGCCCTCGCCGAACGGCTCTGGCGGATCGCGCTGGACCTGCACGCGCATCCGGAGCCCGCCTTCGAGGAGCACCGTTCGGCCGCCCTGCTGATCGGGGAACTGGAGGCCGGCGGCTTCACCGTCGAGCGCGGTGTCGCCGCCATGCCCACCGCCTTCACCCGGCGATCCATCCGTTCGTCGCCATCCTGGACTCGACGCCTCGGACCACACCCCCGAGTTCGCCGCCGCGGCGGCCGGTCCCCGGGGCCGGGCCACCATGCTCGCCGCCGCCGAGGCACCGGCGTGCACCGCGGCCGACGTGCTGCTGGAGCCCGGCCTGGCCGACAGCGCCTGGTCGGACCTGCGCCTGAAGGCGGTGGCGGGCCGTTGACCCGCACACCGGGGCCGCCGTCCCCGCCGCCGGCGGACCACCGCTCGGCCGAACGGACCAAGCACCGCGGGCCGGACGGCCCGGGCCGGGTAGGTGAGCCGGAAGGGCGCCGCCCGCCGCCTTCCAGAGGAGCGAGGACCCCAAGTGCGTGAGATCTCCGTCACGGCCGGGCACCGCCGTGGCACCGGCGCACCGCTGCGCGGACGGATCGCGGTGGTGACCGGGGCCGCGCGTGGGGTGGGCGAGGCGCTGGCCCGGCGCCTGTCCGATGCGGGCATGAACGTGGTCCTGCTCGGACGCGAGGACGAGACCCTGCGCCGGGCTGCCGCTGCCCTGCCGAACCGGACCCTCTGCGTCGAGGCCGACGTCACCGACCGCGCCGCCCTCGAGAGCGCCGCCCGCCTGGTGGAGCGGGAACTGGGCCCGGCGAGCGTGGTCGTGGCCAACGCCGGCATCGCGGCCGGCGGTCCGTTCGCGGACACGCCCGCGGACCTGTGGCAGCGGGTCGTCGACGTCAATCTCGTCGGCGCCGCGAACACCGCCAGGGCCTTCCTGCCGCAACTGGCACGCACACGAGGCTACTTCCTGCAGATCGCCTCCACGGCCGCCTTCGGCTCCGCGCCGATGATGAGCGCCTACTGCGCCTCCAAGGCCGGTGCGGAGTCGTTCGCCCTGGCTCTGCGCGGCGAGGTCGAACCCGATCACATCGGCGTGGGCGTCGCGTACCTGCACTGGACCGGCACCGACATGGTCGCCGGCATCGACGACCACCCCGTGCTGAGCGCCCTGCGCCGCAACCAGCCCCGGTTCGCGCGCCGCGTCCACAGCCCCGACCAGGTCGCCGGCTGGCTCGCCTCCGGCATCGCCCGGCGCGCCCGGTCCGTCTACGCGCCACCGTGGCTGCGCTGGTGCCAGCCGCTGCGGCCGCTCTTCCCGGCCGTCGTCGCCCGGATCACCCGACGCGAACTGCGGCACCACTCCCCCGCCGAACTGGCCTCCGATCTCGGGGTGCTGGGCGCCGGCGGACGCGCCGACTGGGACGCCTACCGGTCCGCGGGCCGGCCCGCCGACCAGCCGTAGATCCACGGCACGGGCGGCCCCCGGTCGTCCTCCCGGGCCGGACTCGCACGCCACGGGCGGGCCTTTCGTACCCGCCGCACCGCGTCGCACCGCGTGTTTGCCGGGAACGCACCAGGTGACCCGGGCAGCGCCGCGTTCCGGCGGCGCCCCGTGGATCACCGATGGATGGATCGCACACATGACCGAGGACGGACGACGGACGGGCGGACGGTCGGCGACCCGGCGTCTGCGCGAGACCGCTGCCGAGGTGTTCGGCTGGGACGAACTGCGTCCCGAGCAGCTCACCGCCATGCGATGGGTGCTGGAGGGACGGGACGCACTCGTCGTCATGCCGACCGGGTCCGGCAAGTCCGCCGTCTACCAGGTTCCCGCGCTGCTGCTGCCCCGGCCGGTGGTGGTCGTCTCGCCCCTGCTCGCACTGCAGCGGGACCAGATCGCCGGGCTACCCGGTGGCGACCGCGGCCCGGGCGCGGTGGCCGTGAACTCCGACCTCGGTGCGGCGGAGACCGAGGCCGCGTGGGAAGCGGTCCGGGAAGGCGCGGTGCGCTATGTGTACCTGTCTCCCGAGCAACTGGCCAACGACGAGGTCGTGGGGCGGCTGGCCGAGGTGCGCCCCAGCCTCTTCGTGGTGGACGAGGCCCAGTGCGTGTCGTCCTGGGGCCACGACTTCCGGCCCGACTACCTGCGACTCGGCCAGGCGGTACGACGGCTGGGCAGGCCGCCCGTGCTCGCGCTGACCGCGACCGCCGCGCCCCCGGTGCGGCAGGACATCGTCGAGCGGCTGGACATGGAGCGGCCACGCCAGCTCGTCACCGGTTTCGACCGCCCCAACATCAGACTCCAGGCACACCGCCACCTGGAGGACGCCGAGCGGCGACGCGTGGTCGTCGAGGAGGCCGCCGCCGCCGCGAAGCCGGGCATCGTCTACGCGGCGACGCGGAAGGACAGCGAGT
This sequence comes from Streptomyces sp. NPDC056580, assembly GCF_042793175.1. Taxonomy (NCBI): domain Bacteria; kingdom Bacillati; phylum Actinomycetota; class Actinomycetes; order Kitasatosporales; family Streptomycetaceae; genus Streptomyces; species Streptomyces sp. NPDC056580. The sequence continues at coordinate 286,583 of NZ_JBHTVE010000006.1, read as the reverse complement.
CGTACGCCGCGGAACTGGCCTCCCTCGGGCTCGCCGCCGAGGCCTACCACGCGGGTCTGCGCGCCGCCGAACGCCGGCGCGTCCACGAGGCGTTCCTGGCGGGCGACACGGACGTCGTCGTGGCCACCTCGGCCTTCGGCATGGGGATCGACAAGGAGAACGTGCGGTTCGTGCTGCACGCCTCGCTGCCGGGCTCCCTGGACGCCTACTACCAGGAGATCGGGCGCTGCGGCCGCGACGGGCGGCCCGCCCTGGCCGTACTGCACTACCGGGCCGAGGACACCGGGATGCAGGCGTTCTTCAGCAGTCGCACGGTGCGGCCGGAGTCCGTGGACGAGGTCGTGCGGGCGGTCCACGACAGTTCCGGCGATCCCCCTGACCTGGACGAGCTGCGGCGCGACGTGGGGATGTCCCGGGCCCGGGTCACCACGGCCGTGAACCTGCTCGAGGAGGCCGGCGCGGTGGTCACGGACGGCTTCGGCGCCATCCGGCCGGCCTCGGGCATGAAGCCGTCGAGCGCGGTGCGGCGGGCCGCGGACAGCGCGCAGGCGCACAAGCGGATGGACCGGTCCAGGGTGGACATGGCCCGGGCGTACGCCGAGGCGACCGGCTGCCGGCGGCGCTTCCTCCTCGGCTACTTCGGCGAGCGGTACGGGACGGTGTGCGGAAACTGCGACGTGTGCGACGAGCAGGAGGCCGCCGGCGCGGACGGGACGGGCGAGGAGCGGCCCGCGAACGCGGGCTCGTATCCGGCCGGGGTCCCGGTGCGGCACGCCCGGTGGGGCCGGGGCACCGTGCTGAGCGAGGACGGGGACCGTATCACCGTGCTCTTCGACGAGGTCGGTTACCGGACGCTCTCCCTGGACGCCCTGGCCGACCGGGAGCAGCTGCTGACGGTGGTGAGCAGGCCGGACGGGGAGTGACCGGCGGCCGGGGTGCGGTCCCCGGCGCCCGGCCGCCGCGCCGGCCTGCGGCACATGTGCGGGGCGTCGAACAGCTCGCGGGCGCCGACGAGCTCGAGCAGCCGCTCGACGGCCGGGCCGACCGCGCCGATCGTGACGGTCTTGCCCTGGCGCAGGGCCTGCTGCCGCAGGTCCAGCAGGACGCTGAGGCCCGCGCAGTCGCAGAAGCCGAGTCTGCTGAGGTCCAGGTCGAGGCCGCAGGCCGAGCCGGCGAGCGCGGTGTGCAGCCGGTGGCGCACACGACGGCCGGAGTTGAGGTCGAGTTCACCACGGACCGTGACGCGGGTGCGGCATCCCCTCGCCGTGGAGGTGACGACCACGGAGCCCGGCGGTACCGGATCCCGGCCCTCCGGCACGCCCGCCGAGGGGCGTGGCAAGAGGGGCTTTCCGTGGTGGGCCGACTCGCGCATGGCTCCCTCCGTCATCTGTTCGACGCGTTGCTCGGCAACCAAAGTACGTCAATCGATGCCTGAAAAAAAGTACGTGTTTTTGGATGCGTGAAGCCGTAACCAGTAAACTCGGAGCATGGATGGAGTGCCCGAGCCACACAGCGGATGGACGTTCCTCACGAACCATGCCCGCGTACTGGCCGCCATCGCGGACGACCACAACGCCCGCATCCGCGACATAGCCGCCCACTGCAGGCTCACCGAACGCGCCGTGCAGAAGATCATCACCGACCTGGAGCAGGACGGATACCTGTCCCACACCCGTCAGGGGCGCAGCAACACCTACCGGATCGACCCCAGCCGGATCCTGCGCCACCCGGCGGAGGCCGGCATCGGGCTGACCGTGGCCTCGCTGCTGTCACTGCTCGCCCAGGACGACGCCGACCGAACGGTGCGGTACGACTAGACGGGCCGGTCCGGGCCGCGGACCCCGCCCGCCGCGGCCGCCCCTCGTGCGTACACGTGATCGGTGCGCCATCCTCCGGGGTGAGTGAGCGGTGCCGATGCGGGCAGAGCGAGTGGGGAGGGGATAGTGATGGGATCCCTGCCGAGCTGTTGTGAGAAAGGTGCCGACCATGGCCGACGAGGCCCTGCTGTTCGTTCTCCCGGAACGTCATCCGCGTCTGGGTGCGGCCTTGTCCGCGGTCGGTGAGCTGGAGTGCGCCGACAGCCCCGCGGTGCAGGGCTGGCTGCACGCCCATGGACTCCCCGCCTCCTCCGAGCACGTCAGGATCCTCCCGGCCGGGTCCGAGGTGCTCGTCCCCGAGGAGGCGGAGCGGCTGCCGGTCCCCCTCAGCGAGGAGGAGACCCTGCGGGTGGAGCACGCCTGTGCGCCGAGGTCCGTGACGGACCTGGAGACCGAGCTGCTCAACTTCCGGGACACCACCCAGGACTGGCAGTCGCTGGTCCACCGTGCCCTGACCGCCGGCATCCCCGCGCCGCGCATCGCACAGCTCACCGGCCTGGATCCGCAGGAGATCGTCCAGGCCGTCGGCGACTGATCAGCGGCCGCACTCCGGAACACGGCGCCCGGGCGGGCGGCCGGGCCGGTCAGCCGGGTTCGGTGCGGCCGAACAGGCCGGCGTGGCCCGGCGGCAACTGCGTGAGCACACGGCGCAGCAGCGCCTGGTCCGCCACCTCGGCGAGGGTGGGCAGCACGGCGTCGATCTCGCGTCTCGCCTCGGCGAGGTCCTCGTTGCTGCGGTCGGCCACGGCCTCGACGAACGACGCAGGCGTCAGCGGCTCGCTGGCCGGCGCGCTCGCGGTCAGCAGTGCTCCGCAGCCGCCGGGCAGGAGCGCGGCCAGGTCCGTGCGGTCGTCGCCCACCAGGTGGGCGCCGAGGACCTCCAGCACGTTGCGCACGGCTCTTGCCCCCTGCTGCGGCCCGTCGTAGCCCGCGCGTTCGGCGACCTGGGTGAGGAAGGTGTCCAGGGTCCAGTTCATGACGGCCTCCTGTCGTGGGTCTCTCCTCCGCGGCGGCCGGGACGATCCCGTCGCCGGGTGTTCACGAAGCAGGCGGGACATCACAGGGGTGCGGCGTCGTGGACCATGCGGTGCACGTTGGCGACGCTGCCGCACCGCGCCGTCAGCAACTCGGCCTCCGTCCGGGCGAAGCCGGCGCCGAGTTCCTCCCGGCACCGCCGACTGAGGCTCTCCCGTACCCGGTTGACCAGGGTGCGCTCCTCGGCGTCCGTGTGCCGGGCGGTGGCGGAGGCCAACTGCTGGAGCCTCCAGTCCCATTCGGCGGAGCCGATCCGGCCCACCTGGAGGAGTGCGAAGAGAACCTTGACGGCTTCCCGGTGCGCGGCCTCGACGTGCTCGACGGTGTCGGCGTCCTCGAACGTCTCCAGCACGGGGTGCACGGAGGCTCTCCCGGCCTCACCGTGCGCGATCATCAGGTGGGCGAAGTCGTGCAGCGCGCCCTGTCGATCGGCCTCCGTGCTGCGCATCAGGCGGAGCAGGTCCTCCATCGTCCGGTGATCCTCCAGGATCATCTCGACGACGTCCTGAGTCGGCGTCATGGGATGCACCTCCCTGTAGGAGTGACTTTCACATCCCGTTACCCGCGCCCTCACCCAGGATGCTCTTTATGCCCCGTTTGCCCGATTCCGGCTGGCCGGCCGCGTCGTCGCGGCCCGGGAAGCCGGGGCGTCCGGGCCGGCGACCGCCGCGAGCGCCCTGGCCGAACGGTGGCGGTTGGCCCGCAGGCGGCGGAGGTAGGACCGGGCCATGGGGCCCGGGGGCACACCGCGGGCGAAGGCCCGCATGTTGCGCTCACCGGCGTTGTAGCCGAGGGCGAGGAGTTCGTCCCGGCTGTACCGGCGCACGTGCCGCCCCGGCAGCCGCCGGTCGAGGTCCTTCAGGTGCAGGGCCGCTGCCCGCACGGCGAACGCGGGGTCGTCGCGCAGGTCCTCCCACCGGCCCGTCAGACCGTGCGCGCGCCGCACCTCCTCGAACGTCGCCCGGTGCATGTTGGCGATGCCGAAGGAGGCCTCGGGCTTCCACCAGTGCCACAGCCGCTCCAGCAGCGGGTGGTGGGGCTTGTACGCCTCGTTGTGGAGCACTCCCATCAGCAGCAGCGCCGACACCCCGGCCTCCTCGGCGCCGCGCACGACGAGCGCGGCGTAGTCGCCCGGGTCGTACCCGCCCGGCCGCAGCGGCGGCGTCGGGGCGTCGTCCCGGCCGGCCGGCCGGGACGGTCCTCCCGGCGCCGCGATCGTTTCCCGCGTCATCCCCTGCCCACTCTCCCTGGTCGAACCGGCGGACGCGGCGGGGCCCGTCCGGGCTCCGCCGCCGTGACGTCCGCTTGCCCGCGCGGTGGTGCCTCAATCCACCGCCCGCCGCGCCGGCGGGCACGCCACGGCCCCCGGCGGCGGAACGCGAGCCGGGGGCCGAAAGGCGAGGCACGGGCCGGGTGAGCGGCGGGAGCAGAGGCTCCGGGGCCACGAGGCGCGGGCCGGGTGAACGGCGGGAAGAGAGGACTCCGGGGCTACGGAGCGACCGCGGAGGAGGCCGCCGGGGCGCGCGCGCCGTCGCCCGCCGACGCGGCCTCGCCCTCGTCGAGGGAGACGTCCTTGGTCTCCTCCCCGAGGAAGAGCGCGACCAGCGTCAGCACCGCCATCGCGGAGAGGTAGACGCCGACCAGCCAGGGGGATCCGCCGCCGGCCTTCCACAGCGCCACCGCGATGAAGGGGGCGACGGCCGCCCCGAGGATGGAGCTGACGTTGTACGAGATGCCGGATCCGGTGTAGCGCACGCTCGTCGGGAAGAGCTCGGGCAGGAGCGCGCCCATCGGGCCGAACGTCATGCCCATCAGCGTGAAGCCGAGCACGAGCCACAGGACGACGCCGAGCGTGCCCAGACCGATCAGCGGCACCCAGACCAGCCCGAAGACCACGATCGCGGCGGTGACCCACAGCAGGGTGGCCCGTCGGCCGTACTTGTCGGCGAGCGGGCCGGAGACCAGGGTGAACACGGCGAAGAACAGCACGCCGAAGATCATCATCAGTACGAACGTGGTGTAGCTGTAGCCCAGGCCCGGCACGGCGGCGTCCTTCGGGGTGCGGCCGTAGCTCAGCGAGAACGTCGTCATCAGGTAGAAGAGCACGTACGTGGCCAGCATGAAGAAGGTGCCGAGGACCAGCTGCTTCCAGTGGCCGCGGACCACGGTGGCCAGCGGCAGCTTGCGCACCTTGCCGGTCTCGCGGGTCTTGGCGAACACCGCGGACTCGACGAGCCGCGACCGCACCCACAGGCCGATGGCGACCATCACCGCGGAGAACAGGAACGGGATGCGCCAGCCCCAGCTGACGAAGGCGTCGGAGGGCTGTGTGGGGTCGCCTCCGGCCGCTGACGGGAGCAGGGCGCCGATGATCAGGAAGAGACCGTTGCCGATGATGAAGCCGAGCGGGGCTCCCAGCTGCGGGAAGGTGCCGTACAGGGCGCGCTTGCCGCGGGGCGCGTTCTCGGTCGCGACCAGCGCGGCGCCGCTCCACTCGCCGCCGAGCGCGAAGCCCTGCGCGAGCCGCATGAGCACGAGCAGCGCGGTGGCGATCCAGCCGGCCTGGGCGTAGGTGGGGAGAACGCCGATGAGCAGGGTGGCGAGGCCCATCGTCAGCAGCGAGACCACGAGGGTCCGCTTGCGGCCGAGCCGGTCGCCGAGGTGCCCGAAGACCACGGCGCCGATCGGGCGGGCGACCATCGCGGCGCCGAACACCGCGAAGGACGACAGGAGGGCCGTGGTGGGGTCGCCGCCCGGGAAGAAGAGGGAGGGGAAGACCAGGACGGCGGCGGTCGCGTAGACGTAGAAGTCGTAGAACTCGATCGTCGTGCCGATGAGACTGGCGATGAGGACGCGGGACCGCGAATTGACGGGTGTCTGGGCGGAGCCTGTGGCTGGTGCGGGCATTGCTCGGTCTTTCGCGCGCGAGGTGGAGATCGGTTGCCGAGGGCCCGGATCACGCACGTGTCCCCTCGCCGAAAGACCGTGCGACCTGTGCGGGCGATGCAAACGATCTCATTTGTCTTGCTTTCTGAAAAGCAAGTACCACGATGTGAGATGCGAGGTCCTCGACCAGGCCCGCGGCAGAGGTTCCGTGGTCCCTCACTGCCCGCAGGGGGTGGACTCGGGCCCCCATCGGAGCCGATGGTGGGGGCATGAATGATCACCGCATGCCACTCGGGGCGACCGGTTCGCGAGGTCCGGCCGGTGACGTGACCTCCGGCGGGGACGAGGCCGGGGAGGTCCGTCGTTTCTGGCGCCGGCTCGGGCTTCCCGGGCTGATCGACGTCCACACGCACTTCATGCCCGAACGCGTCCTGCACAAGGTCTGGGACTACTTCGACGAGCAGGGACCGCTGACCGCCGGCCTGGAGTGGCCGATCACCTACCGGAAGGCGGAGGAGGAACGCACGGCCCTGCTGCGCCGGTTCGGTGTCCGGGCCTTCACGTCGATGCTCTACCCGCACAAGCCCGGCATGGCCCGGTGGCTGAACGGCTGGGCGGCCGACTTCGCCCGGCGCACCCCCGACTGCCTGCACACCGCCACGCTCTACCCCGAGCCCGGCGTCGAGAGCTACGTCCGTGAGGCCGTCGACGCGGGCGCCCGCGTGTTCAAGGCACACGTGCAGGTCGGGGCGTACGACCCGGCCGACGAGCTGCTCCGGCCGGCCTGGGCGGCGCTGGCGGAGGCCGGGGTCCCCGTGGTGATCCACTGCGGTTCCGGGCCCGCGCCGGGCGAGCACACCGGTCCCGGACCGGTCGCCCGGGTGCTGGCGCGCCATCCGGGGCTGCGGCTGGTCGTCGCACACCTGGGAATGCCCGAGTACGAGGACTTCCTCGGACTCGCCGAGCGGTACGACCAGGTGCGGCTGGACACGACGATGGTGTTCACCGACTTCACCGAGAAGCTCATGCCGTTCCCGCGGCGGGCCCTGTCCCGGCTCGCCCGGCTCGGCGACCGCGTCCTGCTCGGTTCCGACTTCCCCAACATCCCCTACGCGTACGCGCACCAGTTGCACGCCCTGGAGCGCCTCGGTCTCGGACGGGACTGGCTGCGGGCGGTCTGCCACGACAACGCGGCGAAGTTGTTCGGGCTGTGAGCATGATGGACACGCCCCGTTCACTCCGCCGGGGGCGGAGTCCGGCCCGCGGCCGGCGCGGGCCGCCCGCCCCTCCGGCGGGGCGGTGGAGGCGGCGCGCCGCCTCTGCACGTGCTGTGCTGTAGGGGGTTCCTCCGCGGCGAGGGAAGGGAGCGAGCCCGATGAGCCGAGCCGAGCAGCGCCCGCGGTGGGCGGCGGACCGCGTGGAGAGCACCGTCGCGGAGCCGAGCGGGTTGCTGGACCTGCTGGGTGTCGCGGCGGTGCTGCTGGAGGCCGACGGCCGTATCGACATGTGGAGCCCACAGGCCGAGGAGCTGTTCGGCTACGCCGGGGAGGAGGCGGTCGGGCAGTACGCGGCGCCGCTGCTGCTGCACCCGGAGCACCGCGACGCGGCGATCAGGCTCTTCGCCGAGGTGATGGAGTCCGGCCGGGGCTGGGCTGGGGCGTTCCCCGTCCGGCACAAGGACGGCCGTACCCGCATGGTGGAGTTCCGCAACATGCGGCTCACGGACCATCTGGGCGACCACTACGCCCTGGGCCTGGCCACCGACCGTGCCACGCTGCGGCAGGTGGAGCGCAAGGTGGCGCTGTCCACCCGGCTGGTGTCGCAGGCGCCGGTCGGACTGTCGGTCCTGGACAGCGAGCTGCGGTACCTGGACGTCAACCCTGCGATGGCCAAGATGCACGGACTGTCCGAGGCGGAGCACGTGGGCCGCAGCTTCCGGGAGGTCCTGCCCGGTGAGCCGTTCTCGGGCGCGGAGTCCGCGATGCGGGAGATCCTGGCGACCGGCGTGCCCGTCGTGGACCGGCAGGTGGTGGGCCGCACCCCGGCCGACCCGGACCACGACCGCGCCTGGGCGGTGTCGATGTACCGGCTGGAGGACACGCACGGGCACGTGCTGGGCATCGCCAACGTGGTGGTGGACGTGACCGACCGCTACGAAGCCGGCCGGCGAGCGGACCGGGCGCAGCAGCGGCTGCGGCTGATGGCGAACGGTTCGGCCCACATCGGCACGACCCTGGAGGTGGAGCGGACGGCGCGGGAGCTGGCCGACGTCGTCGTGCCGGATCTGGCCGACATGGTCGCGGTGGACCTCCTGGACTCCGTCCTGCAGACGGGCCGCGCGGAACTGGGCGAGGGCCCCGCCCAGTTCCGCGCCATGGCGGTCAAGACGGCCTATCCGAGCGAGGCCGCCGAGGCGATCGTCGCGCCCGGCTGCCTCACCACGTACCACGCGGACCACCCGGCGGCCCACTGCGTCCGCACCCGCAGGCCGCTGCTGATCACCCACGTGGGCAGCGGCGGCCACGGCCGCATCGCCGCCGACGCCGGCAAGGCCGGTCTGCTCGCCCGGGCCGGTGTGCACACCGACATGGCCGTCCCGCTCATCGCCCGGGACAACGTCATCGGCGTGATGGGCCTGGCGCGCGCCCGCAACCCCCAGCCGTTCGACGAGGACGACCTCGCCCTCGCCTGCGAGCTCGCCTCGACCGCCGCGCTGAGCATCGACAACGCCGTCCTGCACGAGCACATCCGCAGCGCCGCCGAGACCCTCCAGCGCAGCCTGCTCCCGCGTCTGCCGGCCCGCCATCCCGGCCTGGAGGTGGCCGCGCGCTACCTGCCCGCCCAGGCGTTCAGCCAGGTGGGCGGCGACTGGTACGACGTGATCCCGCTGGACGGCGACCGCACCGTGCTCACGGTCGGCGACGTGATGGGCAGCGGCATCGACGCCGCGACCACCATGGGCCGGCTGCGCACCGCCACCTCCACACTCGCCGATCTGGACCTCGACCCGGCGCGCGTCCTGGCCCACCTCGACAGGATCACGCTCGGCCTCGACCCCTACATCGCCACCTGCCTGTACGCCGTCTACGACCCCCGCCGCACCCGGCTGCACCTGGCGTCCGCCGGTCACCTGCCCCCGGTCCTGGTCCGGGCCGGGCGGCCGCCCGAACTGCTGGACCTGCCCACCGGAGTTCCGCTGGGGGTCGGCGGCGCGCCCTTCGACACCACGACCCTCGCCCTGGACCCCGGCGACCAACTCGTCCTCTACACCGACGGCCTGGTCGAGACCCGCGACGACCCCATCGACGACCGCCTCGGCGCCCTGCTGCGTCTGCTGGCGGAGCCGGGCAGCACCGTGGAGGAGACCTGCGACCGGCTCCTGGGGCGGCTGCGGCACTCGACCGGCCACGACGACGTCGCCCTGCTCGTGGCCCGCGCGCGGCCGCTCGCGCCGTAGCCGACGGAGACGGCGCGGCGCGACCCGCGCCTCCGGGCGCGCACGGGAGCGCACGGGAGCGCCCCCCTGCGCTTCCCCCGGCCCTCAGCCGGGCCCGCTCCCGGCCGTGTGCGCCGGGGCCGGCACGGGCGCCTCGTCCGGGCGGCTGACCGCGTCCCGCTTCCTGGCGCCGGCGCGTGTCGGTGCGGTGAGGAGGGCGAGGCACATGATGACGAGCGCGACGCCCGTCCAGCCGAGAGCGGGGAGCCGTTCGCCGACGACGAGGACCGCGAGGACGGCCGCGACCGCCGGTTCGAGCAGGGACAGGGTGGTGGCCGTGCTCGCCGACACGTGCGCGAGCCCCCAGCCGAAGAGGACGTAGCCGGTGAACATCGGGACCAGCGCCATGTAAAGGCCGACGGCCGCGCCGGTCCAGGAGTGCACGAGCGGGGCGCCGGTCGCCAGCAGGACGGGGACCAGGAGCAGCCCGCCGAGTCCGAACACCGCGCCCATCGCCGCGCGGGAGGGTGTCCCACGGGTGATCAGCCGGTGCGCGGCCCAGGAGTAGAGGGCGTACGTCGCGGCCGCCACGAGCCCCAGGCCGACTCCGAGCAGCATGCCGGCCACGGACCGCCGCCCGGTGCCGTCGGAGGCGCGGGACGCTTCCGCGACGCACAGCGAGGCCGTGCCGAGCAGGCCGAGGCAGGCGGCGAGCGTCCAGCGGCGCGTGAGGCGGCGCCGGTCCACGGCCCGCTCGATCACCGCCGAGGCCAGTGGGGCGGTGCCGATCGACACCACGGTGCCCACGGCGACCCCGGCCAGGCGCATGGAGCTGTAGAAGGCCAGCGGGTAGACGGCCACCGAGACGGCGCCGAGCAGCACCGTGCCGCGCCGGGCGCGCAGGCGCGGCACGCTGCGGAGGGTCGGCCGCGCGGCGAAGAGCGCCTGCAGGAGCCCGCCGATCCCCATGGCGACGGCGCCGATGGCCAGCGGGCCGACTTCCGGCGCGAAGGTGGCGGCCGTTCCCGTCGTGCCCCACAGCACGGACGCCGCCAGCACGCACAGCGTTCCCGTGCCCGCGGACCGGCCGCGGCCGGCGCCGTTCACAGCCGGTCCAGCAGGCCCGCGGCGAGCGCGCGGGCGTGCCGCAGGCGCTCGCCGTCCCCTTCGAGGCCGGCGCGCGCCATCGCGCCCTCCAGGAGGAAGGACAGGTGCTCGGCCGTCGCGCGGGCCTCTTCGGGGCGGCCGGGCAGCAGCTCGTCCAGGTGCCCGGCGATCAGGCGCTCGACCTCCTCCTTGTGGGCGCGGACCACGGCCCGGCCCTCGTCCCCGGCGGGCAGCTCGGCGGCGGCGTTGAGCAGGCCGCAGCCGCGGAAACCCCGCTCGTACGCGTACGCGGCGTGGTCCGCGTACGCGTCGAACACCGCCAGGACGCCGTCTCTGGGCCCCCGGGACGGCTCCAGCCGCGCCCGGTACAGGCCGAGCCACTCCTCGTGCCGGGCGTCGAGGTAGGCGCGGACCAGCTCGGCCTTGGAGGAGAAGTTGTTGTACAGGCTCATCTTCGCGACGCCGGCCTCGGCGGTGATCGTGTCGATGCCGGTCGCCGCCACGCCGTCGGCGTAGAAGCGCCTGGCCGCTGCCTCCAGCAGCCGCTCCCGCGCCGGGCGCCGCCTGCCGCGGGTCGTCGAACTCGTGTCGGTCTCGCCCATGACCATCCAAACTAGGTAGGTAGGTCTACCTAGATTAGGCCGCGGACGGAGTCCCGGCCACCCCGTGCCGGAGACGGCCGCACGGCTGCTGTGACATGGACCCGCACATCGGTGGGCGGTGAGTCGGGTTCCGCCGCGGTGGCTGGGTACCCGGCGGGCGAAATGAGCGTCACTCGTTCCGAGGTGAAGGCAATGACCACTTCCCACGGGCCGTCCATGGAGACGCACCCCGACATCGTCGACATGCGTATGCGCCACGAGATGGCCGAGCGCGCCACCAGCACCCCCCAGGGGCAGGCCGTAGGCACACTTGCCTTCCTCACCGGCATCTACATGGCCGCCTCGCCCTGGATCACCGGCTTCAACGCCCTGTCCACCCTCGCGGTCACCAATCTCGTCGTGGGCATCGCCTACGCCCTCCTCATGAGCGGGGGCTTCGGCCGCGCCTACGAGCGGACCCACAGCATGGCCTGGGGCGCCTGCATCATGGGCATCTGGACGATCATCGCCCCCTGGGTCGTCGCCGGCAGTGTCAGCACGACCAAGACCATCGTCAACAACGTCGTCGCCGGCGCCATCGCCACGCTCCTCGCCCTCGCCGCGATCGCCGCGACCCACAAGGCCGCGGCCGGCCAGGCCGGCCGCGGCATGACAGCCCCCTACACACGCCGCTGACGCGGCACCGGTCCCCCGCGGGCCGCGCCCCGTCGCGTGTTCCCGGTGGACGCGCGGGGGCGGCTCAGCCGCCCGCCGATCGACTCCCGGGCGCACCGGGCCCGCGTGGGCGACCGGGACGGCGGGACCGGGCGGTCATCGAGCGGTCATCGAGCGAAGGAGCAGCGCATGGCATCCGGGGAACCGGCCCGCCGCGCCGTGGTGACCGGGGCGTCGTCCGGGATCGGCACCGAGTACGCGGCCGCGCTGGCCGCGCGCGGCTGGGACCTGCTGCTGGTCGCCCGGCGCGCCGATCGGCTGGACGCGCTGGCGGGACGGCTGCGCGAGGAGAGCGGGGCCGCCGTCGAGCCGATGGCGGCCGACCTCGCCAGCTCGCCGGACCTCTCCCGGGTCGCGGAGCGAGTGGCCGCCGACGACGTGGCGCTGCTGGTCAACAACGCGGGGATCAACGGGTACGGGCCCTTCGCCGAGGTCGACGCCGCCCTGCTCGCCAAGGTGATCGACGTCAACGTGGTGGCGCCGACGGTGCTGACCCGCGCGGCCCTCCCGCACATGCTGGCGCGCGGCCGGGGCGCCGTCGTCAACGTCGCCTCACTGCTGGCGTTCGCCGGCGCCCTGCCACCGGACCCCCTCCCCCACCGCGCCGTGTACGGGGGCACCAAGGGCTACATCGTGGCGTTCACCAGGACCCTCGCCGCCGAACTCGCCGGCACCCCGGTGCGGTTCCAGGTGGTCTGCCCCGGGCTCACCGCCACCGAGTTCCACCTCGGCACCGGCGAGGCCCCCGTCGCGGGGGAGGCCCGGGTCCACGACGCGGGCGGGATGCCCGCCGCCGACGTGGCCGAGGCGTCCCTCGCCGCGCTGGAGAGCGACGAGGTGGTGTGCGTGCCCGGCCTGTCCGACCCCGGGGCGGTGACCCTGCTGGCCGACGCGGAACGAGCCCTGCGCGCCGGCTCGGGCGCCACCCTGGCCCCGCGCTACCGCGACGCCGGCCGGGCCGCGCACGGCTGACCGCCGGCCGGACCTCGCCCGCGCCGGGACGGCGTGGTCATCCTGCCGCGGCGCCGGCGGACGGAGGGTCCGGAGCCGGGCGGAGGGTGAAGACCTGGTCGAGACCGACCGTGGTGAGGACTCTGAGCAGGTGCGGCGGGGCCCCGGTCAGGACGATGCCCGCGTCCGCCGCCCCGGCGTACCGGCGGGCCGCGAGCAGGACGGTGATGCCGGTCGAGTCGCAGAACTCCAGGCCCGACAGGTCCAGGTCCAGGCACTGGCCCGCCCGCAGGGCGAGGGAATCGACCTCCCGCCGCAGGAGGTCGGCCTGGGGCCCCCGCCGTCCGCTCCGCGTCGCCGTGGGCGGCCGGTCAGCCGCGCTCGGTCACGTAGAGGCTCTGCGTGCCGCGGCCCAGCGGGCCCTTCTCGTCGTGCAGTGCGGACTCGGCGAGGCCGATGCCGGCGCCGTCCACCATCGTCCGCGCGTCCAGGCAGACCCACTCCCCCTCGGGGTGGCGGTGCAGGCTCACGGTGAGATCGGCGTTGACGAAGACGTAGCGGTGGTAGTCGAGCGCCGAGCTGAGGCCGTTGCCCGAGTCGGCTGCGGTCAGCACGCGGCTGAGCGGTGCGGTCTCCTCGCCCGCGACCAGGGGCACCCGCATGCGCATCCACGCCGTGGCCGGGCCGGGCTCCAGGAACGATCCCGCGGCGAAGCGCACGTCCATGGCGGTGTGGTAGCCCTGGTCCCAGGGGACGGGGAAGAACGCCTGCGGGGACACAGCCGCGGGACCGGGCACCCGCGGGCCCGGCGACACCTGCGGCACCGACCCGGGCGCCGTCCGCATCAGCAGGGCCGTCGCCCGCATCACCTCCGCCCCGCCGTCCGGGGTCAGGGAGGCCTCGACGAGCTCCACGCCGCGCCCGGCCCGCAGCACCCGGGTGGTGACGGTGAGCGGCCGTATGGGCACGGGCCGGGTGATCTCGTAGGTGAGCCGGGCGACGCGCATGTCCGGCCGGCCGCCGGGACGCTGTTCCACGGCGAGCCCGAGCAGCGCGGCCGGCGGGCCGGCGTGCTGGGAGCCGGCGTCCCAGGGGCCCCGGGTGTAGTCGGTGGGCAGGAACCGGTCGGCGGCCTCCCGCTCGTAGAAGGCCTCTGCTTGCGACGACGGCATGGCGCATCCTCCCTGTCCCAGTGGACTCGCCGAGCACCTTACCAAGCGCTTGCTCACCTAGGGACGGATGCGGCCCGGCTTAGGACGCCGCCCGCCCGCCACCGCTCCCGCCGGTGTCGCGCCGCCCGCCCGAGGTCGAGAGGAATTGGGGCTTCCGTTTGCGGCGGCGGGCGCGTAGGTTCCGAGTACCCCGCGTCGGCGCCCATCGAGGTGTCGGCCCGCCGGTCCCGGGACGGCGGGCCGCGCGGGGTCCAAATACCTGCTCGTGGCGGGCACTTGAGCCTGCCTGGTACGCGACGCGCCGCTGTCCGGCGGCGCGGGTGCGCCCTGCCCGACGGCGGCCCGTCGGCCGCCGCGGTGCACCCGGACCCGGCCGTCTCGGAGAGTCCGCCGGCCCTCACGGAGGAAGAGCGGCGACGCGCGGTCTCAGACCGGGCTCAGCGGGTGCGCCGCCGTGACGGACCTCGGCGGCCAGGCCTGCGGGGAGAGGATGCCGAGCACGTAGGCGCGGGCCACCAGCGCCGGGCGGGTGGCGGCGTCCAGCAGGTCGCGCAGCCGGCTCAGGTGGTAGTCCACGGTCTGCCGGGACAGGTGCAGCGCCCCGGCGATCTCCGCGTTGCTGCGCCCGGCGGCCAGCAGGGCGAGTATGCGCACCTGGGCCGCGGTCAGGGGCGGTCGCGCCTCGTGTGGCAGGCCGAGGTGCGTCATGACTGCCCACACGCCGGTCTCCCGCTCCGGCACGCGGGAGACCGCGCTCAACTGGACCAGGGCCCGGCGCTGCCGGCTGTCCGCGTCGACGAGTACGGCGGCGGCGCGCGCGCTTCTGCGCCGGCCGCCGACGAGGTCGTGCCACAGGCGGTGCAGGACGCCGCGTTCGGGGGTGTCGGCCAGCAGGGTGTCCGCGGGCCGGCCGATGAGGTCGGACAGGCGCACGCGCAGGAGTTCGGCGACCGCGGTGCCGGCCTCCTCGACGAGGCCGTCCGCGGACAGCCGTACGCAGGGCAGGCCGCTGCGGTCGCGCAGCGCGCGTAAGTCCTCCTCGGCGCGGTGCCGTTGGTCCAGCGCCCGGGTGTGCTCGGTGACGTCGACGTAGATGCCGGCCACGCAGCGTGCGGCGCCCCAGCGGACCGGGAAGCGGTACCCGGCGGCGTGCCCCGGTGAGCCGTCGGAGCGCCGGTAGGTGAGGGTGTGCCGGACGGGGGTGCCGCAGGACAGGGTCTCACGGTCCAGGGCGCGGAACCGTTCGACGTCCTCGGGCTCGTCGATGTCGGCGAGGTGCCGGCCGATCAACGCGTCGCGCGTGGTGCCGTACAGGTGGGCGTAGGCGTGGTTGACCCACAGGTAGCGGCCGGCGGCGTCGCGCACGAAGGCCACGGCCGGGGTGAGGTCGGCGAACGAGGCGTACGGGTTCCCCTCCGCGCGGCCGCCCACCTCGACGGCCACTCCCCTGCTGCCGTGCCGGTCCGGGCCGTCGTCGCGGGCGGGCCAGTTCACGTCGAAGGTCCGGCCCTCGAAGGACGCCTGGTACGGGCCGGTGCCGGCGGGGAGCGGCGTGCCGCCGCGGTCGGCGCAGAGGGCTTCCAGGAAGCGCCGCGCGGTGCGCTCGTCGTCGAACGCGCCGCCCCCGCTGTCGACGACTGTCAGTCCGCCGTCGGCCTCCCACCAGGACACCGGAAGGGTCTCGAGCAGCGCCTTGAAATCGGCTTCGTCCACGGCTCAACTCCTTCAACCGTCTACTGCGTTACTTTGCGTAACACTTCATGCGTATCCCGTAGTGCGGCGGACATGCGGGGTGGCCGGACGCGGCGCCTCAGGACGGCCGCGGCACCGGCGCACCACCGGCCGTGCGCGGGCCGGCCGAGACCGCCGGCAGTCGGGCATTTGCCTGAGCCGTTCGCGTATCGCGGCCCCACGCAAGGGGGTTGGGCCTGGTTCGCTTGAAGGAGGCGGTGGAACGGCGGGGTCGTACCGGCCCGGCCGCGGGCCCGCCGCCGGCACACGGCGCGGTGCGCGCCTCGGACGTCGTCGAGTCAAGAGGAGTTGGGTATTCGTGAGCAGGGTGCTGTACGTGCATGCCAAGGGCGGTCCCCCGGTGGGGCACGCCCTGACGCGGGTGGCCGCGAGGTCCGCGGTGCACCTGCTGGCACTCAGCGAGCTGCCCGCCGGGGTGGCGGCGGACGCCGCCGGGCTGTGCGACTCGGTCGTCATGGCAGGCGACCGGTCCGGTTCGGATCTGGTCGGGCTGATCGCCGGGCGGGCGCGCGAGGTCGGCGCGGACGCGATCGTCACGTTCTCGGAGTACGCGGTGGTCGCGGTCGCCGAGGCGTCCCGGCGGCTCGGCCTGCGCGGTGCCGGGCCCGCCGCCGCGCTGGCCCGGGACAAGCGGCTGATGCGCCGTGCCTGGGAGCGCCACGGGATACCGCAGCCCAGGTTCCGCTCGGTCACCGGCGCAGCCGAACTGGACCGCGCGGCCGCCGAGTTGACCTACCCCCTGCTGCTGAAGGCGGCCTGGAGCGCCGGTTCGACGGCGCACCAGATCATCGAGGCGCCCGAGCTGGCGCGGGCGGCCTGGCAGCGGTCGCGGGCGGTGATGACGGAGTCGGCGCGGCTGGGGTTCGCCGAGCTCCATGTGGCGGGCGCCGGCGAGGACTTCATCGTCGAGGAGATCGTCAGCGGCTGTGCCGGCGACTGGTTCGACGGCTCGGGCTGGGGTGACTACGTCAGCGTCGAGGGCGTGGTCGTGGACGGTGTCTTCCGCCCGGTGTGCGTCAGCGGGCGGATGCCGACGGTGGCTCCGTTCACCGAGCGGGCCGGCATCACCCCGGCCGCGCTCGGCGGCGCCGCGCAGGACCGGATCGTGGAGCTGGCCCGGCAGGCCGTCGAGGCCCTGGGGCTGGAGGACTGCGGGACGCACACGGAGATCAAGCTGGGCGCGGACGGCCGCATGTGGGTCATCGAGACGGCCGCGCGGTTCGGCGGCGCGATGACGGTGCCGCAGATCGAGGAGGTCTTCGGGCTCGACCTGGTGGGCCTGTTCACCGATCAGCTCCTGGGCCGTTCGCCCGAGTGGCCCGTGCGGGCGCTGACCGGCGAGGACGCCGAGGGCGCGGCCGGTTCCCTGGTGGTCCTCGCGGTGGACGGCGACGGCGCTCCCTGGGCCCGGCGTCATCTGTGGGACCCGGCGGCCGTGCTGCGCGGCGCCCCGATCGGCGCGGGCAGTTCACTGTCCGTGGTCCACGAGAACTCGCTGCCGCAGGGCGCGCCGGTGCCGGTCTACGACCCGGCCGCCGGGGCCAACACCATGGCGGGGCTCTGCCTGCTGTCGGCCGACCGGCCGCAGTCCGTGGTCCGGGACCTCACCGCGCTGGTGGACGCCATGCCGCGCATCCTGCCCACGCAGATCGGCGAGGGGGTGCGGGCATGACCCTCGCCCTGGGCGCGACGGGTGCGCCGGACGCGGCCGGCGACCGGACGGTCGTCGGCGCCAACCTCTCGCTGCCGCTGTTCCGCACCCTGTCCGGGGTGCTGGCCGGGCACCCCTACCTGAAGGTCGTGGTGGACCGTGCGGAGGACACCTGGCACCTGCTCGACACCCGGGTGCACCCCTTCCACGTCGACTACATCGCGACCCGGATCCTCGGCCTGACGCTGGACGAACTCGACGCGGACCTGGACGCGTTCAACGCCTCCGTCTACACGGACCCCGAACGCCGCTTCCTGCTCGGCGTGCTGTCCCTGCACACCGACGAGGAGGCCGACGGCGACGAGCGGCCCTTCCTGGTGCTGGAGACGACCGAGGCCGACACCATGCACGGGGCACTGCTGGAGGAGTTCTACGGCTATGTGCGCGGGCGGGTGGACGGACGCCTGCCGCTGCTGCTGAAGCCCGCCAACCACGGGCAGGAGCACGAACTGTCCCACGTCAGCGAGACGCGGGTGCCGCGCATCCTCAGCCACGAGCTGTTCGGCAACCGGACCCGCACCTGTCTCAACCCGGGCGAGGCGCGGGGCCGGCTGCGCTACTTCCGCACCCTGGCGGAGTACGAGAGCGCGGCGCGGGAGCTGGGCTGGTCGGACATCGTCGCGATGCCCTGTCCGCCCGACGACGTGCCGCGCGTCGCCGGGATCATCAACACGGCCCCCATCACGCCGCTCTCCCACACCAACGTCCTCGCCTCGGGCTGGGGCATCCCCAACGCGATCGTCCGCGACCTCGACGACATCGTGCGGCGCGACGGGCTCGACGGCGCCTGGGTGCGCTACAGCGCCCAGGAGGACGCCGTCACCGTGGAACGGCTGTCGCGGGCACCGGCGCTGACCAAACCCGCCTGGCACCAGCAGCGGATCCGTCTGGAGGCGCCGCTGCTGGAGGACGCTCCGGTGCTCGCGCTGCACCGGCTGCGCGGCGCCGACCGCGACAGCTACGGCACCAAGGCGGCGAACCTCGGGGAGCTGCACCACGTCCTGGACAGCCGCGCCGCGGACCTGACCGCGTTCTACGCGCGTCCGCGTCCGCCGCGGCCCGATCTGCTCGGCCATCTCGCCGCCCGGCTCGGGGAGCCCGGCGCGTCACGGGAACGGCTGCGCGCCGCGGCAGCGGCCCGCGTGGCGGAGACGGTCCGCGCACCCGAGGGAGTGGCGCTGCCGTTCCGGCTGCACCATCTCTTCCTCACCTCGTCACCCGCGCTGCAACAGGGCATCGGCAAGCTGAAGATGGCGCTCGAACTGGAGGCGTTCGACGTGGTCGACTCCCTCGCGCTCAGCCTCCAGCAGCTGACGCGCGCCACGCCGGTGCCCGACGAGGTGGAACGCGCGATCATCTCGTCGGTGGCACCGCTGTCGGCCGGCGGGGGCCGTCTGGTAGTGCGCTCGTCCTCCAACGCCGAGGACCTGCCGGGCTTCTCCGCCGCCGGCATCTACGACTCGGTCACCACGGTGCGCGGCACGGACCAGCTCATGGACGCCGTGCGTCAGGTGTGGGCGTCGCTGGTGTCGCCGCGCAGTGTGCGCCTGCGGCACCAGGCCGGTATCCCGCTGGACGACACCTACATGGGCGTCATCGTCCAGGAGTACGTGCCGGCCGGTCTCGGAGGGGTGCTGGTGACCTGCAATCCGACCCGTCGTGAGGACTTCCGGAACGTGTACCTCAACTGCACGCCGGGATCGCCCGAGCGGGTGGTCGACGGCACGGTCCTGCCCCAGCAGTACCTCTACAACACCGTGGAGGGCGGCGGCCGTACGGTCGACATCGGGTCGTCGGGCGAGGACCTGCCGGCCGCGACCCGCGCCGCGCTGGCCCGGCTGGCCCTGGCCGGCCGACTGCTGCAGTCGCACTTCGGCGCGGACGACCCGGACGGCGCCCTGGACATCGAGTGGCTCATGACCGCCGAGGGGGCGTTCCGCCTGGTCCAGGTCCGCCCGTACTCCCGGTGAGGCCCGGCATGCGCTCCCCGCGCCTGACCGCACCGGCGCCGGCCCCGAGTCCGGCCGCACGGCGTGTCATCCGTCTGAACAACGGCTTCCAGCTTCTGTTCAACCTGCTGTGGTGGATGCCCGTCTTCTACGCCTACCAGCGTGACGCGGGCCTGTCCGACGACCAGATCTTCGGCATCCAGAGCATCTACTACATCGCCTTCTGCCTCTTCGAGATACCGACCGGGGTCGTCGCCGACCGCATCGGTGCCCGCAACTGCCTGGGCGCCGGGGCGGTGGTCATGACGGCGGCCAATCTGGCCCCGGTCCTGTCCCCGTCGTACACGGGCTTCCTGGTGCACTTCCTCGCCATCGCCGCCGGGCGCTCGCTGACCTCCGGGGCGGCGAGCGCCTACCTGTACGACGCGCTGCGGGCCGAGGGGGCGCAGAGCCACTATCTGCGCGCCGAGGGCACGGCCCGGGCCCTCGGGCTCGCCGCCAAGGTGGTCTGCTGGCCCCTGGTCGGGCCCCTGATGACGCTGGCCCCGCAGTCCCCGTACGTGCTCAGCGCCGCGAGCGCGGCCGGTTCCCTCGGCTGCGTCCTCGCCCTGCCCCGGCCGGCCGGGCCCCAAGGCGGCCACGTCCGTCCGGGCGCCCGGCCGGGGCGCGACGGCAGTCTCCTGCGCGACACCCGGGCGGCGCTGCGCACCCTGCGGTCGTCACCGTGGCTGGCCCTGCTCATGGTGCAGGGCGTGGCCGTCTTCACGCTGTCCCGGATCTGCCAGGTGAACCTGTTCCAGCCGGTGCTCCTGGACCACGGCATCGGGGAGGGCGCGCACGGTGGGGTGCTCGCGGCGATGACGGTCGCGGAGGCGGTGACCTCGGCCCGTCCCCAGTGGCTGGCCCGCCGGGTGCCGCCGGTGGCGTGGGTGTCCCTGCTGAGCGTGGCACTCGCCGGGACGCTGGCGGGCACCGCCGTCGGCGGGCCCTGGGCCGTGGTGGTGCTGTTGTGCGCGTTCGCCGCGATCACCGGGTTCGTGTACCCCGTGCAGCGCAAGCTCGTCAACGACGCCATCCCGGCGAACGCCCCGCGGGCCACGCTGCTTTCGGTGGAGAGCATCGTGGACCGCGGTGTGTGCGCGCTGGCCGCGGTCGCCGCGGGCGCCTACCTGGCCGCCGGGCGGCTCGACGCGCTCCTCTGGCAGAGCGCCGCGGTCACCTGCGTGCTGATGCCGGTGCTGCTGCTGGCGCTGCACCGCACGCGCTCGCGAAGCGGCCGCCGGAGCAGGGGACTCGGCACCGGCGCCCCGGCCGTACCGCGGGCCGACGAGCCGGTCGCCCTGCCCGTCGACGAGGGCGCCGCACCCCGCCCCTGAGCCCGCCGGGCCGCCGGAGGCCGGCCGGGCCCACCCGGCCGGCCGAGCCCTTTGCCTCGTCGCCGGTCATGTACGAAGCCGATGCGCCCTGCCTGTCCGCCTCCTGTGCGCGCCGGCGGCGGCCTCGGTCGTCGTGCTGCCGCTGCGCGGAGCCGGGGAGGCGTCCCAGGCCCTTCGCGGGGGTGTGAGCTGGACCGTCGAGGAGGAGTCCGACCCGTCGATCGTGTGAGCCGGCGGCGCCGCGCCGGCGCCCGGTGGGGCGGATCAGGCGGGCCGGCTCGTCAGGTGCCGCTCGATCCAGTCGGCGGCGCTCCTGCGGAACAGGCGCCGGTTGTCGGCACGGCGGAAGTCATGCCCTTCCTGACGCAGCATCAGCAGTTCTGCCTCCAGGCCGCGTTCGCGCGCCGCCCGCACGAACTGCCGTGACTCGCCCACGGGCACGTTGGTGTCGTGCTCCCCGTGCACGGCGAGCACCGGCACGCGCAGGGCGTCGACCCGGCTCATCGGGGACAGGGACCGCAGCAGTTCACGGTCGTGTTCGGGGTGCCCGTACTTGTGGGCGGCCGACTCGGCGATCCACGGTTCGGTGCCCGCGAAGAACGTGGTGAGGTCGGACATCCCGCAGACCGCCACCCCGGTGCGGAACAGCTCCGGATGCCAGACGAGGGACGCCATCGTCAGGTAGCCGCCGTAGGAGCGGCCCATCACCGCGAGCCGCCGGGGGTCGGCCAGGCCGGCGACGACGACGTGGGCCGCGCAGGCGGCGACGTCCTCGATCGCGGCGAACCGCCTGGTGCCGAGGTCCGCGTCCACGAACGAGCGGCCGTAGCCCGACGAGCCGCGTACGTCGGGGGCGAAGACGTCCAGTCCACGGCCGAGCAGTTCGTGGTAGAGCGTCTGCAGCACGGGGCGCTCCTGTTCCTCGGGGCCTCCGTGCAGGTAGACGACGCAGGGCGCCGCCTCGCCCGGGGAGCGGCCCGGCGCCCTGTAGTACCAGCCGCCGAGGGCGAGCCCGTCCCGGGCGACGGGACGGACGGGAAAGGGCTGTACGGGCGCGTGTCCCGCGTCGGGCACGGCGTCCTCGTCACGCGAGGACCAGGGGGTGCGCAGGGCGGAGGCGTGCGGCAGCCACCACACGCCGGGCCGCCGCCGCGAGCCCGACAGGGCCACGACCGGGTCGTCGGGGTCGGGGCCGGGCGCGAGCCGGGTGACCACCTCGTGGGGCAGCGAGAGGCCGCGGGCGACGCCGGCCGGCGGCCCGGCGGCGCCGCGCAGGGCTGTCGGGCCGTCTGTCTCGGGGACGGCGGCGGGCAGCTTCATGATCTCCAGTTCGCTGACTCCGCGCACGTTCCAGGACAGCACGGCGTGCTGCCCGTCCCGGTGCAGGCTCAGCAGCTCCAGGTCGCAGTCCGGCCGGGCGGCGACCGGCCACTGCGCCAGCCGGCGGCCCCCGGCGTCCAGCCGCACCGCGAGGAGCGCCGCGAACTCACGGCCGCTGTCGCTGCGCAGCCACACGGTGCGGCCGTCCGGGGCGAAGCCGCCGATCCACGGATCGCCGTCGGCCACCCGTACGGTGCAGGTGACGGCGCGGTCCCGGCGGCGGACGACGAGCGCCTCGCGCCGGCCGCGTGGACCCCGGCGCAGCAGGGCGAGCCTGCCGTCCCGGCTCAGCCCGCAGACGCGCAGGGTCGGCGCCCCCGCCTCGCTCGCCACCAGCACCGGCGCGGTCGCGCCCTCGGGGTCGACGAGGTACGCCGCCAGCGCCCTCGGGCCCGGTTCCCGCGACGGGGCCGCGCCGGCCCCCTGGATCACGGCCGTGTCCCGTTCCGTCGGGGCGCCGAGCGGTGATCCGCCCAGCAGTACCGCACGGCCGTCCCGGCCCGCCCAGCCGCCGGAGTGGGCGGGCTCCGGGAGGTCCACCGCCTGCCCGTCGTGGCCGGTCCGGGTCCGGCCGGCGGGCGCGGGCTCGGTGAGCGTCACCGCGATCGCCGAGCCGTCGTGCGTCCAGCAGCCCAGGTAGGCGGAGGCGCCGGGCTCGCCGCCGGCCAGCAGGCGGCGGCCGGTGCCGTCGGGGCGTACGCACAGCACGCGGGTCAGTTCACCGCCGCCGGGGGCCGTGGTGTACGCGATCCAGCGGCCGTCCGGCGACCAGGAGACCTCCGTGACCGGGTCGGGGTCGGCGTCCAGCAGCCGCGCCTCCTCGCCGTCGACGGGCCCGGTCCACAGTTGCGGCACGCCGGTCCGGTCGCAGATGAAGGCGACGTTGCGGCCGCCGGGGTCCATGGAGGGGTACCAGCAGCCGTGCGCGGTCAGGCGCTGCGGTACGTCGTGCGCGGCGGCGGCGTCGGCGAGGAGCACCGGCTCGGGCGCCGGACGGGCCGCCGCCGTGGCTCCCCCGGCCAGGCCGGGGGCGGGACGGGCGGCCGTGTCCGCGGAATCGGCCGGCGGTGTCCCCGCGGGCCCCGCCTCACCGCCGTGCGGGTCCGTCGCCGGGGCGGCGCGCGCGCCCGGCGGCCCCGGTTCCCGTGCGTCCGGGTCCGTCGCGGTCAGCGGATTCCGTGCGTCTGCAGCCATATCTCCAGCAGCGCTACCTGCCACAGTGTGTTCGCTCCTCGCCTGGTGCGGTGCGCGTTGGGTGCGTCGAGCAGCTCCGCGACGTACTCCTGGCGGAAGACGCCGCGTTCCTTCGCCTCGGGGGCGGTGAGGGCCTCGCGGACCCGTTGCAGCACCGGTCCCGCCATGTGCTTGATCGCCGGGACCGGGAAGTAGCCCTTGGGCCGGTCGACGACCTCCGCCGGGAGGACCCTGCGTCCGGCGGCCTTGAGGATCCCCTTGCCGCCGTCGGCGAGCTTCAGCTCGGGCGGGCAGGCGGCGGCCAGTTCGACCAGCTCGTGGTCGAGGAAGGGGACGCGGGCCTCCAGGCCCCAGTCCATCGTCATGTTGTCCACGCGCTTGACGGGGTCGTCGACCATCATCACCTGGGTGTCCAGCCGGAGGTCGGCGTCCAGGGCCGTCTCGGCGCCCTCGGCCGCCATGTGGGCGCGCACGAACTCGGCGGAGACGTCCCGCCCGGCCAGCAGCCCGGGCTGGAGGATGCGGGCCAGTTCGGCGTGGGAGCGGTCGAAGTAGGTGTCGATGTACGCCTCGGCGGCCTGCTGCCGGGGCACGCCGGACATCGCCGGGTACCAGTGGTAGCCCGCGAACACCTCGTCGGCGCCCTGGCCGCTCTGGACGACCTTGACCTCCTTGGCGACCTGCTCGGACAGCAGGTGGAAGGCGACCACGTCGTGGCTCATCATCGGTTCGCTCATCGCGAGCACCGCCGACTCCAGCGCCCCGGGGATGCGGTCGGACGGCACCAGGAGCTGGCGGTGGCTGGTGTCGAAGTGGCGTGCGACCAGGTCGGAGTAGTGGAACTCGTCGCCCTCCTCGCCGCCCTCCGCCTCGAACCCGACGCTGAAGGTGGCGAGGTCCCGCTGTCCCTGCTCGGCGAGCAGAGCGACGATGAGGCTGGAGTCCAGCCCGCCTGAGAGCAGCACGCCCACCGGGACGTCGGCCACCATCCGGCGGCGCACGGCGGTGCGCAGCGCGTCCAGCACGGCGTCCGTCCAGTCCTCGGCGCCGAGGGCGGCGAACTCGGGCCGGCGGGTGTGCGACGGCTGCCAGTAGCGGTGGTCGTGCTGGGTCCCGTCGGCCTCGATGACGCGCACCGTGGCCGGGGGCAGTTTGCGTACGCCGTTGAGCACGGTGTGCGGTGCGGGCACGGTGGCGTGCCAGCTGAAGTACTGGTGCAGGGCCACCGGGTCGAGGGAGGTGTCCACGCCGCCGGCCGCCAGGAGGGCGGGCAGCGAGGAGGCGAACCGCAGCCGGTCGGCGTTCTGCGTCAGGTACAGGGGCTTGACGCCGAGCCGGTCGCGGCCGAGCACGACCCGTCCGCTGTCCAGTTCGACGAGCGCGAAGGCGAACATGCCGTGGAAGCGCCGGACGCAGTCGGCACTCCACTGCCGGTAGGCCTTGAGCACGACCTCGGTGTCGGAGTCGGAGAAGAACTGGTGGCCCAGCGCCCGCAGTTCGTCACGCAGCTCGCGGTAGTTGTAGACGCAGCCGTTGAAGACGCCGGCGATCCTGGCGCGCGGGTCCACCATGGGCTGGGCGCCGCTGTCGGAGAGGTCGATGATCTTCAGCCGTCGGTGGCCCAGCGCGACGGGTCCCTGGGACCACACCCCGCGGCCGTCGGGGCCCCGGGCGGCGAGCCGGTCGGTCATCCGCTCCACCGCGGCGATGTCCGGCTTCTCGCCGTCGAGACGTATCTCTCCGCTGATTCCGCACATCAGCTGCTCCTCCGTCCGCTGCCGGCGGGCCGGGCCGGCCGCGGCGCGGGTTTGCCGCGCCGGCGCCGGGCCCCGGGCGCGCGCGTGCGGGCGGCGCGCCCGGGGCTGTGGTGGGCGGGGGCCGGGGGATGCTGCGAGGTGTGCATGAGGACGTGACTCTCCTTGATCGATGGATGGGGCGCCCCGGCCGGCCGGGGCTGCGGTCCGGCTCGCGCGGGCCGTGGGGCCGGCGCCGCGGGACGTGTGGCTCAGGCGCTCCGGGCCGGAGCGGCGCTGTCGTGGCCGGGGACGTGCACCGGGACGGGGTCCTGCCACGCGGTGACCCGGGCCGGCCGCTCGGCGGGATGGCCGCCGGGCCGCTCGCCGCGGGTCTCGGCGATCAGCGTGTCGACGCCGGCCAGCAGGCCTCCGGCCCGGACGGCGCGGCGCAGCCGGTGCGCGGGGCTCCCTTGGGCCAGCGCCTCCTCCAGGAGCGCGTGCACGGTGTCCCAGTCGCCGGACGCCTCCAGCGCCGGGCGCAGCCGGGCCAGCATGCCGGTCAGCACCGTGCGGGCCGGCGCCGCGCACCGGGTCGCGGGGTCGACGAGCCGGCCTTCCAGGCCCGATCGCGCGGCCCGCCAGGAGGCGGCCCGCAGCCAGTCGTGCCGGCCGTCGCACAGCGGGCCGTCCGCCTGGGCCAGGCGCTCGCAGGCTTCGCGGACCAGGGCCCGGAAGAGCCCCGCGACCAGCACCACGGTCTCCGTACGCGGGCAGGCGTCGCAGATGCGCAGTTCGAGCGTGCGCTGGTGGGCCGAGGGCCTCACGTCGTGGTAGACCATGCCGGCGTCGCTGATGACGCCCGAGCCGATGAGTTCCGCCAGGGCCCTGTCGTAGTCGGCGGCGTCCCGGTGGCAGCCGGCCGGGCCGGCGGTCGGCCACCGCTGCCACAGCATGGTCCGCCAGCTCGCGTACCCGGTGTCGGACCCCAGCCAGAACGGCGAACTGGCCGTCAGGGCGAGCAGCGGCGCAAGCCAGGGTGACACCAGGCACATGGCGCGCACGGCGGTGTCCCGGTCGGGGACGTCGACGTGGATCTGCGCGCTGCAGATGAGCTGTTCGTCGGCGACCATGCGGTAGTCGTCGGCCATGTGCCGGTAGCGGGCGTCGGCGGTGACGTCCAGGGGGCGGACCCGGGCCAGCGGCACGGTGCCCGCGGCGACCACGGCGAGGCCGGCCCCGGCGGCCGCCGAGTCCAGGCACCGCCGCGTCGAGGCGAGGTCGGTGTACAGCTCCTCCAGCGTGTCGTGCACCGCGCTGTTGCTCTCCACCACCGAGCGCTGCAGCTCGGTGGTGAAGCCCGGTCTGCCCAGACGCCCTATCAGCTCCGCGGCGCGTGGTACGAGTCGGCCGCTCTCCACGTCCAGTACATGGAACTCTTCTTCCGCTCCGAGGCGTGGTGTCACGGCTTCTCCCCTGCGAATGGACCACAGCCGCCGGTGCGGCCGTGTGGGCGGTCGGCACCGGCCGGTCGACGGGCTCCGGGTTCCCTGATCAGTCGGGGTCAATCACTTCGGCTTGCACATGTGAACATCCACTGCCTCATGTGAGCGTAGTGATACGGGGAGTGCCCGATGGCCCGGCTCCCACGGCGGGCGTGCCGGGTTGGGCCGGATGCCGGGTCTGGATGCGGGCCCGGGACGCGCGCCTCAGGATCCTGATCATGCGGAGATCCACAGTCACCGGGTCCGTCCCGGGGTCCACGTCCCGGCGGCCGCGGCGCGGCGGGGCGCGGCACGCCATAGGGGCGGCCCTGGCCTGCGGCCTCCTGCTGGCGGCGACGGACGCGTGCGACGCCGACGAGCCGAAGGGCCCGGGCGGCGCGCCGGGTACGAGCAATCACGCGGTGTCGGCCCCTCCCCCGGCGTCCGTGGGCTCACGCCCGCCGGGGGTCGGTGACCGGATGTGGCAGCAGGTGCCGGCCTCTTCCAGCCAGGTCGTGGTCGTCTACGGAGACAGCCGTAACTCGCCCGACAGCTTCCTCGTGCTCTACGAGCGGGGGGTCTCGGGATGGGAACGCCGGGCCGCGTGGCCCGCGCACAACGGCAGGCTGGGCTGGACCGCGGAGCACCGCATGGACGACGAGCGCACACCCGTGGGCGTGTTCGGCCTGACCGACGCGGGCGGCACGCTCGGCAATCCGGGCAGCCGGCTGCCGTACTGGCACGACGACCACGCCTTCGCCTCCACGATCACCGACGACGCGGCCCACGCACACGACTTCGACTACGTCATCGCCATCAACTACAACCGCCTCGTGGGCGCCCCGCCCTACGACTGGTCGCGTCCCGAAGGCGTGGACAGGGGCGGTGGCATCTGGCTGCACCTGGACCACGGGGACGGCACGTCCGCCTGCGTCACGATCCCGGAGTCCGGCATGCGGACCCTGCTGCGCACCCTCGATCCGGCCGCCCGGCCCGTCGTGGTGATGGGGGACCGGGAGCGCCTGATGTCCTGAGCGGGTCGTCGCGGCCCGTCCGCGTCGAGCCGGGCGAGTCCGTCCTGCCGACGCCGGCGGCGCTCGGCCCCGGACTGCTCCCACCAGGGTGCGCCGCGCTCGCCCAGCGCGACCTTGGGGCGGTGCACGCATGCGCGTGCCGACCGTTCGGCCTGCGGGTCCCCCGCGGAGGTCGCGGACCGCACCGCGCGGCGAGCCGCCGCCATGAGGCGCCGTCGCAGGCGGGCGGCGGCCTCCCCGGGAAGGGACGGGTCGGTCGTCCGCCAGCGCCGCCCGCCGATGACGACGTAGTGTCCGTCGGGCGTCGGGCGCGGTGGCCGGTGCACGTCCGTCGCGGTCGACTCTGCCCGCACTCGGCCCCTTAGGCGCGTGGACGGCCCCGGACCAGGGCGCGGACCCGGGAGGCGCGCCGGGCCCGTCAGCGGACATCAGGCGGCCGAACGCGGGTACCAGGTCTGCGGAGGTTCATGATGTTCGAGGCTGGCGACATCCGTGAGTGGCGTGGGCACGACGTGGTCGACTCCGGCGGGCACAAGATCGGCACACTGGAGTCGGTCTACGTCGACACCGCCACCGACAGACCGTCCTTCGCCACGGTGACCGTGGGGCTGCCCACCCGCCGCCGACTGGCCTTCGTGCCGCTCGCGGGAGCGACCGTCGGACCGGGGTACCTGCGGGTCGCGTTCGCGAAGGACGCGGTGAAGAAGGCTCCCGCCATCGACACCGACGGCGAGTTGCCGGCGTCGGACGAGCCGGCGGTCTTCGCGCACTACGAACTCGACTACGCGCCGGGCGCCGGCGGCGAACGCCGCCTGGCCCGCCGCTGAACGACCGCCGCCGGACGGCCGTCTCCGGACCGCCGCAACCTGATGGCCGTCACCGGACGGCCGCAACCGGATGACAGTCACCGGACGGCCGGCGCCCACCGACCGGCCGTCGCGGGACGACCGTCTCCGGACGCCGTCTCCGGCACGGCCGCCACGCACGGAACGACCGACGACCGCCACGTCCAACCGGCCGCCGCCGAGCGGCCGAAGCCACCGGGAGAGCCGATGAGCCTGTTCCTGCTGCTGATCCTCGTGGCCCTCGTGCTGGGCATCATCGGGTTCGCCGCCCACGGCCTGTTCTACCTGCTGATCATCGGTGCCGTCGTGCTGCTGGCCGACCTCGTGTACGCGGCCGTGCGCCTGCACCGGGGCGGCCGCAGGCACCGCGTCGTGCGGTAGCGACCGGACGCCCCTGGACCTCCGCGTCATGGCGGGGCGAGTGCCCCGTCCCGCCATGACGGCGGTTGCGCCCCGTTACCTGCGCCAGGGCCCGGTCACCGCGAAGGTGGTGCCGGGCGTGTAGCAGTTGACGTACATCGTGCGGCCGTCCGGGGCGAAGGTGACGCCGGCGAACTCGCCCCATTCGGGCTCCTGCGCGGTCCCGATGTTCTGCCGGCCCCGTGCCATCGCGTACACCTCGCCCGCGCGGGTCACGCCGAAGACGTACTGGGCGCCGTTGCCGTCCTCGCACACCATCAGGCCGCCGCTGGGGGCGAGGCAGATGTTGTCCGGCGACTCGCCGGGGAGCTGCACATCGGTGTCCGGGCCGAACACGACGACCAGGGTCAGCCGGCGGCGCGCCGGGTCGTAGCGCCAGATCTGCCCGTGATGATCGGCCGCCGAGCCGTCCGCGCCGCGGGCGAAGGAGGACACGAAGTACACACAGCTCCCTCCCCAGTAGCAGCCCTCCAGCTTCTGCGCGTGGGTGATGCCGCCGGGGCCGTAGTCCTGCAGCCGGGTGGGAGTGCCGGTGGCCAGCGGGTCGGGTACGTCGGCCCACTCGACGCCGTCGAAGTGCGCGCCGGTCTCCTGGACCGTGGAGAGGTCCGGCACGCCGGGCACGCGCATCGCCTGGAGCCGGCCACCCGCCCGCAGCGAGCCCACGCCGCCCAGCGGCTTGTCGGGCAGGAAGCGGTAGAAGAGGCCGAACGGCTTGTCGAAGGCGTCCTCGGTCTCGTAGACGACGCCGTGGCGCGGATCGACGGCGATCGCCTCGTGCTGGAAGCGGCCCATCGCGGTCAGCGGGACGGCGCCGGTGCGGTGCGGGTCCGTGGGGTGGACCTCGAAGATGAATCCGTGGTCCTTGGTGTAGCCGTTGGTGCCGGCCCGGTCCTCGGTCTCCTCGCAGGTCAGCCAGGTGCCCCAGGGTGTGCGGCCGCCGGCGCAGTTGACCGCCGTGCCGGCGATCGCGACCCGCTCGGACAGCACGCGCCGCCCGGCGTCCAGGGTCAGCGCCGTGCAGCCGCCCTTGCCCGCCGGGTCGTAGGTGAGGCCGGCGACCGTCGGGACGGGGATCTTCGCGGTGACCCGGTTCTCGTGGTTGCGGACGAGGTGCGTACGGTTCGCGGGGCCGGCGAACGCGGCCATGCCGTCGTGGTTCGAGGGCACCGGGCCCTCTCCCGAGCGGAGGCGGTCGCCTTCGCGCGAGAGCACGGTGTAGCGGAAACCTTTCGGCAGGTCGAGCAGTCCATGGGGGTCCGGGACGAGCGGGCCGTAGCCGGTGTCGCCCAGGCCTTGCGCGGCGGCGGTGCCCGCGAAGAGCTCGGACAGGGCCCCGGTGAAGGCGATACCCGCCCCCACGGCACTTGCCCGGGCCAGGACCTGACGGCGTGTTGCAGACATGCGGCAGCAACCTTCCTGCTGGCGGACAGGAACTGTGACCCCGCTGTGTCTACCACCTGGTGCGGAACTCGGGAACCACGCCCATCGCACGTGTCACACCGCCGGACGGGACGCGAGCGGCGGGCCGGCGGACGCGCCGTGCGCCCGCCCGGGCCTCAGGCCGCCCGGGCCATCTGCCGCACGGCGTTCCCGCGGACGGACCGCGCCGGGGCGGACCTGACGCGGTACGTGACCTTGCCCGGGTCCACGAGCGGGTCGCCGAGGACGATGCGTCCGGCCGCGTGCAGCGCGTCGCACTCGGCCACCGGCAGCGCCATGTACCCGCCGCCCCTGCCGGTGGCCGGGTCGAACGGCTGCCAGTACGCGTACCGGCGGCGCCCTCCCTCGTGCACCGTCAGGAAGACCGTGGTGCTCGGGTCCGCGATGATGCGCAGGAGATCGGCGGCGCCGCGGCCGAGCGGGGCACCCTGGGATCTCTGGTGACGCGGGAGCATCATCTGCATCAAGAACGGCCTCCTACGGCAGGAACTGACGACCGATTACCCACTTCGGGCCATGTCGATCTCTCTGCACCGGAATTAATCAGACGGCACTGACAATCGGCCCTCCCGCGACGGCGCCGACCGTCTTCGTTCCCCCCTGTGTCACCGCCCGGACCGCCCCCCGACCGCCGCCCCGGACCCGCGTGGCGTCGCGCAGCGGGCCGCCGGACACCGTTGTCCCGCGTCGCCGGTCACCCGCCTGGCGCAATGCCCGTCCACCGCCCCGCTCCGGCCGGCCGGCCGGCACCGCGGCGCGGCCGGGGCCGCCTCCCGGTCAGGCGTCCCGCCGGGCCCGGGTGGGTTCCGGCTCCGCGGCGTCCCAGGTCCGGCCCGTCGACATCACGGGCGAACGGGTCAGGCCGACGATGCCGAGCGCCATGAGGAGGATGCCGGCGATCTCGGGCACGACGCGCCAGCCCAGGGCGATGCTCTCGCCGAAGAGCAGGCCGCCGAGGATGACGCTGATCAGGGCGTCACCCAGGGTGAGGGCCGGCTGGGAGGCGGCCAGGGTGCCGGCCCGCAGCGCCCACTGGAGCAGCAGGACGCTCAGCAGGCCGGTGACGGCGACGGCGTAGGTGTGCCAGGTGGTGAGGACCGCGACGGCACCCTCCGGGAACCTCCCGGTCACCTCCTTGATCAGCGCCGCCGTGACCGCGAAGCAGGCGGCGGTCGCACAGCCGAGAGTGGCGGCCTGCAGCGGGCCGCGCATGCGCCTCGCGGCTGCCAGCAGGACGGCGACGCCGCACGCCAGCCCGCCTCCGACGGCGAGCCACTCCCAGTCGGAGGCCCGGTCGCCGCCGGGCGCCGGGGAGGCGCTGAGCAGGAAGAGCGCCAGTCCCCCGGCCAGCGCGGCGAAGGCGCGCCAGGTGGCGGCCCTGGGCCGGCGGCGGAACACGATCGCGCCGATGAGGAGGGTGAACAGCAGTTCGCTGGCCAGCAGGGGCTGCACCAGCGAGAGCTGTCCGGAATCCAGGGCGATCACCTGGAAGACCGCGGAGGCGCACATGGCCAGTGCTCCAGCCCACCAGAAGGGGCGGCGCAGCAGTCCTGCCAGGCGGGCCGCCGCCGCGCGGGCGCCGCGGCCGGAGACCTCGTCGGGTTCGACCGCGGCCCGCCGCTGCAGGACCGACGCCGCCCCGTTGGACAGCGCCGACAGCAGCGCCGTGATGACGGTGAGCACGTTCATGCGACTGCCTGTCGTTCGCGGGCGGACTCGGCGGGCGGCCACCGCACGCTCGGTCGATCGATGGACAAAGATAGGCAAAGCGAACAAAGACGTATCCGCCGTGCGCGGTGATAAACCTGTTCGTACCCGCCCGTCCGCGACGGGCGGGCACCGGCCGGCGCCCCCTGCGGCCGGTGCCGGGGAACCCCGTCGTTCCCGCCGTCCGCCGCCCCCACGAGGTGACCATGCCGCGTACGTGCCACCAGCCGAGCCCGGGCCGCCCGGCTCCCCGGTCCGCTCCGCGCGTCCGCCCGGCCGGACGGGTGCGGGACGTCGCGCCGGTGCGGCATCTGCCGTGAGCCGGCTGCTGCTGGTCAGCGCGAGCATGGGCTCGGGCCATGACGCGGTGGCACGCGAACTGGCCCGGCGGCTGCGCGCGGCCGGGCACGAGGCCGTGCACCGGGACGTGCTGGAACTGCTGCCCGCCCGTGCCGGAGCCGGGCTGCGCGGCTTCTACCGCGCGACGATCCGGCACGCGCCCGCCCTCTACGGGGGCATCTACGCCGCCTTCTTCCGGGGCGGCGCGGGACTGCGGCCGGGCAGCGCGCCGCTTGCCGCGCTCGCCGGCGACCGGTTGCGGGCGGTGGTGGCGGGCGAGCGCGCCGACGCGGTCGTGGCGGTCTTCCATCTCGCCGCCCAGCTCACCGGCGGCCTGCGGGCGCGGGGCCGGCTGGCGGTGCCCAGCGCGGTGGTCATCACCGACTTCGCCGTCCACCGGCAGTGGCTGCACCACGGCAACGACCTGCACCTGTGCCTCACCCCGCAGATCGCCCGGGAGGTGCGGCACCGCCTGGGGCGCCCCGCCACCGCCTGCGGTCCGCTGCTGCCGGAACGGTTCCGCCCGCACCCGTCCGGCGAGGCGTCCTGGCGCCGGCGCCTCGCTGCCGGCGGCGACCGCCCGCCGGTGCTGCTGTCGGCCGGTGCGTGGGGGGCGGGCAGCCGGCTCGGCGCGACGGCCCGGCTGCTGGCCTCCGCCGGGTACCTGCCGGTCGTCCTGTGCGGGCGCAACGAGCGCCTGCGCCGCCTTGTGTCGAAGGCGCCGGGAACGCTCGCCCTGTCCTGGGTGGACGACATGCCGGGCCTGCTCTCGGCGTGCGCGGCGCTGGTCGACAACGCGGCTGGGCAGACGGCGCTGGAGGCGCTGGCCGTCGGTGTGCCGGTCGTCGGGTACCGGCCCATCCCGGGCCACGGCGCCGAGGGGGTGCACCGCATGGCGTCGCTCGGCCTGACCGAGCACGCCACCGACCCGTGGCAGCTCCTGCAGTGCCTGGACCGTCTCACCTCGGCCACTCCGGCACCCGGCGGCCGCGGCCTGCTGCGGGGCGACGTCGTGGGCCCGCTGGAACGTCTCTGCTCCTGACGCCGGGGGGCGGGGTCAACCGACGCGGGCTGTACTGGCCCGACACCCGAACCCCACAGCCCGGCGCACGATGACGCCATGCGCGAGCCGAAGCGTCTCCGCACCTGACGTCCGGGCAGCCGGGACGACCGACGCGAATGGAACCAACCCGGCCCCCGCCCCCCGGCCCGGTACACGACGACGCCGTACGCGAGCCGGAACGACTCCCCACCTCACGCCCGGCAACCGGGTCAACCGACGCGGGCTGTACTGACCCCACACCCGAACCCCACAGCCCGGCGCACGATGACGCCGTACGCGAGCCGGAACGACTCCCCACCTCACCCCCCACCAGCCGGGTCAACCGACGCGAGCCGAACCGGCCCGGCACCCGACCCCGTGTTCGGCGAGCGGGCCGACGGTCAGGTCCGCCTCGCGGCAGGCGGCCACCAGTCGGGGCAGCGCGGCCAGCGCCGCGCGCCAGCAGTCCGGGGCGGCGTGCCGGTCGGAGTCGTGCAGCAGCACCGTGCCGCCGCCCCGCAGGTCGGGCAGGACGGTCGCCGTCACGGAACCGGCGGTGGCGCCCGCCGTCCAGTCGCGGCCCCAGGCGGTCCACAGGACCGGGCGCAGCCCGGCGCGGCGCGCGGCCAGCAGCCGGTCGCCGGTGAGGATGCCGTACGGGGGCCGGTACCAGACGGGGCTCGTGCCGGACACCTCCGCCACGGCGTGCGCGGCCCGGACCAGCCGCCGGGTCTCCCGGACGGGGGCGGGCCGCCAGGGGCGGTCGTGCGTCCAGCCGTGCACCGCGAGTTCATGACCGCGCCGGACGATCTCGTGGCTCAGGCGCCGGTGGGCCAGCACCCGCTCGCCCAGCACGAAGAACGTGGCGCGGACCGCCAGCTCGTCCAGCGCGGCGAGGAAGGCGGGGGTGGAGCGGGGATCGGGTCCGTCGTCGAAGGTGAGCGCCACGTGGTCCGCGCGGCCGGTGCCGGCGAGCGACGGCAGCCAGGCGCGGCGCGGCCCGGGGAGCCAGGTGGCGGCCGGGGCGATATGGGCGGCGGCGGCCAGCACGGGCAGAGCGGCGAGGGCCGCGGTGAGCAGCCGGCCCCGGTCGGCACCGCTCCGCATGCGCGTCTCCCTTCAGGTCCGTCCGGATCCGGTGGTCGCCGGACCCGGACGGGCCGCCGGCCGGTGGTCAGCCGAACCGGGCCGCCAGGCGCCGGTACGGTGAGGGGGCCAGGGCGCGCACCGCGACCGGGAGGCGCAGCCAGCCGGGCACGAACACCTCGTGGCGTCCGCCGCGCACCGCGGCCACGACCGCCGCGGCCACCCGCTCGGCCGGTACCGGACGCGGGTGACGGCGGGAGTAGGGCACCCCTCTCCTGGCGAAGAACGGTGTGCTCACGACACCGGGTACTACGTGGGTCACTCCTACGCCGGTGCCGTCCAGTTCGTAGCGCAGCGCGTCGGCGAAGGTGCCGATGCCCGCCTTGGCCGCGGAGTACACCGCTTCCTCACGCACCCCGACGCAGCCCGCGACGGAGCCGATCAGCACCAGCCGGCCGCGGCCGCGCGCCACCATCTGCGGCAGCATCTCGCGGACCAGGTGCACCACCGAGGCCAGGTCGACGGTGAGCACCCGGTCCACCTCGCTGCCCGGCATCGAGGTGAACGGCCCGGCCCAGCCCACGCCGGCCGCGGCGACGAGGAGATCGACGCCCGGCGCCCGGCGCAGCGCGCGGTCGGCCAGTTGCCGGGCTCCGTCGGCGCCGGCCAGGTCGCAGGGGATCGCGACGCCGGACGTCTCGCGCGCCACCGCGTCCAGCCGGGCCCGGTCGCGTCCGGAGAGCAGCAGCGTCCACCGCTCCCCCGCCAGGGCCCGCGCCACCGCCGCGCCGATCCCGGAGGACGCGCCCGTCACCAGCGCCACGCCCGTCGTGGACGCGGCGCCCGGCGGGAGGGTGGACGGGGCCGGGTACGGATCCGCCGTGGCGCGTCCCAAGCTGAACCTCCTCGAGTGATGGTCCCCGGCGCGGCCCCGGGGTCCGCCGGCGGCCCGGCGGGGACGCCGTCTCGGCCCCGCCCGTCCCCGTGCGTCCACGGGCCGTGCGCCCGGCGGCGCCGGCGACCATCGAGGGATAGCCGGAGCCCATGGCTTTCAAACGTGCGGCGGCGCCGGCCCGCGGGCGCGGGAGCCCGTCCGGCGCGGTGCGGCCGGGCGCCTTCGCGCCGAACCGGTGAGGTGACCGCACACGGGGCCGGGCGGCGCTCCGCCGGCGCCGGCGCCGGCGGGCGGCCGGCACGGCGCTGAGCCATGCGGGTGCTCTTTGCGGGGCGGTCCCGGCCGGGGTCCCGCCGTCCGGAGCCTTCGCCCGGTCCGGGCAGGAGGATGGCACGCCGTGGTGTACCTCTTCGGCCTTCCCGCCGCGTGTCTGCTGGGCTTCGGCTTCGTGCTCCAGCAGCACGCGGCCGAACGCGAACCGCTGTCCCTGATGCTGTCCTTCCGGCTGCTGCTGGACCTGGTGCGGGTGCCGCTGTGGCTGGCGGGCATCGGCTGCATGGTCGTGGGCCAGATCCTCGGCGCGCTCGCGCTGACGCAGGGCAGCCTGGCCCAGGTGGAGCCGTTGCTCACCATGAACCTGCTGTTCGCGATGGCCCTGGCCCGGTGGATGGGCGACCAGCCGCTGGGCTGGTCGGGGTGGCTGGGGGCGCTCGCGCTCAGCGGCGGCGTCGCGGCCTTCGTGGTGGCGGGGCGCCCGCACAGCGGTCAGGGCGAGGTCGGCGCGTTGCGGCACTGGGCCGTGGTCGGCTGTGTGCTGGGGGTGGCCGGAATCCTCGTGTTCGCCTCCCAGCGGCTGCGGCTGCTGCACCGGCCGCCCCTGCTGGCCGCGGCGGCCGGCACGCTCTACGGACTGCAGGACGCGCTCACCCGGGTGTGCGGCGGCATCTTCGGGGCCGAGGGGTTCGTCGGGCTGCTGACCTCCTGGCAGCCCTGGGGCGTGGTGTCGCTCGCGGTGGTGGGGCTGCTGCTGGTGCAGAGCGCCTTCGAGGCCGGGCCGCTGCGGCTGTCGCTGCCCGCGCTGAGCGCCGCCGAGCCGCTGAGCGGCATCGCCTGCGGCATCGGCTTCCTGCACGACGAGCTGCGTACGACGCCGGGCGCGCTGGCCTGGCAGGCGGCCGGTGTGGTGGCGGCGCTCACCGGCGTCTTCGTACTCGGGCGGCACCCCGTCATGCCCAGCGGCGAGCGCCGGCCCGAGCCGCCGCACCACCTCGCGCACCGGTCCTGACCGGAACCCGCACGCCAGGCCCCGTCCGACAGTTCCCGCCGGGCCCGCGCCCACGGCGCTTTCTCCTCCTGTGTCCGGGCCGCGTCCGGGCACCCTTCCTGGCCTCCGGCACGACCCCCGGCCGCGGCGGCGCCGTCAGGCGGCGCCGCCGGGGTCCGGGCAGAACACCGGCACCCGCTGGACGAGGTTGTTGGCGAAGCCGCCCCGGTTCCACGCCTGTTCCAGTGGCTGGGTGTTCCCGGCCGCGTCGCGGGCTCGGACGCTCAGCACGTGGTCGCCGGGCTCGGCGGACCACTCGCAGGTCCAGCGGCGCCAGGCCCAGCGGTGTCCGTCGTCGGGCGCGAGTACGGCCGGCCCCCGGCGCGGGCCGCCGTCCGTGCCCACCTCCACACCGGTCACCGGTGCCCATCCCGACCAGGCCCGTCCCTCCAGCCGGACCGGGCCGGGCGCGACGACCCCCCGACGGCCACCTCGCCGCACGCCCGGTCTCCACAGCCGTCGACAACGTCCAAAACAACGGCCCCCACCCCCACGACCGGTCAGCCCGTAGCGTGCGCCCCGGCCGTGCGAAGGTAGCTGCGCCCCAGCGGGCGGCGGCAGGTGCAGTGCGCGACGGCGTCCGGTCAGGGTGCGCACTCGGGCATCGAGGTCGTCCCAGGCCGCCGCGTCGTCCGGGCCGGCGGGGCGCGGGCCCACTCCCGGCACACCAGTGATGGCGCGGCGGGTGCGCCACAGCTCGGCGAGCGCTGCGGTTGTGGTCCAGACGTGACGGCGCCGGGGCGCGCTGGTGGGCGGCGGAGTGCCGAGGGGGCGGGCCCAGGCGGGCGGGGCGGTGGCCTGGGTGCGGCCGCGGTCGGCGAGGGAGCCAGGATGCGGTGGTGCTGGGCGAGGTGCAGGCGCCAGTGGGCGGGGGGTCGGAGTGGACGAGGGCATGGGAGTTGGCGATCCAGTCCGGGATTACCCGCGGTGGCGGGGGCGGTGCGGGGGGTGGTCGGCCAGGCGCTCGCGGAAGCGGATTTCGGCGTAGATCTTGCCGTACAGTACTGCGGCCCGGGCACCACCGTGCAGCCGCTGCGTCGACGGGCGGTCACAGCGTGTGGGTGTGATGCCCCGCTGATTGACTGTTCAAGTTTGACCGGAGGGTAATTCTCCGCTCGCTGTCCGGAGTTCAACCAGTGCTGCGGCCAAGCAATTTGATTGGGACGGCAATACCGGGAAACGCGGATGTCGACGCTCCTAGTAAGCGCCACTGATGGACGGAGGCCACCCGTGAACACCGACCCGATGGCCGACGACGTCTATCAGCCGACCGAGAACGACGTACGCGAAGTGGACGGCGCACGGCTGGACGACCTGGAGGACGCGGTCGACGAACCGAGCTATGACGAACTCCTCGACGAGGGGTACTCCCCGCCCGAGAAGCCGCTCGGCGTCACCAAGTACGGCACGACCGCGGCCGAGCAGCGGGCGGGCGAGAGCCTCGACCAGCGATTGGTCCAAGAGGAGCCGGATGTACGGGACCCGGAGGGTGACGGGGTGGGCGACCTGCCCGGCGGCGACGGCGAGCTCATCGACCCGGAGGCGGGTGAGGCGCGCGCCGGCCGCCTGATGGCCCCGGACGAGGGCGCACATCCCGATACCGAGAAGGACGAGGTCGCCTACGACGTGGGAATCGACGGAGGAGCGGCCAGTGCCGAGGAGGCCGCAGCCCACGTCACCGACGACGACTTCTCGCTGCCCGACGACGACCCCATCCCTCCGGACGATCCCCTGCTGTACCCGCACCCCCGGCGTCGGCACTGGCAGGGCTGAGGAGTCAGTCCCGCAGACGGTCGATCTGCCGCAGCTTGTTCGTCATACCAACTCGCGCCCTACGCACCCGACCTCAACCCGGTCGAAGGCATCTGGTCCGTACTGCGACGCAACACCACAGCCAACCGCGCCTTCGCCGGCCCCGACCGCCGATCCTCGGCAGGCGCAGCTTCCCGCCCGCCGTGATCGACCAGCGGGCGTTCGCGGTGAACCGGACGGCCTGCCGGGTGTCCTTGCGGGACTTGTACCGGGGAGCGCCCACGCGCGGGCGCTTGCCCTTCAGGGCGTCGAAGAAGTTCCGGTACGCCGCATCCAGGTCGCGCAGGGACTGCTGCAGGACGACCTCGCCTGGGTGATGAGCCGCTTCGAAAGGTCCCTCGCCTTGGGCGGGGAAGGGATGCGTGTTCGTTGCCAGCGAAGGTGGTCGTGGGCGGCGGCGGTTGCTGCCATGGTGCGCCCATGAATACGACACCGGATGGACGGCCTATCCCACCCGCGCATGCTGACGAGCGTGCCATGCTGGAGGCGTGGCTGGACTTTCACCGTGCAACTCTTGCCCTGAAGTGTTCCGGCCTCAAGGATGATCAATTACGGCTCGCTGCAGTGCCACCCTCGTCGATGACGCTGCTCGGTCTCGTTCAGCACGTGGCTGAGGTGGAACGCAACTGGTTCCAGCGTGTATTCGCAGCTCAGGATGTGCCGCCGGTCTTCGGGGACGACAACGTCGACGGCTATGCCCTCCGGCCGGACCGAGGGCTCGACGAGGCGAGGGCTGCCTGGCAGGCCGAGGTCGCCCGAGGCCGTGAGCTGATCGCTGACGCGTCGCTGGACGATTCCGGCCGCCTGTCCGAACAGGAAGCGGGTTTCGTCGGCGATCAGGGGGTCTCCCTTCGCTGGATCATGGTGCACATGATCGAGGAATACGCACGTCACAACGGCCATGCTGATCTCATTCGCGAACAGATCGACGGAGTCACCGGCGCATGAGACGTGCTTGCGCGAGAACTACCGCTGTTCCGCGGACACCCGGCCTGCGGGTGGCATGCCACGTGGCCAGGTGGACCACGGCGCAGGTCCCACACGGCACGGCGGCTCGGTGACGGTTATGCGCATACCGGCTTTGTGCCCACCAGAACCTGCGACGAGATCCCATCGCGGACCGCGCATGGCAACCCTGCACTGTACAGACGCCAGCCACTGCGATCCGCGCACCGTCACCGACGACTCCTCCGTTCGCCGCAGAGCGTCCAGCGAGAACGGCCTGGGATCGATCACCTCGAGCAGGCAGTAAGGACGGCCGGGCCTCCTGCCGGGCAGTAGTCAGACGTGAACTCGTGCCGGGAACACGAAAGAGCCCGGATCGTATAGATCCGGGCCTCTTCGGCAGTAGCGGGGACAGGATTTGAACCTGCGACCTCTGGGTTATGAGCCCAGCGAGCTACCGAGCTGCTCCACCCCGCGTCGGTATCCCCCACCGTACGCCATCCCAGCAGGCGCCGAAGACCACCTTCCGGCGCCGGGCTCTATGCGGCGAAGCCGACATTGGTGACGTACTCGTACTGGCCCCACTGCGAGCCAAGGTCGACGATCGTGTCCTGCCACGCGGCGTCGAGATCCTGACGGTCACCAGCCGCCCAGGAGCCGACGATGCGGTCCCAGCGGCGCACGTTCATCGTCCGATACTCCACCACGCGCTGCAGCGGCTGCGGCACCTGGGACTGGCTTGATCGGGTGGATCTCCACTCGCGTACCGCGTCCGCCACGGTTGAGGCGCCTGAGGAGATGGCGGGCAACGTTGTGACGGCGCACCGCCCGGTAGGCCTGCTCGATGCGTTCCGGGCTGGCCTTAGAAGGGCGGGCCCGGCGGGCCACGAGCGCGACGGAAGCCCCTTCCTGCGCGAGCCGCCGCGCGGTGGCTGCTCCGATCCCGCTGCTGCGGACCGCCTGGCAGAGGTGGTCGCCGCCATCGAGTACGAGGGCGGCACCGCACAGGCCATCACTTCCGACATCACCACCGCGGCGGCCGCCCATGAGGCCGTCGGGCAGGCCGTAGCCGCGTTCGGCCGCCTCGACACGGTCGTCAATAACGCCGGGGCCATGCTGGTCGGCCCGTTCGCGGACGCGCCGGAAGGCGAGTGGGAACGGATGGTCGACATCAACGTGATGGGGCTGCTGTACGTGACGACGGCAGCGCTCCCCCACCTGATCAAGGCGGCCGAGCGGGAGCCCCGGCGGACGGCAGACCTGGTCAACATCAGCTCGTCGGCCGGGCGCGTTGCCCACCCGGGTACCGCGGTGTACAACCTCACGAAGTTCGGGGTGAACGGGTTCAGCGAAGCGCTGCGCCACGAGATGCAGCCGCTGCGCGTACGCGTGAGCGTGGTCGAACCGGGCAACGTCGATACCGAACTCGTCTCCCACACTCGTGAGGAACTGCGTGCGGGCGTCGAGGCTCAGACCCAGGCCATCGAAAGGCTCCAGCCCGAGGACATCGCCGACGCCGTCGCCTACATCGTCACCAGCGACCGTCGTGTAGCCGTCAACGAGGTGTTCGTCCGCGCCGCGGACCAAAGCTGGTAGAGCACACTACGGGCGCCGAAGTGGCAACGCAGCATGCGCCACGGGCCCGCGAGCGTACGCCAAAGCACACACCACCGGTCCGGTTCCATGGGGCCCGACGCCCCCTGCCTGTGGTTGTGCCGCGGTGCGTGTCATGCTGTGCCGCATCAGGTCCTCCGAGTCAGGTCCTGGACAGCCCGTCGGGCCGCAATCCCAAGGGCCCGTCGCGATCACTCTCCTCTTGGGCAGCTGACTGCTTGTAGAAGCGGCGCGACGGCCGCGAGCCGCTCGGGCTCGGCACGGCGACCACCATGATGATGACCGAGCGCGGCATGGTCGCCCCGGCCGCCGGCGGCAGCGTCCTCGCACGTGCGTCGAGGAGAGCGCGGGTGATGTCCAAGTCGTATCCGGCATCCAGGTGCACGGTGATGCCAGTCGGGAGCGGGCCGAGTTCGTAGAGTCGGTCGAGGGTCGGTGCCAGTAGTGGGGAGTCGTGATGGTTCGCTCCGGCCAGGACTCGACCGAGGGGGATTCCGTAACCGTCGGTCATGCCGGAGCGTTTCAGGCCCTGTTTGCCACGGTCCACTGTGGAACGGCCGGCGGCTTCGCCGCCTCCGGGGGCTTTGGTGATCGCGCCGTCGATGGCGATCCTGTCCAGTTCCAGGCCGACGATGCGGTCGTAGGCGTCCAGTGCGATCCGCTTGAGCTTGCTGAAGATTCCGAGGTGGATCCATTCGTCGCGGCGGTTGCGGATCGTGCTGGCTGAGCAGGTGCTGTCGGCTATCGCCTCGTAGGAGCAGCCGAACCGCAGGACTTGCAGCAACTTGTCGAAGACGATCCGGTCGCTGATCCGCCTGCGATGGCAGCCCAGCGGATGGTTCGGGTGGTAGCACGGCCGCTCGGGCAGCAGCACGGTGAACTGGTTCCACAGCGGTTCGGTCAGCCATCGTGGCAAAGCGGGCACAGTTGTCCCTCGGCGATCTGATGGTTGGTGTGGGGTGAACTGGGGTGTTCACGAGTGGGGCTGACGTGCGGTGACAAGAGACTCTGAAGATCGTTCCCCATGTGGGTAGGGATCGTTCTCCGAGGACATGGATCGGTTCCCGTTCTCAGTCGTGGCGGTGATACGCCTTGTTGGCGATGCGCCAGCTGCCGTCGGCGAGGACCAGCAGGAAGATGTCGGTGAACGTGTCTGCCCCGTGCGAGAGCGTCATGGTGGCGGTCGCGACGGTCGCGTGGACATCGATGGCGTCGATGCGGCGGGTGCGGGTCGGTTCGTCCGGGGCCGGCTGGCCCTGGAAGAGGGTGCAGTACTCATCCAGGCGCCAGGAGACGAATGCGCCGTCTCGGATCCCTTCGATGTGGCCGGTGGGAAGGAACGCGTCGCGGAAGTGGGAGGGGTCGCCGGTGGCGTGTCCGCGGATGTAGGCGCGAAGCGGTTCGAGTACGGCGTCCTCCACGGCGGGGACCGTGGCGGCAACAGCGATATCGGCCTCAAGGGCAGCAGGGGTGTCGGCCAGGCCAGCCGCGCTGCGCAAGGGGGTATCCGACGCGGTGGCCAGCAGAGCCATGTCCTTGGCCAGCGCACCGATCGTGAATTCGGCCGTGGCAGCGGTTGGCTCACCGAGGAGGAAGGGTCGCTTGCGGGCCACGAGCCCGCCGAGCTGGCCGAGTTCGAGGACGTCCAGCGTTTGGGTACGGGGCAGGCCGAGGGCGTCGGCTTGCCGCAGTGAGTCGCGCAGCGCGAGGACGGCTCCGGCGAGGCTGTTGTTGGCGATCAGTTTGAGCGCGGCGGCGGTGGAGGCGTCGTCCACGTGCCGGACGGTGCCCAGCGTTTCCAGAACCGGTCGAACTCGGTCAAGTGCCTCCTGGTCGGCGGCGGCGATGATCTGCAGGGCGCCGGCGGCAGCAGCCGACACCGAGCCGAGAAGAGGCGCGTGGACGTAGGACGGGCCAAGTCGCCGGGCCAGCCTCGTTGCTTCGGCGGGGGCGATGGTGCTGGTGTTGAGCACGATCGCGTCCGTTCGCAGCGAGTCAGTGACATCGTCGAGGACCTTCTGGCAGGCCGGGCCGTCGAACAGTGCCAGGAGGACGAGGTCCGCCTGGGCCACGGCCTCGTTCGGGTCGCCGGTCATCCTCACAGTGCCTGACGCGCGCCCTGAGCGCGTCCAGCCGACGACGTCCAAGCCCTGGGCAGCCAGTCGTGTCGCGATCGCGCCACCCATGCGCCCCAGACCGAGGACGGCAGTCGTGTGTGGTGTGGTCATGCGCGCCACATTGGTGCACCTCGATAGATGCGGCAAGCGCAGATTTCGCAAGCCAGCCCTGCGGAGTCCGCATACCGACTGCCATACTGCCGTCGTGGACTTGACTGTGTG
The DNA here is from genome assembly GCF_042793175.1 of Streptomyces sp. NPDC056580. Taxonomy (NCBI): domain Bacteria; kingdom Bacillati; phylum Actinomycetota; class Actinomycetes; order Kitasatosporales; family Streptomycetaceae; genus Streptomyces; species Streptomyces sp. NPDC056580. The sequence continues at coordinate 243,379 of NZ_JBHTVE010000006.1, read as the reverse complement.
GCGGGCTTTCGTGACCGTGTGCCGGGTCGGATCGCTGTCAGCGGCGGCAGCCGAGCTGAATCACACGCAATCGGCCGTCTCCCGGCAGATCGCCGGGCTGGAGCGGCAGCTCGGCGTGCCTCTGGTGGAGCGCCATGCGCGTGGTGTGCGTCCGACGCCGGCCGGTGAGGTATTCCGGCGCCATGCCCTCGCCACGCTCAACGAGGCCGACCGCACCGTTCGCGCGGTACGAGATGTTTGTAACGGGGTGTGTGATCGGCCCCTGGCCATCGGAGCAACTCCGTCTCTCGCCGCGGGGATCGTTCCTGAGGCTCTCCGGGGCCTGCTGAGGCAGGCCGGACCGGTTCGGTGGAGCCTGCTCCCCGGCCTGAGCGCACAGTTGCACGGCCGCGTGATCGCGGGCGATCTCGACATCGCCGTCGTCACAGACGCTCCGCCGGGGCTGGCCGCCGACCCGCGGGTCGACCGGCGGTTCCTCGGGCTGGACGAGATGGTCGTCGTACTGCCCGCCGGCCATTCGCTGGCCGGGTGCGGACCGGTGCGCATCCAGGCGCTGGCCGACGAGACCTGGGTCGAGGACAACGACGGCTCTGCGGCGCTCCTGCGCCAGCACGCCGCCCGTGCGGGAGTCAGCGCCCGCATCGACCTCACCGCGGCCGATCTGCCCGGCAAGCTGGCCCTGGTCGCTACCGGTCATGCCATCGCGCTGATACCCGGGGTGATGACGTGCGCGCTGCGGGCCGACGTCACCACCACGCCCCTCGTCGGGCCCCCCACGCGTGGGATTTACGCGATCACGCCACGCCGCGACCCCCACCCCTGCGCAGTACCTCTGCTGGACCAGCTCACCACAGCTTTCGCTTCGGTCCATCCGGCCCAAGTTGATTACCAGCCGACCGAATCGGACGCCCATGACGCTGCGCCGGGCACTTCACGACGGCACCAGTGAAACGCCCCACGACAGACCCGAACCCGGTAGCAGGGGCCGGAGCCACGAGCCTATTTGCGCGGCCTCTAACGACGTTGTGAACGAAATCGGGTTGGGTGTCTTGAACGAGGCCCGAAGCTTCTGGTGCCCACGCCGCGTCCACTGCTGGGGGCGGTGACGGTGCACTGAGGCCCGGTGGCTAATCTCGTCTCTCCGTCGATCTGGAGTGGAGGGGAGCAGGCTGTGCGCAGTGCCGCCGTGACGCCCGAGGGCGGCCAGATCCGCTGGGTTGAGCTGCCTGGACAGGAGCCGTCCCGCGTCTACGTCCATGGTCTGGGCGCCACGTCGCCGGCCTACTTCGCGGAGGTTGCGGTTCATCCTCTGCTCGCCGGACGTCGTTCGCTGTTGATCGACTTGCTCGGGCACGGCATCAGCGACCGGCCGACGGACTTCGACTACACCCTGGAATCCCACGCCGATGCCCTTGTCGCGGCCCTGAACAGCGCGGGTGTCATGGGCACCGAGCTGATCGCGCACAGCATGGGTGGCTCGGTGGCCATCGTCCTGGCCGCCCGGCACCCCCATCTGGTCTCCCGCCTGGTCCTGGTCGACGCCAACCTTGACCCGATCCCGCCCGTACCGGGCGCCGCGGGCAGCAGCGGCATCGCCGCGTACTCCGAGGAGGAGTTCCTGGCGGGCGGCTGGGAAGAGATTCGTGACCGGGCTGGTTCCCACTGGTGGTCCACGATGCGCCTGGCAGGCCGGGAGGCCCTGCATCGCAGCGCGGTCCACCTCACCCGCGGCACCGTCCCCACCATGCGTGAGCTTCTGCTGGACCTGAAGATCCCCCGCACCTACCTGCTGCCCGAGGCCGACGGCCCGCTCCGGGGAACCGATGCGCTCACCGAAGCCGGGGTGGCCGTGGTCTCCATCCCGGACTGCGGGCACAACATCATGCTGGACAACCCGGAAGACTTCGCCCGCGCCACCGCATCGGCGCTCTCGGACCACAACCAGCGATAGCGCCCAAGCGGCCCGTAACGCGGAGAGAGCCGCGCGGGTTCCTCCTGTGTGATGACGAGGGAATGGGCCCGTGCGGCCCTGTCTCATCCTGCCTTCACCGGCATCTCCCGTGCACATCTCGGCGGTTTGATCGACGAGCTGGCCGGGCCGTGGACCGCGCGCTGTGAATCCGCACTGCACGAGCGGCGCGGCGGTAACCGCAGGCAGCGGCCTGGTGCCGGACCAAAGCACGCCCTCGTCTTCACCGACCGGGTGCTGGTCACCCTGGTCCACCTGCGTCACCAACTCCCGCACGCCGCCCTCGCGGAGCTCTACGGCCTGGAGCGGTCCACCATCACCAGGGCGATCGGCGAGATCCGTCCGCTGCTGGCCGCGCGGGGCTTCGCCGTCCCCGACCGGCCGGGGCTTCGGCTGCACACGCTGGCCGATGTCTGCGCATACGCCACAACCGAAGGGATCACGCTCCGCATCGACGGCACCGAGACCCAGGTCCGCCGCCCCAGGGCCCACCGGCCCGGCCGTTGTGCGTTCGTCTCCGGCAAGAAGAAGCAGAACACCATGAAGACCACCACCATCAGCGACGCCCAGGGCCGCACCCTGTGGTCCGGGGCCGACCGGCCCGGAAGAATGCACGACCAGACCGCGATGCGCACCGAAGGCATCGCCGAACAGCTCCGCCTCCACCCGGACGTGAGAGCCGAGGTCGACGAGGGCTACCGGGGCCTGGCCAACGAGTTCCCCGACCAGATCTCGGCACCGCCCAAGAAGCCGAAAGACTTGGAGGACATGCCGCTGACCGAGCGGTACGGATGGCGTGAGATGCGCCGCCGCCAATCCTCACGCCGGATCTGCGTCGAGCACGCCAACGCCGAGCACAAGCAGTGGCGCCCCTTGCAGCGGTTCCTCGGACGTCGTGAGCACTACCCGGCCACCCACCGCGCCATCGCCGGCCTGGTCTCCGACCGCGCCGCCCAACGTGCCACCCACCGCAAAGTGAGCACCGCACTCGTGCCCGTCACCCCGACGACCCGCTGAATCACCTACCAGCCGAAACCCCAGACCAGCACGCCCCAACTCATTCGCTCACGACCTCGTAAGCCGGGCTCCACTCTCACCGCAAGAGTGATGACGGTGGGCAAGAGCAACTGTCGCTCTGTCACAGTGGCTAGCATCCGGCAGCAACAACCAGGCAAGGAGTGTGGTCGTGGCCGACGAGCCCGCGAGGACCCCCATCCAGAACAAGTACGCCCAGCAGTACTCCGATGACCTCGCGGCCAACCGCGAGGAGCAGAGCGAGGTCACCGCGCAGATCGCCGGTCTGCAGGAGCGCCTGGACCAACTCAAGGCCGAGGAAGCCTGGTTGGCCCAGGCGCAGGGCAGTTTGCCGGGAGCCACGGTGTCGAGCGTGCCCGAGGACCAACCGGCCACCGGGGTGGCCGAGGTCCCGCAGGGGGCCACGGCCGAGCAGGCCGGCACCTCCGCGCCGGCCGAAGAGGCCGCCGACGCGGCCCAGACTGTTCCCCGACAGCGGCAGGAGCAGTCGGTGAAGGAGGAGCAGCCCAGACAACCTGCCAGGAGGACGGCCGCAGCCAAGAAGACAGCCCCGGCGAAGAAGTCCACAGGCAGGAGGGCCACCGAGAAGGCCACCGCCAGGACCACGACGAAGAAGACGTCGGCCGAGCCGGCGAAGAAGGCCACCGCGAATAGGGCCGCCCCGAAGAAGGCATCAGCCGAGCCGGTGAAGAAGACAACCGCGAAGAAGGCCACTGCGAAGGAGACGTCGGTCGGGAAGGTCCCGGCCCAGCAGGCCGCCGCCGCGCAGGCGTCGGCGGGAAGGGCCGCGGCTGGGGAGAAGTCGGGGCCGCCGCTGTGGCAGCTCATCCTGGACATCCTGCGCAAGACGGGGCAGCCGTGCGTGGCCCGTGAGGTCCACGACCAGCTCGCGCAGGACCACCCCAGTCGGAAGACATCCGCCCAGACGGTACGCAACAACCTGCAGACCCTCGTCCAGAAGGGCCTCGCCGAGAAGACGCGCCAGCAGGGAAACGTGATGTACACCGCCTACGCAGACACCGCAGCGGGTGCGGCGCCCGCCGTGGACGGCGAGGGCGAGCAGGCTCCCGAGGACGCTGCCGAGAAGGTTGTGGCGGAGGTCTGATCCCCGCTGCCGCCCGACCGGGCACCCGCGACGGCCGGCAGGCCGCGCGCCCGGGTGCCCGGGCAGCAAACTCCGGGAACGTGGGCGCCGGAGAGCTGGGCGGTGACCGTGACAGTAACCGTCACCTTCGTCCCGGCCGGGGCCTGGGCCACCTTCGGCGTGACGGCCGGCTACGAGGTTCCCGGCGACCCGGGCACGCCCGAGGGCGGGGAGTTGCTGGAGATGCTGTACGCGGTACTCAATCCGGACGGGTGACGAACGCCGGATGGCTCAGTACGCGGAGTTGCGCCGACCTACAAACACGGCTTCGGCTACCACCCGATGCTGTGCTTCCTCGACAACACCGGCGAGGCCTTGGCCGGCCTGCTGCGGCCCGGCAACGCCGCGGCCAACACCGCCGAGGACCACATCACCGTGCTCGACGCCACGCTCGCCCAGCTCCCCGATGTCCACCGCCACGGCGCCGACATCCTCATCCGCGCGGACAGCGCCGGATCCGCCAAAGCGTTCCTGACTCACATCCGCGGCCTCCGCTCGCGCGGAATCCACACCTCCTTCTCCGTCGGACGGTCCATCACCGAACCGGTCCGCCGAGCGATACGCCAACTGCCTGACCAGGTCTGGCACCCCGCCCTCGAACAGGACGGCACCCTGCGACAAGGCGTTCACGTCGCCGAGCTCACCGGCCTGGTCGACCTGCCGGGACTGCCCGAGGACACTCGGATCACCGTCCGCCGCGAGCGCCCGCATCCCCGCGCCCAACTGTCCCTGTTCGATCTCGACGAGGGCATGCGCCACCAGGTCTTCCTCACCGACACCGCCTACGGCGAAGGCTCATTGCAGCACCTGGAAGTCCGCCACCGCGCACACGCCCGCGTCGAGGACCGCATCCGCTGCAGCAAGACCACCGGCTTCGGCCGCTTCCCCTCCCGACACTTCCAGGTCAACCAAGCGTGGCTGGAGCGGCAGCCGCCGAACCGAAGAAGCTCCGCTCCTGGCTGTACTTCCCCTCGTACCGAACCGGCACAGCAGGGGAAGTTGGGAGTCATGGCACCCAGGCAACGCGTGTATGACGCCGAGTTCCGTGAGGGCGCGGTGCGGATCGTCAGGGGAACCGGGAAGACGATCCCGCAGGTCGCCGAGGACTGGACATCGACCCCGGGACCTTGCACTCGTGGGTTTCGCAGGCGAAGCGCAGCGGCTCGCCCACCTCGGACGCCCCGGCGGCGCCGTCACCGGCCAGCCGCTTGCGAGGGGCGGAGCGTGAGGAACGGGAGCGGCTACGAGCCGAGGCTGCTGGTTCGCCGTGTCTGAGGAGGCGGGCTTGTGGTGTGGTCAGCGAGGGGGTCGCCAGTCAGCCGCTGGGTGCCGATGACCGCCAGTACCTGCAGCTTCTCATAGCTCTCCGTGCCGGGCGTGGCCGTGAAGACGAGGAGTGAGTGTTCCCGGTCGGGGTCGAGGAGCGCCTGACAGTGGAGGGTGAGTTCGCCGACCTCGGGGTGGGCCAGACGCTTCTCGTCGGTGAACGCGAGGTCGATCTGGTGCTCGCTCCAGATGACCGCGAACTCCTCACTTTCGTGGAGGAGTCGGCGGGCGAGGGCGGCGGCCGGTGACTGCGGGCCTTGCCGGGCCGCGACGCGCCGTAGCTGGGCGGTGTAGGCACGTCCGTGGAGAGGGTGGTCGCACACCGGGTAGATCAGCCTCGACGAGGGGTCGGTGAACCACCGGTAGACGGCACTCCTGGCCGGGCCTGTGTAGTGGGTCTGGTCACCGAGCAGGGTCGTCGCCATGGTGGTCTGGACGAGTGTCTCGCCGAGGCTGCCCATGATCTGCGCCGGGGTGTCGTGCAGCCGGTCGAGGATGCGCAGGAGCCCTGGGCTGATGTGGTCGCCGCGCAGGGCGGGACGCGGTGTGCCGTGGCCGGCGAGCAGGAACAGGTGGTCGCGCTCGGCCAGGGTCAGGCGCAATCCGCGGGCGATCGCGGCGATCATCTGTTCCGAGGGCTGCGGGCCCGTTCCCCGCTCGATGCGGGCGTAGTAGTCGGTGGACATGCCCGACAGTTCGGCGACCTCCTCCCGGCGCAGGCCGCGGGCCCGCCGCCGGGGCCCGCGTGGCAGCCCGACGTCCTCGGGTTGCAGGGCCTCTCGGCGGCCTCGGAGGAAGGCCCCGAGATCCGATCGGTCCATGCTCACTCCCGTTCCTCCCGCGACGTGCCGAGATCCTCGTCCACGACCACTATGGCGAAGGGCCCGGCGGTTATCCACGGCCTGCGAATCAGTGGATGAGCGCGTCCTTGTTCCGCGCTGCGGCTGCGGATCGACTGGTTCCAGGGCCGTTGAGGCCCGAGACGCTGAGCGCGGCCCCAACGGCCCGCGCCGGAACGACGGGATGGACACCATGACGAAATGGACTACAGCCGATCTGCCAGACATGACGGGCCGCACCGTGTTGATCACGGGGGCGACGAGCGGGATCGGCCTGATCTCCGCGCGTGAACTGGCCAGGGTGGGCGCGCTCGTGGTCCTCGCCGTCCGCTCGGTGGACAAGGGGCGGGCGGTCGCCGCGACATTCCCGGGACGACGCGCCGAGGTACGTGAGCTCGATGTGTCCGACCTCGCCTCGATCCGGCGGTTCGCGGCCCAGTGGTCGGGCGGGATCGACGTCCTGATCAACAATGCCGGGATCATGGACGTGCCGCTCAGCCGAACGGCCGACGGGTTCGAGCTGCAGATGGCGACAAACTTCTTCGGACCCTTCGCGCTGACGAACCTGCTCCTGCCCCACCTGACCGACCGGGTCGTCTCCGTCACTTCGCAGCTGCACAAGATGGGCAGGACGCACCTAAAGGACGCGGAGGATCTCGCCGGGCAGCTCCGGCCCTACAAGGGCACGGCCGCCTACAACGACTCGAAGCTGAACCTGACCTTGTTCTCCACCGAGCTGCAGCGGCGCCTCACCGCGTCCGGTAGCCCCGTCAGGTCGTTCCTCGCGCACCCCGGCATCGCCGCCACCAATCTGGCGACCCACACCGTCCCCGGCAAGGTTACCCGCGCGCTGCGCTTCCTCTTCAACGACGTGGAACACGGCGCCCTCCCGACGCTGTTCGCCGCCACCCAGGACCTCCCAGGAAACGCGTACGTCGGCCCGGACCGGCTCGGCGGCATGAAGGGCCACCCCAAGATCGGCAAGCTCGCGGAAACCGCCCTCCACCCGCAGACGGCCGCGCGGCTGTGGTCCCTCGCGGCCCAGCTGACTGGCACGGGGGCGGATCTTCCCGCCGTCGCCTGACCAGGGGCCCGCACGCACTGGCAACGCGTCGGATCGACCGTCCAACCCGGAGCACGGACAGAAGTGACCACATCATGAAGACCGCGGGAAACACGATCTTCGTCCCCGGTGCGACCTCGGGCATCGGGCTCGGCCTGGCCCTGCGCTTCCACGCGGCAGGCAACAAGGTCATCATCGCCGGACGCCGCGAGGAGCGGTCGCGCCGGATCACGGCCGAGCGTCCTGGTATCGAGGCCGTCGTGCTCGACACCACCGACCAGGCATCCGTCACGATGGCGGCCGAGACGGTCCAGACGCGCTTCCCCGAGACCAACGTGCTGATCACCAAGGCCGGCATCATGCGGCCCGAGAACTTCCGCACCCCCGAAGCTGATCCGCGAGAACCAAGCGGTCGCGGTGGAGGACCTGGCGGTGAAGGGACTCGCCCGCACGCGTCTGGCCAAGTCCGTGCACGACGCCGGATGGTCGGCGTTCGTGGGCATGCTGGAGTACAAGGCCGCCCGGTACCGGCGCACCTTCGTGAAGATCGGCCGGTTCCAGCCGACCTCCCAGCTGTGCTCGGCCTGCGGCGTCAAGGACGGCCCCAAGCCCCTGCACGTGCGCGTGTGGACGTGCAGGGCATGCGGGACCGTCCTGGACCGGGACATCAACGCGGCGGTCAACGTCGCAAAGGCGGCCGGACTGGCCGTGACAGCCGGTGGAGCGCAGGTAGGACGGGGACCCGTCCCCGCACAGCGCGGCGAAGCGGGAACCCGCCCGGAGCCGCACCCGACAACGGTGCGGCAGACGGGAATCGCCCTCCTTTAAACGCGCGAAGGCTCGCTCGCCGGGTGCCCGCAGCTGGGCGTGGTCCCGGTTGAACTGGGCGTACTTCTCGGGTAGGTCGCGGCCATAGTAGGGGGTGCGGACCGTTGCGCCGGCCCCGCGGTACGCGCGGTCGGCGAGCACCAGGATCTGCCTGGTCAGGCACGCTTGGATCACTCCGTTAGCGCGAGCGGCCGTGAGGTCGTGGGTCCGCCCGGGCAGAGCACGCGAAAACCACAGCGCAGTGCCGCCCGGCCGGGCGAGGACCTGCACATTCATCCCGTGATGGCGGTGCTTTTGAGAGTAGTACGGCTCGTCGACGGCCACCCGGTCAGTCCTGATCAGCGTGCCGTCCAGGATGAGGAACTCGTTCGGATCATGGTGGTGCAGCGCGTCCAGCAGGGTGGGAGCGTGATCGGCCAGGACGTCGACGGTCTCGGTCGCATACCGACCGGCAGTGGCGGTGGAGACGCCGAACCCGGCGCCCACCTGCTGCAGTGTCTCGTTCTTGCGCAGGTGCACCAGCACGAGGACGGCCTGCTGGAAGCAGCTCAGCCGCCGCCAGCGCGAACGCAGTTCACGCCTTTGGGCGTAGATGAGCCAGGAGACGTACTCGACTACCTCATGCGGAATGTCGAGCGTGGCTCGATACGGGACCAACAGGGCTCCTACGTCCGGGCATTGATGGGTGGGGTCACCAGCCGAACGACCAGGAGCCCTGCCACGTCACGAACCCCCACCAGGCCTGCGCCATCGGCCCCGAATCTCAGGACGAGAAGGGTTTCACTGAGGCGGCACGCCGGGGGCCAGGTGGATCTGCCGCTGGTCAGCGCGGCCTCCACGGTGGGCGGGGCGTAACGAGATGCATCGCGCCCGGCTCCTGCCGGATTCGACTAATACTACGTACGACGCAGTATCGTATAACGTAGTAGCCGCTAGGGATGAAGGAGGTGCCTGATGCCGCGTCAACGGGACCGCGTCGGATGGGCCGAACCCGCGTTGCTGATCCTGGCCAGCCTGGCCGACGGCCCCAAGCACGGCTACGCGATCACCAAGGATGTCGAGGAGCAGACGTCCATCAGGCTGGGACCAGGCACGCTGTATGCCGCCATCGCGCGGCTGGAGGAAAGCGGCCTGGTCGCGCCGCTGGACGAGGACGAGCGCCGGCGGCCCTACCGCATCACCGCGGAAGGCCAGACCGTGCTCGACGACAGGCTCCGGGCGATGGCTCGCTTCGCACGCACCGGACTGACCCGACTGGGGGTGGCAAACGCGTGATCAACATGGCGGCCCGGGTGGCCTTGCGGGCATACCCTCCCTCGTTCAGAGAGCGCTACGGTCGCGAACTAGAAGCACTGGTCGAGGACACCGGCGCCGGCCCACGCGCCGTCGCGGACCTCCTTGTCGGCGCGCTGCGGGCGTGGCTTCGCCCGGTGATGCCCGAAGAGTCCGCCGAACGGCGACGTCGCCGCATGCAGGCAAGCATCGCCACCACCTGGGTCACCTGGTGCGCCGCACTGTATGCCCTGCCGATGCTGCACTTCGTCCTGTCCGAGGAACCCGGGCTGGCTCCGGACCTGGTGTGGCAACTGCTCGACGTTGCGCAGTACGCCATGTACGGCGCTGGGCTCATCCTGCTGGTCGGCGGTCTCACCCTGCTTGCGGAAACCTCCAGAACCGGCAACCGGACCGCGTGGCGCCCGCTGGTGGCTCTACTCCCGACGCTGCCCACATGGCTGATCGCGCCGCTGCTCCTGGCGTTCGCCTCCATCGACCCGATCGACCGGATCTCCTATCTGATCGGGGCCTTGGCGGTACTTGGGCCGGCCGCGTTCCTCATCACCATGGCCGTGACACCGGCCGTCGCCGTCACCCGGTGCCGGCCATCTGTCAAGGTCCTGCGGCCGCTTGCCCTGTCCGGGGTTGCCGTGGCACTCGCCGTGACGACGACAGCCATCGCCTGCGCCGCAGCATTGACCATGAATACCGTTTACACAGCCCATCTGGTTACGATGCCCCTACTCGCCGTCACCATTGCCGCTTCCACGGCAGCCCTGGTCAGCTCCGGTCGCGGAGCCAAGGCCGCACTCCATAAGGAGCATCCGGTGGATCTCGGCGGTGACGTGTGAGTGACGCTGCGATGCTCCCGCTCCAGGGCACGCTACGAGTCCTGTTCACCTGGCCGGCCTGGGACGCCATCCGCTTATCTCCCACACCATTGTCAGGGACCTGACGCTTTCCGGGTAAGTATCTGACCAATGCGAGACCAACAGGGCTCCTGCGTCCAAGCGTTGATGAGTGAGATCGCCAACCGAACGACCAGGAGCCCTGCCGCATCACGAACCCCAACCAACCCATCGCCATCAGCCCCGAACCACAGGATGAGAAGGGTTCACTGGGTATTTCGCATGACCTGCTGGTGAACTTGCCGCCGAAGGTCGCCGTGTCCAGGCTGGTGAACTCCCTCAAGGGCGTGTCTTCCGGCAGGCTCCGCCAGGAGTTCCCAGGATCTCGTCCGCCACTCACTACTGGCGGGCACAACACCTCTGGTCTGGTTCGTACTTCGCCGGGTCGGTCGGCGGTGCGCCACTCAGCATCGTCAAGCAGTGCATCGAGCAGCAGAACCGGACGCTCTGACGCTGGCCGAGGTGACCAGTGCGGATCCGTGCCCGTAGCTGAGGTCAGAGCAGGCTGAAGATTCGCTTCACCACCGGGCTGAAGCCCGGTGCACTACGAATAGACCCGGTAGCGCGATCCGGCGCCAGCGGGTTAGGCCGCGTGATGGTCTTGCGAAGCGCGCCTTTCAGACGCCGAAGCGTTCTCGGCTGGAGGCAGGCGAAGGAGGCGCTGCATCAGTGCCGACATCCCAGCGAACCGCGGCGCACCTAGTCGAAAGTCGGCGAGACAATACGGTCGCGACCGCCGCACCGACGCTTCCAGAGCGACCGCGCGTTGCGGTACGGCTCGAGCGGCTCCAAGCCAACCGCCCGCATCTCCGCAACAGCCTGCTCAGAGTCCACGCGTGGCCTCAACACGCCTCCTGAAACAGCAGCCCCAGAGAGGAGCGGCTCGCAACTCCCGGTTGCGCAGGGAGCGTACGTGTCGGGTCTGACAATCGGGCAGGGCACCCAAGCCACGAAAGGTGGCGCATCCACCATGACCGCCCCGTCGTCCACGCCCCGGGGCGAGCACACGCCCCGGCCCGGCGTCACCTGGACCACCGAACTCGTCAGCCTGGGCGAGGTCGTCGTCGACCTCGACGACCGCGAGTCCCCGTTCGGCTGGCGGGAGCTGCCCGCTCCTGCCGGCCCCGAACCACGAGACCCGGCGCGCCGCGCGGCGTGCAGCACGGAAGAAGAAGTGACCGACCAAACCGCGGACTTCGACGGCTGCGCCCGCGCCTGCCGCAAGAAGGGCAAGCACACCCGCTCTCCACACCACGGCCCGGACCGCCCGCGAAACGAGCCCTACCGGCAGCGAGGAGAGCAGCACGCTCCCCTCCTCCGGTCCTGGGAGGCAGCGAGCCGGTAAAGGGGCGCTCAATGGGCAGCACGCCGATCGAGTACCGGACGCCGACGCGTTCTGACGGGCGGGGTCTGAATCGGTGCCGACGATCCTGGGCTACGTCAGCGCCAGGTGGTCGCCGACTGCTGGCCGTCAAGGTCGAGGCGCGGAAGAGTCTGCACGTACGCGGCCTCGACGTCCTCGGGGTTCCCGGCGAACCGGTATTTCTCCCACGCGGACTGGCGGGTCACGCCGAGCGCGTCGGCGAGCTTCTGCCAGGGCTCCTTCCGGTGCCGGGCGCGAGCCATGGCCATCACCCGCAGCGGCTCGGTCCGCCCCTCCAGCTCGCGCAGCGCGGCCATCGCCGCGAGCGGCTGCTGCTGGGCCAGGGAGCACAACCGAGAGAACAGGTCGTCCAAGTCGTCGGCGACGTCGACCGGATACATCGCCTCGGTCTTGGCCGTGAGGTGCTCTTCCCAAGCGGCCTTCACCGCGACCGCTGCCGTCTCCGGGCTGTCGCCGACCGGGTGGGATGGGCCGCGCCAGGTGCACTGGCACTCGGCACGCAGCGCGGCCGGCGTCTCGGGGCACAGGTCGAAGGTGACAAGCCCGGTGTCCTGCCAGGAATCCTCCTCCTGCCAGGCGGGCCCATTCCAGATCCCGCGGTCTGGCGCACTGGAGGCGTTCAGGGCGCGGGCCGGCCCCTCGTGCTCGAGGCGCGCATCACGCTCGTCGGCCTTCCCGAGGCGGTCTGTTTGCTGTTCCGCAAGCGGGTGTGTGCCACACCCAAGGGGCGTTTGAGAGCTCACCGAGTACTTGAGACGGCCCTTTTGCCGACCCTGCACTGCCGTCCAGGCCTGTCCTCTCACGGCGTTGCGAGCGCGCCGCTCTGGTGTGACGCTGAAAGGGGATCGACGACCCCTTGGCCGGGCCGTGGTCGTCTCGATTCTGTCCGCGGCATCGTTGCCGTGGGGAACTTCCCGTCCTGGCCTCCGTAGTCCGCGAGAGAGATCAGATCAACATGAGTGAGAATGTCCTGGACCACGGGGCTGATGCATCCGGTACTGCAGATTCCACTGCCGCATTCGTCAAGGCGATCGATGCCCTCGGCAAACGCGGAGGGATCGTCGACATACCCGTTGGGCGATATCGAATCGACCAAGCTCCCATCCGGGTCACCACCCCAGTTCACTTCCGGGGCGACGGCGGGATGGTGCGCACAGCCGTGGGTGCCGGTAGGCCTCAGGGCAGCGTGACCACGTTGATATTTCCGCCTGACCGGGACGGCTTCATCGTAGTGGCGCCTTCCGGAGCCAATGCGCACTTCGAGGGCTTCGCCCTGGTTCGGACAAAGTCTGACGGGTCGCCGCAACAGCGCTGTGCCAGACGCGGTATCTACGCGCAGAGCCGGATCTGGGCGGAGAGTCTGTACCTGGTGAACTGGCAACGTGGAATTGACCTCGACGGGCGCAAGACCCACCCGGACTTTCCGGACGTTCGCGAACCCTTCTCCGTGGATCAGTCTCAGGTCTCTAGAATTTTCGCCGAGGAGTGCTTCTGGGCAACGTACACCCACGGTCTGGACGCGCAAGGGTGCCACTTCGAACACATCATCACGTTGAGCTGCGAAGCGGGCATCTACGAGTCCAGCCAGGGCGGCAACGGGTACGTCGACTGTTATGTCGACGGAGGACTGACTGAACCGCCCTACTACATCGACGACAACCAATCTGTTCTGCTTAACTGCCGGTGCGAGTCCCGCCTCCCGCCACAGATTGGACCGAACGTACAGGTGGTGGGGGGCGCGTTTGGGGTGGGGGAACTCCCTAAGCAGGTTGCGGCCGCGCTGGGCGTCGTCCAAACCCCGCCGGGTGGCCCCTCGAGCCCGTTCCGGATGATCAACGGCCTTCCCGCGAGGCACGAGGGGGCTCCGTTCCCGGGCGGAACGGCCACATTCGTCGACGGAGAGCGGATCGACGTGACGATCGATGGCGTCAAACGAACCATTGAATTCACAGCGGGTGTGTTCACGCCCGCCCAGGTCGCCGAGAAGATCAACGCCGGTTTCGTCAACCTCAAGTTGCCGCGTGTCGCCACTGCCAACGGCTTCGCCAATCAATTGACCGTGGAAGGCTGGCGTGGGCACAACACCGGAACAGTCGCCGTAGACGGTGCCTCTGCCACACTCGCGAAGATCGGCTTCCCGGCTGCCGCCCCCACACCGGGAAAGCAATTTGGCCAACTCCTGTCGGCCCCTCAGAGCTCACACGTCGTCTTTCGCGGCTACTCCGGCCTGAAATCGGACGGAACTCCAGGCGCCAACGCCTTTGGGACCGATCAGCAGGTCGAGGTATTCATGGCGCCAGATGGCATCCGGCCGATTTTCTGGCAGGCGAGAGGGGACAACGGTGACGCGCACGAATTTGGCATACTGCGCGACGTCCGAAAGGACGCGCACCGCTGGGCGTTCGCCCGCGCGTCCTCTCCGAGCTTGATACCCCTCGCCTTCACTGTGCCACCGGATTCCCTGGGCGCAGACCAGGCAGTGGCCTACCGCGGCATCTGGCTCCAGGGCAGCAGTGGCCGACGCATACTCCTGAGCAGTGGCGTGCCCAGCAACTCCCAGGGAACGCTTGAGGATACCCAACCGCCCACCGTTCCCCACGACTTTGCCTGGGACATGGCCGCCAGCCCACCGAAGCGATACACGCGCACGGTGACAGGCTGGGTAGCCGACTCTGCCAGCGCCGTGCATGGGGTCGGCGCGGCGCAGCTCCCACCGCTGCTGAACCTGACCCTGCAGCAGCTCAACCTGCAAAACGTGGAGGATGCAGCCGGATGGTGGCTGTTCGAAGGCGGTGAAGTCTACGAGGACGGCAGCCATGTCGCCAACTATGCGAGCACCCGACGTGCTGTGACGGGTGGAACCGAAACGTTGAACGCCGCCACGTTGACGCTGACCCTCTTCTTCCTCGACGACTCCGGCGAGCTCGCAGAGAACATGACGCTGCAGGGAACGCACAGATTTGCCTCAAGCACCTCCATCGGTAGCGTCAGCGCCGTCTCCCAAGCATTCGCCGCGCGCATCGGCACGCAGTTCAAGCAGGTCGGCCAAACACTGACCGTTCAGTAGAAGTCGCGTATTGGTTCTGCCGTGGTCGGCAGCCTCCCGGGCTAGAGCTTCGGCGCCTTCCCGGTCCCCAGCCTCCTCCCGCATCAACGCCAGCAGGCGCGCCTACTTCCAGGAGATGGGGCCTCAAGGCAAGGTCCGCGAACCGGCCTGGCCCGGCGAGATGCTCAGCAAGTACTGGGCCGAGTCGTAACGGTTGCGATCACGTCATCCCGGAAGCCGCGCTCGTCGATCCGGTGAGATCCGGGCGCGGCCCGTAGGCACGACGGCAACGGGGGTGGGAGATCGGCCAATCCGCCGCGTCATCGACAGTACGCACCGTGTGGTTGGCCTTCTCGGGGTGTTGGTGGGCGGTCCAGCCGCAGTCCGCTCCGTCGAAGACCTCCACCGTGGTCACTCCGGCTTGGCGGGTTCGGTTGAGAGTGCCTGCGTTGTAGGCGACGGCCGACTTCGCGAGCCTGGTGGCCTCGGCCCACGCGCGCACCGGAACCCGCGCCCCGTTGCGGTAGACGACGTACGTCAGCTTGTACTTGGTGGCCAGCCGATCCGCGAGGTTCTTCGCGGCCAGCTTCGCGGCCATGTTGCCTGCCGCCAACAGCGCGCAGCTTCCCGCGCTACGCGATAAAACTGGCTGGCCATCCGCTCGGCTTCCTCAGAGCGGCGTAGGAAGTCGGCGTAGGAGTCTGCCGCGAGCGACTGGAGAGCGTCCCCCGTGGAACGTGGTCCAGGTGAAGATCATGCCCAGGGCCTCGCCGGCCTTCCGGCCGCCGGCTTCCTACAGGTAGGGGAGCTGCCGCCGTACGAACTGCTGGGTCCACGCGCTGACGGAACTCACGGATGGACTGCTTGAACTCCTCCAGCGTGGCCAGCGTGTACGGCATACGCGGGTTGTCGACGAACCTGGCGAGCACATCCTGCTGTTTGCTCGCCAGGCGTTCCCAGGCTTCCTCGAGTACGGCAGCGACCCGGCGCGCGATCTCGTCAGGGTCTCCCGGCACCAGCGGCGGCCACTCGTACGGCATGGCGCCCTCCCGTGGGTGCCGCCCCAGGGCAGCATGCCTTCGTTGATGACCTGCTCGGCCCGCCGCCTGGCGAGTGCCGGCGCGGCTTCCCACGCGCGGAACTTCGCTGCGTTGACGCGCCGTTTGCTGCTCTTCGAAGAGAACTTGACGTTGTCGATGTTCCGTTCGGCGAACACCTCGCGGGTGAGGAGGTAGTCCTCAGGCGTGGTGATCGCTCGGATGAACGCCTGGATGTCTTCGGGGACGATCGC
This sequence comes from Streptomyces sp. NPDC056580, assembly GCF_042793175.1. Taxonomy (NCBI): domain Bacteria; kingdom Bacillati; phylum Actinomycetota; class Actinomycetes; order Kitasatosporales; family Streptomycetaceae; genus Streptomyces; species Streptomyces sp. NPDC056580. The sequence continues at coordinate 227,271 of NZ_JBHTVE010000006.1, read as the reverse complement.
ACGTTGTCGGCAACGGCAACCTCGACCCGCGACTCGCCCGCTGGCCCGGCTACTGGCAGCTGGAGTACCTGTACGACGACATGCCTTACGCCCTGGCCCTGGCGGACCTCGCCATCGGCCGAGCGGGCCACCGCCCTGGCCGAACTCGCCGCCCTGGAACAGCCCGCCGTCCTGGTGCCGCTGCCCGCCTCCGTCAGCCGCGGGGACCAGCTGGACAACGCGCGCGCCTACGCCGCTCACCACCCGGAGCACTGCCGCGTCGTCGACGACGAGCAGCTGAACCGACACCGGCCTACTCGTCCAGTTCGGCCCGTTCGGCGCGGCCGGCCAGGACCCGCAGCCGCAAAGATCTCGGTGCAGCGGCGACAGAGGGCCTCCGCGCCTCTAACCTGATGTCGACGCGACGGTTCGCTGAAAGGCGGTCGAGGGTGGAGCCTGCGGCTTTGGGGATGGCGGCGCGAGTCGCCTCGACACTGATCAAGCCGCTCGTGGCGAAGCTGTTCGTGCGGGAGGAGAGCGGCGCCGACCTGATCAACAAGCCGATCCGTGTCTCCAACCTGGTCAGCTGGCGTGGCCAGAAGCGCACCCTGGACGAGCGAGACGTACGCAAGATCAGCGAGAAGCTGATCAGCCGGACCCTCGCCGCGAACCCGTACGAGCCGGCGGTGCACGACGGTGACCGGATAGCCGTGGTCGACGCGCTGACCAAGACCCTGCTCTCGCTCGGCGACCTGGAGATGGAGGACGTGCAGGCGGTCCACCTCGGGCACGTCGAGCTGGCGCGCAAGCTGTCGGCCGCGGCGGACGACTCGACGCGGAACATGAGCGCCGACGCGACGAACCTCTACCGTTCCCTGCTCGACGTCTGCTGCCTGCACATCCTGCAGTTCTTCACGCAGCGCTCGGCCTTCATCCCGGCCACGCTGATCACGCAGACCCGCATGATCGACGAGACCATGCGCCGCATGGAGGTGCTGACGGCGCGGCTTCCCCCGCCGCGCAGCCAGGACGCCGATTTCGAGCAGCGCTACCTGGAACACCTCGGGCTCAAGTACGGCAAGCTCGCCATCTTCGGGCTCGACCTCAGCGCTCCCGGTCAGGCCCGATGGCCGCTCGACACGGCCTATTTGAGCCTGGAACTCTCGGCGCAGAACCGCGACGGAGGTGTCTCGGCCACCCACCGGCTCCGGGTCGAAGGGGCCCTGACCGGGAAGCACCGTGTGGTGCTGCGGGGCCCCGCCGGTTCGGGCAAGACGACACTGGCCCAGTGGCTCGCCGTCAGCGCCGCGCAGAACGACTTCGACGACGAGCTCGCCTTCCTCCGCGGCCGTGTCCCGTTCATCCTCCCGCTCCGCAGCTTGGCGCAGGAGTCCACGCTCCCCACCGCTCACAAGTTCCTCGCCATGGCCGGCAGCATGCTGGACGGCGCGCAACCGAAGGGCTGGGCCGACCGGGTGCTGCACAGCGGGCGCGGCATCGTCCTCGTCGACGGCATCGACGAGATCTCGGAGTCGAAGAGGCTGCTGACCAAGCGGTGGCTCACGGAACTGACCGAGATCTACCCGCGCACGTTCTTCCTCGTGACCACGCGCCCCTCCGCGGTCCCGATCGGCTGGGCTGCGGACCTCGGGTTCGTAGAGTTCGACCTGCTGCCCCTCAACCAGCGCGACATCGACAAGTTCGTCAACCGCTGGCACGACGCGGCCCTGTCGACTCTCGGGGACGCCGAGGAGCGCACCGAGGTGGAGCAGTACCGTGCCGCCCTGCACGTCACCCTGCGCCGCAAGCCCGACCTGTACCAGCTCGCCACCAATCCCCTGATGTGCTCGGTGATCTGCGCTTTGCACCGCGACCGGCACTCGCAGCTGCCCGAGGGGCGCATGGACCTGTACGCGGCCGCGCTGCGGATGCTCCTGGTCCGCCGCGACAAGGAGCGGGAGGTCATCGCGCCGGAGGGCTTGCAGCTGACCGAGGAGCAGCAGGTCCAACTCCTCCAGCGGCTCGCGTACTGGCTCATCCGCAACGGGCGCTCGGAGGCGACCCAGGCGCTGGCCGTGCGCATCATCCGGGAACGGCTGCCCTCCATGCCACACGTCGTCCCGCTGGATGGCGCGCACCAAGTGTTCCGTCATCTGCTGCTGCGCAGCGGGCTGTTACGGGAACCCACACCGGACACGGTCGACTTCATCCACAGGACCTTTCAGGACTACCTTGGCGCGAAGGCAGCCGTCGAGGCCTCGGACCTGGATTTGCTCGCCAAGAACGCCGGCGACGACCAGTGGGAGGACGTCATCCGCATGGCCGTCGGCCACGCCCGCGAACGCGAGCGCGCCGAACTGCTTCGCAAACTGGTGGCCATCGGCGACCAGCGTCCCTCCCAGCGGCGCCGCTATCACCTCCTGGCCGCGGCGAGCCTGGAGAACGCCACGACGCTCGACCCGGCGGTCAGGGCGGAGGTGATGAGCCGCGCAGCCTTCCTCATCCCTCCGGCCACCCGCGAGGAGGCGGAAAACCTGGCGCAGGCGGGCTCGGTGGTCCTCGACGTGCTATCGGGGCCGGCCGACATGACGGAGGAGCAGGCCGTCGCGAGCGTGCGCACGATCGGGCTGATCGGGGGCCCGGCCGCCCTGCAGCGGATGCAGGCGTACAAGGACGCGCCCCAGCGCGGTGTCCGGCAGGAGGTCGTCAACGCGTGGCCGCGGTTCGACACGGTCGAGTTCACCGAGTCCATCCTGGCCAGCTGCCGCTGCGACGACATCGAGATCCCGGTGACGAACGCGGAGCAGGTGGCGTGTCTGCGCCAGCTCCCCGAGGCGCCGAACCTGTCGCTCCCCCAGCCGTCGTTGATCCACGAGCTCTCCGCCGTCCTCGACCGGGACTCCGTGGTGTCCCTCGCGCTGGGTACGGCCGACCACCGCACATCGGAGCTTCCCGCCCTCGGCGGTCTGACTGGGCTGCGGCGCCTGCACGTACGCAATCCGACGTCCACGCTGTCCCTGAAACCGCTCGCGGACAGCGGCATCCGGGAACTCGTGCTCAGCTGCGTGCCAGTCGGCCTGGACCTCTCCGCGCTCAAGGCCGTTCCGCTGCTGACCACGCTGAGCCTCGGCTTCGCCGACGGCATCGCCCTCCCGGAGATCGCCCTGCCCTCGATCACGACCCTGCGGCTCAAGGGGGTAGCGGAAACGGCAAAGTTGCCCGACTTCGCCGCCATCTTCCCCGGCCTCACCCGGCTGCACCTGAATCTTCATCGCAGGCCGCGCCGGGCGCCCCTCGACCTCTCCCGGGTGCGGGGCATCGACTCCGTCACCGTCCGCGTCCGGAACACGACGAAGGTCATCGGCCTCGACGGGCTCGACCTGGGGCGGGTGTCGGTCACCGTGGAGGGCCGCCGCACGGGCGGACTCCTCACGTCGTTCCGCGACCAGCGCCCCTGACCCGGCCGGCTGCCGGGAAAGAACGCACCGCGCGCACTACGGTCGACCCGTCCACCGGCCCGCAGGTATGAAGGGCCCGGGAGCCCTGTGCGCGCGGCGCGGTCGTGCCGGATCATGGCGGCACGTCCGCGAACCCGTACGACGCGCTGCCGATCCGGCTCAACGTCGACGACACGACTCACCCGCCAACGTCATCGACGCGCTTCTCCTCGGCCGCTTCGCGACGGGCGAGCGGCCCCACTCGCACAGTGCCAACATCGACCGGGCGCGTCACAGGCGACCACGAAGAAGCGTGCCGCGAGCTGCCACATCCCGGCCCTCGGCAGACACGGCCCGCACTAGCGACTCAGTCGCACACCTGCAAGGCGGCGTGACCTACCCAGCCGCTCAGGCGTTGAGCACGGTGCGCGTGCACCCCCGATGCACGCGTGCGCGGATGAGGGGCCCGGACCGTGCCCGCCCGGCTGACGGGCCCCTCCCTGCTCCCCGTGCAGCCGCCAAGGCTCTCGCCGGCAGGGGTCCCGAACGCCCTCTGGGAACGTGGCCGCACTCAGAACAGCCGACCGCCTTCTCCTTCAGGCCCCGCCGTTCCCTGCGGCCACCGGAGTTGGTCCCCGGTCTCAGCGGTGCGCGGTACGGACGGATGGGCGCGAAGGATGAGGGCCTGCCCCGGCTTGCTTGTGGCGGGGGCGTGGGTTTGGGGGTGTCAGGATTCCGGGAGCCGGTCGAGACCCGTCCCCGCACAGGGCTACGAAGCGGGAACCCGCCCGGAGCCGCACCCGACAGCGGTGCGGCAGACGGGAATCGCTCTCCTTTAGGTGGGCGAGGATGTCAAAGCTTCTTCAGCCGTTCCACGATCTCCCGCAGCAGCTGCGGATCGGCTGCCGGGCCGGTGGCCTGGACGCGGCGGGGCCGGTCGATGCGGACCAGTCCGGCCTCGGCCAGGTCGCCGAGCAGGACACGGACGACGGTCAGGGGCAGGTCGGCGTCCGCGGCCAGCTCGGCCACGGGGCGTGGGCCGCGGCGGATCCGGTCGAGCAGGGACGCGCGGGCATGGTCGAGCTCCGGCTGTGCCGCGCCGTCCGGCCCCACTGCGGTGACCTGGGACAACAGGTCGACGGCATGCCGGTCCGAGGGCCGGGTGCGGCCCCGGGTCACGGTGTAGGGGCGCACCATCGACCCGGTCTCGTCCTCGTACCAGTGCTCGTCGCTCACCGCGGGATCAGAGGGGCGAGCGGGTGCCGGCGTCCAGGTGGCGGCCGAGGCGGCGGACGAGCAGGGCCATCTCGTGGGCGAGCTGTCCGACGTCGGTCCGCGCCTCGCTCAGTACGGCGAGGCGGCTGCCGTGGCCGGCCGGGGTGATGAAGAGGTAGGCGTCCTCCAGCATGACCATGGTCTGCCGCACCTCTCCCGCCTCGAACCGCTCCCCCGCCGAACGGGCCAGGCCGTGGAAACCGGAGCAGACGGCGGCCAGGTGTTCGATGTCCCGCCGGCGCATGCCCTCCGAGCTGCTCAGCGGGAGGCCGTCGGCGGTGAGCAGCACGGCGTGGCGGACGTGGTCGGTGCGGGCCACGAGGTCGTCCAGCAGCCAGCCGAGGTTCGTGCCGGGCGCGCCGGCGGGTGGGGCGGGGGTCTCGGGGGTGTGTTCGTCACCGTGCATCGTCGGTGTCCGTCCCTTCGTTTGCTTGGGCGTGCGAGCCCTCCGGGGTGCCCGTCACCGGCAGGCCTCTGCGGCCGCGATCCAGGCCCCGCTGGAAGGCGCCGAAGATCGCCCGCACTTCCTCGGGGTCCATTCCTCGGTCCGGTGCCCGGTCAGCGGGCGGCGGCTCCTCCCGCAGCTCCCGCACGAGCGAGGCCTGGCGGGTGCGGGTGGGCAGGGCGGGGGTGTCGTGCGGCTCGGGGGCGGCCTCGGGCGTGCTCCGCCCCCTCGACGGCACCTCCGTCACTGGTGCGACGGTTTCCGAGCGCTGCCTCAGGCGCAGCGCCTCGGCGCCGACCCCGGGACCCGCGGCCGCCGGTTCCACGTCGGCCAGCACCTCCTCCGGGAGCAGCACCACCGCGGTCGTACCGCCGTACGGCGAATCCCGCAGGTTCACCTCGATGCCGTGCCGGGCGGCGAGGCGGCCGACGACGTACAGGCCGAGCCGGTCGTGCCGGGTGGGGTCGAAGGCGTCGGGGTCGGTGAGGGTGCGGTGGGCCTGGGCGCGCTGCTCGGCGTCGAGGCCGAGGCCACGGTCGTCGATCTCCAGTACGAAGCCGTTGCCGACCCGCCCCGGGCGCAGCGTGACCTGGGTGTGCGGCGGCGAGAACATCGTGGCGTTCTCCAGCAGTTCGGCGAGGAGATGCGCGATGTCGGCGACCGCGTCCGCCGCGACGCCGGTCTCGGGCATCGGCGGGACCACCACGCGCGTGTAGTCCTCGATCTCGCTCACCGCCGAGGCGACGACGTCCGCGACCGGCACGGGCCTGCGCCAGCGGCGGCCGGGTGCCGCGCCGGAGAGGATGATGAGGCTCTCGGCGTGCCGGCGCATACGGGTCGTCAGGTGGTCCATGCGGAACAACTGGCGCAGGGCGTCCGGGTCGTCGGTACGCCGCTCCAGGGTGTCGACCAGCTTCAACTGCCGGTGCACCAGTGCCTGGTTGCGCCGGGCGATGTTGAGCAGCACCGCGAACAGCCCCCGGCGCAGGGTGGCCTGCTTGACGGCGGCCTCCACGGCGGCGAGCCGGGCGGTGTTGAACGACCGGCCGACCTGCCCGATCTCGTCGTCCCTGACCTCGTCGGCGGCGAGCGGCGGCGCCTCGGCGAGCGCGTCCACCTCCTCGCCGGCGCTCAAGCGCCGCATGACGTCCGGAAGTTTCCGGGAGGCGAGCACGTCCGCCGCGTCCCGCAGGATCTCCAGGCGGCGTGAGATGCGCCGCGCGCCGCGCACCGCCAACCACAGCGACAGCGCCACCGCGGCCAGCCCGACCGCGCCGACGACGGCGGCCTTGGTCAGTTCGCGGTAGGCGAAGGCACGGCCGCGCACGGCGGAGTTCTCTGCGGAACGGGTGCACAGCTGCATGTAGCGCTTGACGGCCCGGTCGGTGGTGGACCGCCAGGTGTCCGCGGCGACGGCCTTCCCGGCCCGCCCGGCACCGGCCCGCAACAGCGCGTCCTCGCTCCGCGCCAGCGAGCGGTGCAGGTCACCGCGCTGGAACTGCTCGAACAACCCGCGCGAGTCGGCGGGCAGGTCCGGCACGTACGTCCGCTCGAAGACACGCCGGTCCTCGATGGTCGCGGTCAGGGCGTCGTACTGCCGGTCGGTCAGGGTTCCGGCCGCCCGCGCCCCGGCGACCAGGGCGTCCTCCCGGGACACGAACTCCCGTACCCGTACCAGCTCGATGACGACCTGTGCCTCGCGGGCGAGCTGTCCGGCCTGGAGCGCGGTGAGCGTGGACTGCACGTCGAAGCCGGGTTCGACCAGGGCGCTGTACTCGTCCACCGCCCGGTCCCAGGTGATGTCCCTGGACAACACGCGCTCGCGCAGCCCTTCCAGGTTCCCGGTGGCGGTGACCACGGCGTCCAGGGCCTGCCGCTGCCGGCCCGTCAGCCGGCTGCGGTCCCCGTCCCGGACGGCGTGCCGCATGGCGTCGACGGCACGGTCGGTACGGCGCTGCTGTCCGAGCAGGTTGCCGGCGGCGGCCGTGTCGAGGCGGGCACCCAGATAGGCGGCGGACATCCGGCGCTCGATCTGGATCTGCCCGATCGCGGTGTCCACGGGGGTGCCGAAGTCCTCGTACACCCCCTGGAGCCTGATCAGCGCGCGCAGTTCGGCCGTGACCGACACCATGGCGAAGCTCCACAGGGCCATCAGGGCGACGGCCGGGGCAAGGGCGAGCGCCACGATCCGCGCGCGGACGGTGGTGGGACGGCCGACGGGCCAGCGCATGGGATACCTGCCGGTGTTACCAGTCAGTAGAAAGTTTGGCACAACCTACGGCACAGCCACCTGGATCGCAATGGTGACCGGCCGTAACCCAAGGTCACTTCCGGGGCGTCGCTCTCCGGGGCAGGGGCAGCACGAAGGTCGTGACGACCGCCGCGTGGCGGAGGGACGGTCGTGCCCGACACGTCACGCCACGGACGCGGGGTGCCGGTGACGAGAGTCCGCGCGTCCCGCACGGTCAGGCCCGGTGCAGTACGTAGTCGATCCAGTCCTGCGGTTCGGGCCGTCGTGCACAACCTCCGCCGAAGGACCACCCCGTGGCCGAGCGTCCAAGCCATCCAGATCGAGTCTCTCTTCGAGAGTCGGACCCTCGTGATCTACGAAACGGGCGGCCACCGTACCCGCCTGCGGGCACCGATCACCGCGCTCCTCAACTGCGGCGGCAGCTTCGAGGAAAAGTTCCACACCATCGGTAAGTGGTAGCTGGATCACCGCGGGCCGGACCGGGTTCCTGTCCCGCCACCGGGGGCACCGTGGGGAGGCCCACCAGTGTCCAACGGGAACCCCTACGCCCCTCCCGCGTAGTCCGCAGTTGATCCACGCATCATCCGGGCGGCACAGACTTGAAGATCTGGCCTCATCCTTATCAGGTCGATCACCGCGGACCGTCGACGTCGGCCCACCGGTCCTACCCCTCGGCCGATCGTCCACGGAGGTCCGGCGTCGACCGCTGCTGTTCGTGCTTGTTGGTGTCAACCGCTGGTGTCAGCTGCCGCACGCAGTCTTGACAAGCGGCTTTTCTCGGAGACGGCCCCGCGCTGCCGCTACCGCTTCTGGGCTCGGTACTGCTTGAGCAGAGCCGTGATCTTTCGGCTGTCGGCCGCGCCGTTCAGCTCGACCAGTAGAAGATCGGGACACAGCTCGTAAAGATCGCCCCACCATCGGCGCCCTCGGTTGTCCCAGATCCGGTAACCGCCCGGCACGCCTCTGGCTACGTACCGACGCTTACTCATGGCTGCTCCCTAGGCCGTGACAGCCGCAAGGCTTCGTCACGGACTCCCTTCTCCTGGTCGGCGGCGAGTTTCACAAGCTGGTCCACAAACTCGTCCGTCCGGTCGTCGGCGATCATCCAACTCTGGTAGGCGAACACCTCGCTGTCGAGCTGGTCGGCGGTCCACCACTCCTCAGCCCGCGACAGCGCCGCCAGCACCGCGCGCAGACCGACCAGGTCCCTCCGTTCGAGCAAGGCCTGCGCCGTCTCCTGCGTAACTGCGGTGTCATGGGCGTCCAATAGGAGCCGCTCAATGATCGGGCCGACCTCTTCCCGCTCGGCCCACGCCGCAAGCTGTCGGCCGGCCGCGGCTCTTCGAGACCACGATTCCGATTCCGAGTCACGAAGCGCTGCCGTCAATCGGTCCGCCCCCTGGTCTTGGCTCACATAGTCATACTGCCTGGAGCGAGATCGTGCAGGAAGAGACCAAAGCACAGCTCGAGCGCCGGGAGAAGGCTTGAAAACCGTCGTGGCAGCGATGTCACCGTGGGTTCAAATCCCACCGCCTCCGCTCCGCGAGCAGTGAGAACGGCCCCTGACCTGTGTGTTTGGTCGGGGGCCGTCGGTATGTCCACGTACCGTGATTGCCCGGTGTTCAGCGCACAGATCACCGAATAGGGCCAGCCCGGGACAGGCACGTGCTGGTCCTTGCCCCGTCCGTAGGTGTGGCACAGGACCCGCTGCGGTGAGGTGTGGGCGCTGGGCCGCAGCGAGCACGTGAGGCGGCCGGCCCGCCCGGGCGGCCGACGACGAGGCCGCGACTGCCCCGTTCGCTGGAGAACAGCCGACCGTCCTCCACCGTACCGAACTCCTCCAGGTGCTCCCGGAGAAACCGCACCAGCAGAAACGGAATCGGCACGATCCCCACCTCACCGTGGGCGCGCTGCTTGAGGCCGCGCCGAAGTCGGCCCCGCCCCTTGGCCGAACCCCACGCGCAATGTCCATATCCTCGGGCCATGAGACTCTTCCGACTGCGCGCCAAGCGGACGACTGAACCCCCTGTGTCACGGGCCATGGCCCTGTACACGGCCGGGCGCTACGCAGAGGCGGTGACCGAGGCCCGTGCCGTGGCCCGGTCGCTGCCACACGATGACACGTACACACCGCTGGCACTGAGCATCGCCGCAAACGCGACGGGCGCCCAAGGCCGCCACGCCGACGCTCTCGCCATATACGACGAAGTGCTGCCGGCCGTCGGAAAATCTTTCGGAGCTGATCACTGGCAGACCCTGAAACTGCGCTCCGACCGCGCCCAGACGCTGGCCGCGCTCGGTCGGTACGCCGAGTGTGAGGCAGAGTGTGCGGCCGTCGCCCAGACCGCAAGCCGCGGTACAGGGGAGTCGCAAAACGTAGTAAGGGCCGCCAGTAATGGGCTGGTCTTCGCTCTCAGCGCGCAGGAGCGTCACCCGGAAGCCGAGGCACGCGCCCGCGAGACCCTGGCCGCCTATCCTGAACCAGACCGGTTGACTCTGGCATTGCGGCTCGGCCTGGCACGCAGCCTAAACGGCCAAGCCCGCCACGAAGAGGCCCTCGCCGAGGCGGAACGCGCCCGTGAGCTGCGCCGCAGCTTGCCCGAGGGAGAGAGCCGCTCAGAGACCGGCGCCATAGAGTTGGCCGTGGCCACTGCCCTCCTGGGACTACGCCGCGGCACCGAAGCTCGCCTTCAGGCCGTAGCTGCTCACGATGCCTGTCTGGCCTCATTCGGTCCGGACCATCGCCGCACAGTCGAGGCTAAGGCTCTGCTCGACCGAATAGACGGCGCTTCTTGAACAGCACGTCTCAGCCTTGACATCCTCGCCCACCTAAAGGAGGGCGAGGATGTCAACCCACCGTGATCCATCACCCGTGATCGTCGAAGCTGGACCTAGAGCAGGATGCGGAGGTCGAGCACGGGCCCGGTGGCGTCGAGCGGCGTCGCATCCAGTTTCCCCAGGACATGGAGCATCGGCTTGTTGCTCGCCACCACCGCGGCGGTCAGCGTGTGGTGTCCCTCGCGGCGGGCTAAGGTCGCCGCATGTTCGGCCAGCGCGGTGCCGAGCCCCCTGGCCTGCCACGCGTCCTCGACCAGGATCGCGAGTTCCCCCACCCCTTGCTGGCGTGTGCGCATGACGTTCGTCATGGCGATGATGTGGTCCGTACGCTCGGCCGGAGCGGTCACCAGCGTGGTGCCGCGCTCCGGGCTGGACAACTGACCCCATTCGGCAGGTGACAGCCCGGACTTGCCCGCGTGGTACCGCAGGGTTCGGCTGCCCGGCGAGCAGCGGCGGTGCAGTTCCTGGACTGGCACCAGGTCGACGGGGCCCGCCTCGCGGGTCCGCGTGGCGGTGCCGTCGGTCAGCGTGATCGAGTGTGCAGCGTCTCGACGGCTGGCGTCGGGCATCGGCGTTCTCCTCCATTGCGATCGTGACTGCTGTGCCGCGGCTCCCGGGATGCAGGCGCGGCCTTGCTACCGCAGCAGTCTTTTGCAGCCTGCAGGCCGTCTCAAGAGGACTTCGCGCCACGTTGACTGCTCTGCGCATATATTCAACTACGCAGCGAAGCGGAAACATTGAGGAGTCGTGGTCCTCGTCGACGCCGATGCTGGGCATTGCTCGCGTCATCGCTCAAGGATTTACACGGAGGGCCCCCCGACCCTCACCATCAGGACAGGCCGATGAACATCCACACTTCGCATAAGTGACCCACTTCCAAATGGCTGTGCACCACTCAACCCGCTGATGCAGAGAACACGGGCGCCGGCAAGCGGCCAGCACCACTACCTGGCATCCGGCCTCTCTCCAGCGGCGGCCGGCCGCGGCCGTCGGCTGGGGAGAACGGAACGTCATCGCGGAGACGAAGTGAGGCCCGCCAGCCACTTGGGCAGAGGTCGCCCACGGCTAAGCTTGTGGTTTATCCAGCTCTGCCACTTGTGGTGGTTGCCGTGAGGTCCGGTTGGCCTTGTTTTCCGACGGTGCGTTCCTGTGCGCGGTGCTTGCGCCGTCTTCGACCCGTCGGTGGCCGCAGCCATAGCGGCCCAGTTCAGAGAGGACGCCAGTCCCGCCTACCTGGCCCGCTACAGCGAACTGGGCGGCGCGGCGTCGACCGCCGGAGTGGCGGTATTCATGCAGGTCCCATCCCGCGGGCCCCGGCCCCCCGAACGGGACTGCCGGGGCCCGCGGGTTATCTGGCCAGATAGACCGTCTATGTCAGACCAGTCCGGCGGCTGAGGCGAGGTCGCCGGCGTCGGCATAGGCGGTCATGTCGCCTGCGGCGACGACGGATTCGGCTCCGAGGGTGGGTCCCATGCCGGGCAGTGACTCGATGATCTCGACCTGTGGGTGGGTGCGGAAGGCATCCGGATCTGCCGGTCGATGCTCTTGAGTCGGTCCTCCAGGGCCAGGATCTGAGTGGCCAGGTCGGCGACGATCTGTGTGGCGGTGTCCTCGCCGGGCAGTGCGACCAAACCGCCGAGATGTGCACCGGAGATGCCGGTGAAGGCAGGATGAGACGAGGCCGCATGGGCCCACTTATGGGTCACACTCGCCGCCTCACGGTCAGCGGGCGGGACGGAAATCTACCCCCGCCAGGAGGAACGCCAAAACCACCTCCGTGAACGCCTCCGGCGCTGCGTTGTGGATCAGGTGTCCGACCGGGATGGTGACCACTCGCCCGCCGGGGATGCGACGGGCCAGTTCGGACCGTGACTGAGCCGCTACTGCACGACGCGTAGAACGGGGCGCTGTTCCTGGACGTCGAGTAGTTCTCAGACGTGCTTGGGCGTCCAGGCCAACTCGTGCGCCAACGTAGCCACTGACAGATCAGCTTTCTTGCAGGCAAGCTCAAAAGCTCGGCGCAGCGGTGACGGCTGCTCGCCGGAGTAGTTCGAAACCGACTCCGGAATAAAGCCCGGTTGGCCGTCCACAGTGGCTCATGGGGACCCACCCGAGAGGCCGATCGGATCCCGCCCGCTGACCACTCCGCCGAACAGTCAGGCCCGGCGTCCCGAAACCGGGATGCCGGGCCTTACCGAGGCGCGCGATCAGACGGGGCGGATGTTCTCCGCCTGCGGGCCCTTCTGGCCCTGCGTGACGTCGAACTCGACCTTCTGGCCCTCCTGCAGCTCACGGAAACCCTGGGCGGCGATGTTGGAGTAGTGGGCGAAGACGTCGGGGCCGCCACCCTCCTGCTCGATGAAGCCGAAGCCCTTCTCGCTGTTGAACCACTTCACAGTGCCCTTGGCCATGACTGTCTCCTTCGAGGGAAACCGTGCGTGCACCCTGCACGCACGGGAGGTGATCGCCCTGGTCCGGAGAGGCGCTGAACAGCAAGAACGCCCGTGATGGCGATCACGGGCGAACGGAACTTCGGAACCACGACTGCTGATCACAACGCTATAACGGCATGGCGGAAGCCGCTAGCGATAACGCGCCAGCAACTGGCTCGGACGAGGGCAGGATCGCCCGTGAGAAGCGGCGATGGTGATCCCACATTTTTCAGCACCACCGGCACGGTGCCCGTGCCGGGGCCGCCGACGGTCACTGGCCGGCCCTGCAGGACCTGTCACCGCAGGCGCTGCCCCCGTTCCCGAAAGGCTTCTTCTGCACAGGGCGGCGAGGCGTGGCCTCCCCGCCGCGGACTGCACATGGCGGCCTGTGCCACGTGTCCCCGCCGGTTCCGGACGCGCGGTGCAGGCCCTGGCGGCGGACGATCCTGTGGCGCACCACGCCCGCTATCCGCGCCGAAGTGGTGGTCGTGGTGGTCTCCGTACGGCGGCTACGGCGCCGTACGACGCGGTCGCCGCTGGGTGCGGCGGGCGTAGCGGGCAGGCCAGCACGTGCCGCGGTGGAGACGGCCGTCACCGTCGCCGCCGCCGACCCCCTGCGGACGGGCGTGTACCGCCTACGCCTCCGCCCGCTTCAGCGCATGGTTGAGTACCACCAGCAGTGCGTCGAGCACCGAGCCCCGTTCTCGGGCGTCGAAGACGAACAGCGGGACGTGGTCGCTGACGTCCAGCGCCCAGCGCACCTCGTCAAGCTCGTGCGCGACCTCGCCGTCAAAGGCGTTGACGGCCACCGCGAACGGGATGTCCCGGTGCTCGAAGTAGTCGACCGCGGCGAAGCAGTCGTCGAGGCGGCGGGTGTCGACGATCACCAATCCGCCCAGGGCGCCCTCCACCAGGTAGTCCCACATGAAGCCGAAACGCTCCTGGCCGGGCGTCCCGAACAGGTACAGCTTCAGGGTCGGATCGAGGGTGATGCAGCCGAAGTCCATGGCGACCGTGGTGGCGGTCTTGTGAGGGGTGTGGCTGAGATCGTCCACGCCCGCCGCGACCTCGGTGATCGACGCCTCGGTGGTGAGCGGTTCGATCTCCGAGACTGACGCCACCGTCGTGGTCTTGCCGACGCCGAACCCGCCCGCGATCACCATCTTCACGGGAAGGGGCGGCCGTTCGGTCTCGTGTGGGACGCACGGTGCGTCAATCCCGTTGGCTGTCACGGTGTATCCCTTCGGATTCGGCGACGCCGCGGAGACCATCGATCACCCTTTGCAGAACGGAGACGTCGCGGGAGGCATCGGCACTGGGCACGTATACGGCGAGGAGCGCATGGGCGCGCAGGTCGGCCGCGAGCACACGGACGACGTTCAGATGCAGGTGCAGCTTCGCGGCGACCTCGGCCAGCGACTGCGGTCGCCGGCATACGGCGACGATGTCGCGGTGTTCGAAGGCCAGGGTTTCGAGGGTGGCCAAGCCCAACGAGGTGGTCACGACCTGGGTCTCGATGGGGAGCGGCGCTACCGCGTCGCTGCCCGCGACCCTTCCCGCGGTCAGCAGGAACGGCCGGATCGCCGAAGGGCGGCCGGCGGATCCCGAACCGCCGGAGCCCGGGTGGTGCTGACCACCCTCGGACGCCATTCTGGGTCTTTCCTTCCTGCTGCATGTGGTGGCGGACGGTTCACCCGGTGGCCGGGGAACCGACGCTGTTCTTGAGCTCGAGGACCAGCTCGGGGCTGAGGGCCGCGCCCACTCGGTTGGCGAACAGGGTCATCTCGTAGGCGACGTTCCCCAGCTTCGCCTCGTTCGAGGTGACGACGCCGAGCACGGATCCGCTGCCGATCGCGGAGACGAGGAGATGGCCTCCTTCCAGATCAATGATCACCTTGTTGAGAGCGCCGAGGCCGTAGTTGCCCGAAGCACCGGCGGCCAGGCTGGTGATTCCCGAGACGATCGCCGCGAGACGCTCGGAGTCCGCGTGGTCGCACAGCCGCGAGACCGCTATCAGCAGACCGTCGGAGGAGACGGCGATGGCATCCACCACGCCCGCGGTCTCCGTCGCGAATCGGTTGAGCAGCCAGGTGAAGTCCTCTGCGGCGGCACGCAGGTCAACGGGCTCCACTGGGTTGAATTGAGTTCCACCTGTCGACGTGGTCACTGCCCCACTCCTTCCGGTCCCTCCGGGGATTCTGGTGATGCCGGCATCCGAGTCGGCCGTTGTCCCGGCTGCGCGCTCTCGCGCTCGGCCCGGGCCACCGCCTCCTCGAACTCTTCGATCGAGGAGCGGACCGCCTCCGCGTCGAGCGGCCGGCGCGACGTCGGCGTCGGCCGGCGTGCCGCCGCGGCGTTCTCGAGCGTGGCGCCGCGCACGCGGCGCCGTAGCGGCGGCGCGGCCGGTGCCGGGGTAAGTGCCTCGCTATCCGGGTGTTCCTGCGCCTGCCCTGCGGCCCTTTCGGCGGTGTTCGCGGACCGGGTTTCGGGGGGCGGACCGGCCGTGTGCGCGGTCCGCGGGACACGTCGCGGCAACGGTGCGGGCTCCTTCCCGGTGCTGTCCCGCGGTGCGCCATCCGCGGGGGTTCGCCGCGAGGGCTGGGGATGCTGCTGGGGAACGGCGGATGTGACGGCAGGCCCGGTGAGCGCTGGGGGCTTGGCGGCCGTCACGGGCCGACTCCGGGTGGGGAGGACCGACGAGGAAAAGTCCTCGCCCGCGAACACCGTGGGCACGTGGCTCAACGGCATGAGCAGCGTCGAGGGGATGAAGACCCTGCTCGTGACCCCACCGCCCATCGTCGCGGTCAACGTGACCCTGATGCCCCAGCGCCGGGCGATCCGGCCGACCACGAAGAGCCCGAGGACCTTGGTGGGGACAAGGTCGAGCCGCTCGCGGCGCACCAGCCGCTCGTTCTCCTCTTTCAGACGCTCGGCGCTCATGCCGAGCCCGTGGTCGACGACCTCGACCACCGCCGCCTCGCCCTGGGAGCGCACCCGCACCTCGACGGGGCTCTCGGCAGGGGAGAACGCCACCGCGTTCTCCATCAGCTCGGCGAGCATCAGGGTCAGATCGCCGACGATGTCGGGCGCGACGGTGACCTCGTCCAGCACACGCAGGTGGATCCGCTGGTACTCCTCGATCTGGGCGAGCGCGCCCCGTACGACGTTGGTCAGCGCCGTCGGCCGGGCCTCGAGAGCGGTCTCCGCCAGCCCGGCGAGCAGCATCAGACTGTCGGCATTGCGCTGCAGGCGCACCGCCAGGTGGTCGATGTGGTAGAGCTGGTCGAGCAGCGCGGGGTCGGTCTCCTCACGCTCGACCGCATCGATCAGCGCCAGCTGGCGCGCGGTCAGGTTGCCGACGCGCCGCCCGACGTTGCCGAACATCTCCGCCACATTGCGCCGGCTGAGCACCTGGCGCTGCAGCAGGGCGGCGGCCGCCTCCTGTACCTCGTTGAACGCCTCCGCCAGCGTGCCGATCTCGTCGCGTGCCCGCACCGGGACTGCGTTCAGCCTGAGCCGGCCGTCGTCCTCGGCCTCGTCGTCCGCCACCCGCGCGAGCTCCTGCCCGGTCGCCCTGGCCACCTGCTGGGCCGCGGCGGTCAGCATCCGCACGGGCCGCACGACGGAGTGCCGGACCAGGAGGGAGAGCAGCAGCCAGAAGGCGAAGATCAGCACCACCGCGGTCAGCAGCCACCCCACTCGCCACCAGGCCTCGGAAGAGGCCCGGTCGCCGTCGTCCGCGATCTGGTGGATCAGTGACCGGGTGATCTCCAGCCGGGTGGACGCCTGCTTCTCGTACGTCGGATACGCCGCGATGGCCTTGTCGACGGCCGCCCGCACCTCGTCGAGGTCCCTGGCCTCCAGGGAGGAGGGATCGAACTGGAGGGTCGCGAACTCGGACCGGATGGCGTTCTGGTGCGCGTTGCGCTCGATCCGGGCCAGCCGGCCGCTCTGGGCCACCGAGGCGATCCGGCTGAAGCGCTGAGCGTGGTGGTTGTAGAGCTGGAGGCTGCCCACCGCGCCGGTGAATTCCGTGAGCGCGCTGGAGTCGCCGGTCTGGGCGGAGAAGACACCGGTCTCGAACGCGGCATGCGCGGCGTCCGCGCGCAGCAGCGTGTCCAGGACGTTCTCGGGCGACGACACCGCACCGCCCGCGGATCCGCCGAGGCCAAGCCCGTCGATGAGGTTGGACACCATGGAGCCATAGGCCGGGTCGATGCTGTCGGCCGGGAGGTAGGCGCCTTCGACCGTCTTGCGCAGCCCGGTCAGCCCGGCGACGCCCCGCAAAGCCCTGGTCTCCGCCGCGGGAAGGCGGGATCCGAACGCAGAGCGGACCTCGGCGACCTGGCGGTCGACGGCCCACTGGGCCCGGCGGTACTCCCGCGGCGACGGCGCGGGCCCACCGGGCTCCGCGGCCTGGTAGCGCACCGACAGCAGAATCGCCTGCTGATGCTCCCTCTGCAGGTCGTCGACGAGGGAGGCGACCTGCTCGCTGCTGCGGACGAGGGCCGCGGCCCGCGCCGCTGACTGCGCCTGTGCGACCTGGCCCGCGATGACGTAGGCGAGGATAGCGGCGACCACAGCGGCGGGGATGATCACCAGCACATTGAGCTTGCGCTGGAACGGCCAGCGGTCGAGAAACACGTCGGCCCTTCGCCGAACCCGCGCTCCCCGACGTGCCTGTTCCGCTGCTTCCACCTTGTGCGGGGACACCAAGCCTCCGGAACGATGTCGTACGGGCAAGCTGCTCTGTTGCCTGGGTGAGTTGCCGTGCTGATCTGTATCGCTTGTCCGAACGGGCGGAGACTACAGCCTTTCTGCCCGTGGGGTTCAAGCGTCGTGCAGAGAGAACGGTGACGATGGGCGTACCGGCAGGTCCGGGACCGGGCCTTCGAGCACGGCGCTCGGGCGGCAGTCTTTGCCCTGCCGAGCGGCGCCCGTGCACGGCTTCGGCCCTCAGCCGTCGACGGAGAAGTCGCGGAACCGGTAGTCGGACAAGGGGTGGCTGCGGGTCGGGACCAGTCCGCGGACCCCGGCCGCGTACGCGTCGACCTGGTTCTTGAAGCCCCAGACGATGTAGCCGCCGCGCTCGTACTCGATCTTCTGGGCCGCCTTGAGCAGTTCGTTGCGCTTGCCCTCGTCGAACTGGCCGCGGGCCTGGTTGACGAGAGAGACGAACTCCGGGTCCCTCCAGTGCGTTTCGTTGTAAGGGGCGCCCTTGATCGATCCCTGTTCCACCTGCGCCAGGTAGTTCCGCGTGAACCAGTAGTCCATGGCGAACGGCCAGCTCAGGTACTTGTCGCCGTAGAAGGTCGCGGAGTCGGTCTTGCGGACCCGCACCGTCACCCCGGCGCCCCTGGCCTGCTGGGCGAAGAGCTGCGCGGTCTCGACCGCGCCGATGCCGATGCCGTTGGAGGTGACCAGCTCCACGTTGAGCCCCTCGTGCCCGGCGGCTTTCAACAAAAATCTGGCCTTGTCGAGGTCCTGGACGCGCTGCGGCAGATCGTGGTTGTACGCCGGATCGAAGGGTGCGTAGAGGTCGTTGCCGATGCGTCCCTGTCCTCTGAGCACCTGGCGGACCATCTGCGGCCGGTCGACGATCAGCCGCATCGCCTGGCGGACCCGCTCGTCGTCGAAGGGGCCGGTATCCAGGCGCATGGTCAGCGGGGTCCAGGCCCCGGGCTCCGAGATCAGGACCTTGCAGCCCTGGGCCTCGACCAGCTCCATCTGCTCGAGCGGCAGGTTGTCCATGGCGTCGATCTCCCGGCTGAGCAGCGCGTTGACCCTGGCCGTGTCGTCGGGGAAGTCGATGATGTGCAGTTGGTCGACATGGGCCGGGCGACGCCAGTAGTTGTCGAACCTGGTGAAGACGCTCTCGTCCCCGGGAGTGAAGGACTTGTAGACGAACGGGCCGGTGCCGATGGGTTTCCTGAGGTCGAAGTCCGCCGGGACGACAGCCATGACGGTCTGCGCGAGCAGATCCTCCAGCAGGGCGTACGGAGTCTTCAGCGGGATCCGCACGGTCAGGGAGTCGATCCGCTTGAGGTCCGCGACGTCGACCACGGCGAGGCTGCTGGCCCCGGCGGCGGGCGCCTTGGGGTTCGCGATCCGGCGCAGGGAGGCGATGACGTCGTCGGCGTCCAGGGTCTTGCCGTTGTGGAACTCCACCCCGGAACGGAGCCTCAGCGTCCAGACCCTGCCATCCTTGGACGGTTCCATCGCGTCCGCGAGCAGGGGCTTGACGCGGTATCTCTCGTCATGGACGAACAGCCGCTCGAACAGGTTCACCGCCCGTGCGTGGTCGGGCCAGATGACGGGATTGTGAGGGTCGAGGGTGTCCTTGGCGCTGCCGCCGGTACAGCCGACGCGCAGGACGCCGCCCTTCTTCGGGGGCCTGGCTCCCGAGTCGTCGCCGCCGGACCCGGAGCACCCCGGGAGCAGGCCCGCCGCGGCCGTGGCGAGCAGGCCGCCACCACCACGCAGGACGGTTCTTCGCCTCATCGCTCCGCTGGGGTTGTTTCCGTGCTCGCTCATGGGCAGGTGTCGCCTTCACATCAAGGCCGTTCTCATGGCGCGCTGACTGCTCGGATGACGCACAGCACCTCTGCAACGCGGGCAAAGGCCAGTCGGCCGGGCATCGCACACGCCACAGCCGACCGCCTCGCCGACGCGGTCATCGCCCCATTACGGATCGCCAGGAGGTTAGAACACATGCCCATCGAACACCCATCGAACATCGGGAAATGGCGCAAGAGACCGGGCCGGGTCTGCCGGACGGGGGTGGACCGGACCACGGCCGGGGATCTCAGCAGTTCACCACGGCGTCGCGCCGGTCACCGAATCGGTCAGCCCCTCCACGAACCGCGGCACCGGCACCAGCGCCGGCCCGGCAGGCGACCAGGCAGGCCGACCGCGCGCGGGGAAGGGATGCGTGAACTCCTCGTCGCGGAACAGCGGCCCAACTCGCCCAGCAGCCGGAGCGCCAGGCTTCCCCTCAGGAGCGCTGCCGCGCCACCGGCACCGTCTCCGCCGGGACCTCCCCAGGCCCGTGGGCCGCAACGACATCCACTTGCACCCCACACGACGACGTCGGCCTTCAAGACCACAACCAGGTCTCGAAGGCCGAAGAGGTGGAGCTGGTCGGGCTGCTCAGGCTGGTTCGTCGGCCCGGTTCGGCCGCGGCGCGGTCCACTCCGACTCGCCGGCTGGCCTTGACGGTGCCTGCCGCGCGCCGACCGGGAAGGTCAGGTCCCGCCACCGACAAGTCCAGCGCGTATGAGTGGGAACGGCAGCCCCTCGCTGCGAGCGGTCTCCCGGGCCCTGAGAGCGTCGTTGTAGACCACCCGCGCACACCCGAACGCCCTCGGCAACGCCGTGCGCTGAGCAGTGTTCGGGTACAAGCGGAAGCTGTACCGAAGATGCACGCGGGTCACGATACGTACTGGCAGGCGCAACCCCTATGGTCCGGCTCGTACTTCACCGGGTCGGTCGGCGGTGCGCCGCTCAGCATCATGAAGCAGTGTATCGAGCAGCAGAACCGGCCACTCTGACGGCCGAGGTGACCAGTGCGGATCCGAGGTCAGAACAGGCTAAAGATTCGCTTCACCACCGGGCTGAAGCCCGGCGCACTGCGAATAGACCCGGTAGCGGGCCTCTCGGATGGCATGGTCAGCCCTTCAGACGGCCGTTGTCCGGCCGTGCGACCTCGGCGAGGTACTCGTCGATGCGCCTGCGGACCGCCGACTCGTCACCGTAGCGGTCACCAAGTGCACGGAAGAACGTCAGGCCTTCCCCGTCGTCTGGTTCGAAGCCGGCGAATACCGTGACGTGCTCGTAGTTTTCGAGATCCCTCTCGAAAGCGGTCTCGGGAGTTTCATCGAGGCCACCGATCAGTGCGTGGACGATGTTGGCTACGAACCGGGAGCTGCCCGCCTGTTCGACGGCGAAATTGACCAGGTCTCCCCTCGCCAACGTGAGATCCCTGTCCCAGTTCTCCTCGGAGAAGTCCTCCCAGTATGCGTTGAGGCCCGGTCGTACCTCTCCTATGCTCTGGTTTCCTTGGCCGCTGGAGATGCCGCCGCCCTCGAAGTCGTAGAGCACCTCGAGGAAGCTACGGTTCAGCTGGATCTCCTCGTCGTCCGCGGGGATCACCACCCAGTCACCGTCGACCGTGGCGGCAAGGTGCGGTGTGCCGTTGACGTCGAGGCGCAGCGGTATCAGGTCGTCGTGTCGGCGGATGAAGTCCTCGTTCGCGCACTCGTAGTCGTCCCAGTCCTCTCCGTACAGCTCCTCCCAAGTGTTCTTTGCGGGGCTGGCGGTGAAGCGGATGGCGTCGGCCACGGTGTGCGGGGCGGAGGTCGAGATGTCGACGGTGGCCGTGGGCGGGAAGGCAAGAAGGTCCGGGACCGCGGCGAGGGCGAGGGCCATCGGGTCGCTCCCTGGCTCGTAGGTGCCCAGCACGGTCACCGCGTCCTGAGCCGGCCCCTGGTCCTTCAGCAGTTGAAGGGCCCCGTCTCGTACGCAGAGCGCATATTCCGCCTCCTCGCCGTCTACTGGTGACACACAGACCGTCAGGAACGACTCGAGCGGCATGGTGGAGACGGCATGCCGCCAGCCCTTCCGGAAGAGGGCGGGGCCTTCGTAGATGGCCACGAGCCTGTAAGCGTCGTCACCCTCCCCCAAGGTCTGCGGCGGTTGGACGGGAAGGACCCTTGGCCGGGGACCGCCGTAGTGCCGGATGATCAGTTCGCGGGGGTCCGGGCCGGCACCCGCGTAGAAGGCGAGGGCATGTCCTCGTACGAGCAACTGGTCGTACCGACGCAGTTCCGCGGGGTCCCTGTCGTACACGGTTGCCAGGAGGAACTGCCGTGCTCTGCGGGGGTTGAGGCGCTGTACGGGTGGCCAGGAGACATCCGCGTTCGCGTTCAGCGGCAGGATGGCATCCTTGTCCCCGTTTCCATCGGCTCGCTGCGAGGCTCGTCCGTCCTCGTCTTCGAAGGCGTCGTCCGATTCATCGAAGTCGCCCTGCGGCTGATCGACGACGGCCTGCACCGGGCGGGGGTTGGGGAACACCGACACCAGCGTCGCCGATCTGAAGCGGGCGCTGAAGAGCTTGGTGCTGGGCCGCTCGAAGCGGTCGACGGGGCGTGCTAGCAGGCGGCCGTGCATGGTCCGGTAGAAGGCCACGTTGACCTCCTTCTCCAGCCATTCTTCGAGTTCGTAGGTCGAGCCGAGGTCCCCGTCGGGAGTGATTTCGGCCGTTTCGAACAGGGTTTCGACCTCGGTCCGATCGAGCGACTTCAGGCCCTCAACGGCCGCGGCCGCCGCCCTGAGTCGCTCATCCTGCTCCTCGAAGACCCGGTCGGGGATGGCGACGCCGACGAGGTAGCAGCCGTTTTCGGCTCGCCAGTTTGAGGTGAGTTCATAGGAGGCGTCCAGGAGCACCTCCTCGGCGGCGTCGCAGACAAAGTCGTCGATCTCCGGGTCTGCTCCAGGGACACTGCCGGAAGGCAGGTCCGGCAGGTTGAGCGCCTCAAGGGTGTCGGCGTTGCCGGGCTGCTCCGAGATCACCACGATCGAGTAGGTGCCAGAGCTCCCGTTGCGCTAGACACGGGCGTACGAGGAGCCGATGGTGTCTTCGAGGGGCACGGGGTTCTCTTTCTCCTTGTGGGGCGTCGTCTGGCGGGATGGACGGATGCGTACGGCGCTCCTCTTCCGCACCCGCAGATAGGGCAGGACACGCCTGCGCAGAGGATCGGCCGAGGCAGGCCTTCCACGCGGCCAGCGGCCCCCGCAGTCGGGGCAGGCGTACAGCGACGGCTCGGGGCACACCTCGTGGACGATGACGTGCAAGACCCGGCTGGTCACCGGATGCCGCCGGGACTCAGGCGAGGCCCCGACACCCGCCGGTAGTTCGGTTTCGAGTGATGCGGCGCAGTGCGGGCATCGCGAGGGCGGGACCACAGCAGCACTCCTCAAGTCTGTGTGATGGCTCCTCGGCCGATGCCGTGGAGGCGTGTGCTTGCCACTAACGTCGCCAAGCGGTCGAATTTCGTACCGCTACGGTCCGCGAGCCGCGGGCGACCAGCCAGGTTGTCGGTCGGAGGCAGACGCGAGGCCCGGTCTGGCAATAACTGGGGCCGACGAGTCGTTCAGGAGGCCCGTCGGGCGCCGCCCTAAGCGAAGGGGACGACGCCCGTGGCGTGTTTTCTCCGTACTCAGCGCGGCCGCTCTCGCGTCGGAGAAGGTGATCAAGGACGTGACACGCCAGATCTCGCCGAACAGCGGATAGAGGACGCCCTCCAGCGCGGCCTCCGCCGGGCCATCGAACAATTGATCCGACATGCGTCACAACGGGCCCCCGCGGCAAGAGCTGAGGGAGACGGGCGGCGACCTCTGCTCCCCGCCCGGGGGGATGGTCCCTACTTGTGCTCCAGATCCAGGGGGTTGTCGTCGGCGTCGATGTACTGCTCCGTATCGGTGTAGCCCATGTTGAGGCTGTTGCGGCGCCGCCTGCCGATGGAGAGCACGCGTAGTTCCAGGCGCTTCGTCCAGCCCGCCACGTCGGCCGGGGAGACTGGCCCGACCTCGCACTGGGTCAGCCAGAGCACGGGGTCGAAGCGGTCCGAGGTCCCGGTGAGGGCGGCGGCGAGGTTGAAGGCGATGTGTCGGCGGGCGTCGAAGTCCTGGTCGTCGGATTCAGCGATGGCCGCGGAGATGGTTTCGTAGTCGGCGCGGCTCATCTGTCGGTTCGTGGCCATGGGGTTCCTTCTGGCTCGAGGTGGTTGCTTCTCGGGGGTACGCCACGGGTCGCCGGACTCGGATGTCGAGTCGGACGGCCCGCACGCAGGGGGTGCGTATGCATCACGCAGCGATGGACGTGCGCTGTCCTCCGATGGCCGGCCGCTGCTCAGACGGGCGGACTGACCGGCGCTGTCTCTGGCCCGGCGGGCGGCGGTGCTGTAGGAGCTGCGGGAGCCCCTCCAGGCGCCCTTCGCTTGCTCCCCGCACCCGCGGGGATGGCCCCAATAGCGTCACGCACGAGGACGGCGCCTATGTCCGTTGCGCCGCCGTCGCAGGACAGCAGAGACCGGGCGCCGGGGGTCCAGGCGAAGACCGCGTCCTGGCCGGAGCACCGCCCCGGTTCACGCGCCGTCGAGTCGTTCAGGCCGGCGATCGCGACGCTCTGCTGGATGTGGGTGCCGTGCGCATCGCCTCCCGCAGCGGGCGCCAGCCCTCGCCGGTCGAGCTCGTCGAGGAGCCGGGCCTGGGTGCGGGCGTTGTCTTCGGCGAGGGTGGGACGGCCGTGGAGGTCGCACGACGTGACGACGTGGAGGGCGGCGGTGCCGACAGGTCCCAGGAGTTCAGGGAAAGGATCCTGGGCCATGCCCTGCGGACACGGTTCGACCCGTACCGTCCGGTCCGGGAATCGGATATCGACGACCGTCCGCCGGAAGAGTTCCCAGTTCTGGGGTGTGGTCGCAGCGTCAGTGACCTGCATGAGGGCCTCCTGTGAACGAAGGACCCCCTTACCCACCGGCAGGGAGATCGGTGCTCGGTCCCACACGGCTGTGGGAGCCAGTCTTCGGCGCGATCGGCGTCGTGACCGAGCGGAATGTTGCCACACCACCGCTCAAGGGGTAAAGCGTTGTGGATCACATTGTGCAAGATCCAGACGGGTGTTAGCTTCGCGCCCGGTCACGAGTTCCAGCGTCAAGCCCCGGCTTGCTGGACGACATCCCGTTTGCCGCGGATGCCCCGGAGGACGACCAGCCCAGCGCGCGGTGCGTTGGGAAACCGCAGATCACCGGGGTGCGGGTGTGCACTACCGGGGTCCATCGACTCCGGAGGGTTGACCGCCCGTGCCCGTTTCCGACGCGATCCCCGCAGTGCCGACGGGGCGACAGGCCCAGAAGCCTGAGCCGACGCCCGGACCCGCCATGTCCGCAGTCGCAGAGCCGGACCGCGCGGGACTGGTGACCACCGGCCTCGACGCTGCCCGGGCGCTGTTCTGCACGGCTGAGGCGAGCGGCTCCGGTCGGCCTGGAACTGACGAGATCTTCGACGAGTGGCTCGACAGCGGATTCGACATCGCCTTCTACCGCGGCGAGGACCGACCCCTTCAGGTACGTGCTGTCAGTCAGGGGGAGCATGTTCCCGGATCGCTGATCAGCAGCCGTATCGGAAAGGCCCGGTTGGAGTCGGTCTGCCTCAATCCTCACCGGCACGCACCCGTCGGGCCCCGGAACCCGGACCCGGTGTCTGCGGAAGGCGAGGAGGCCGACGGAACAGAGGCCCGAACGGGGGCCGGCATGCCCGGCATTCACCGGGGAGACGCGGACAAGCGGCGGTACGCGAAGGTGGAGTACCAGGAGGACACCGGCTGCGTTCTGACGGTCGTGGACGACTTCGCCGAAGGAACGGGGACGGAGTCGGCCCATCACCTGGGCGGCGACATCACCGCGGGCATCGAAAGAGACTGGTTCGAAACGCTCACCACCCTCACCGAACTCGCCCAGGCGAGGCTGGAAAAGGAGGGGTGGGCCCCGGACGGTCCGTGGCAGATCCAGTGGTGGTGCAGCTCCTGCGACGTCACGGACCCGCCGTACGAAACCCTTGAAGTGTTCGAAGAGTACGGCTTCGATCCAGACGAGATCACGCAGCACTATGTGTCCATCTACAGCCAGGGCAGCAACGGCTTCTACACCGTTGAGTTCAGTGCGGAGCACCGGGGAGAGGACCACGTCATGTACCTCCAGCTGGAACTGGACGCTGGCAGCCAGAAGCTGGGCAGCGGCAGTCTCGACGAACTGCGGAGCCACCTGGAACAGGCGACGGAACGGGTGCGGGAGGCCGGCTACACCCCGCTCGACGGCGACTGGAGCGTCCACTGGACACGCTGCCACGTGCCTCTGACCATGCTGTAACCCCGAGGCCCCGAAACCAGCAGCGTGGCTGAGGCCGTCAGGGCTGCAGCTAGACACACGCGCACCCGATCGGTCGGCGCGCCCGCCGTCGTGGCTGGCTTTCGTCGGCTGAGGCACAGACGACCTCCGGGACGAGGCGCCGCCCTCACGAGTGGAGGGCGGCCGCAGCCTTGACTCGGTCATTGAAACTCCCGGCCAAAGTCGCTACGCCGACCTAGGTGTGCTGTCCGGCGGGTCGCCCCACCGACCCCGCATCCGACAGCTATGTCACCCGAACGGCCCAACGTGACGTGCCACCCACATGGATGAACATCAAGCTGATTAGTGCCCCAATCAAGGCAATCCGTGAAAGGGGAACCGAATGCGCATTCGACGTATCCTCGCCGCTGGCATCGCCACGGCAGCCCTCGCCGGACTCGGCCTCACAGGTGCCGCCACCGCCACCGCCGCCAACCTCACCCCAAGCCAGGGCGCCATCAATGCCCTCACCCCGGGTGAGTGCACCGACGGCGGCGGAACGGTCGATTGGACCCCCAACCCGGCCAACCCCGGCACCGGGACCTGCAGGGGCGGCACGGGCAACGGGCAGGCAGTCGACTAAACGCCACTAGGCGCTAGGAACGCTCCGCAGCCACGCGCTGCGGGGCGTTCCCGCGTCAGCGTAGCCGTGGAGAGTCGCAGGGACCGTGCCGACCCGTCGGGCACGCTAAGTGGCCAACAGTCGTCCAGTCGTCCTTGTCTTAGCCCTCCCGCTCGGGGCCGTCTCTGGGCCGTGCGGGGGTGCTCAACGACGATCAACGCTGACAACCACCGACAGCTAAGTCGCAGGTCGCAGCATTGATCGATTGCACGGCCGCAGGTCAGAGACCCGGCTCTTCGCTTACGGCCCCGTTTCCAGGTGGCGATGCCTGGTAGGCGCTGGGGTGGCGGGTGGACCGAGAGCTCCACCTTGACGTCCGATACCCGCCGGACCCGGCTGCCCGAAGCGAGCATGCTGGGTCACATGGTCAACGTGTTTGAGGGGCTCATCGATCGGTTCCTCGGGTCCAGCGCCGAGTTCGAACAGAAGCTGCGAGCAGTGCGATCCGAGCAGTGGACCTGGCCAACTCCCTGCGCCGAGTGGAACGTGCGGGAGTTGGTCAACCACATGACTCGCGGAAACCTCAACTACGTGAGTCTGCTGCATGGCGGTGGCGCCGCCGCTTTCCTGCGGCTGCGGGACGCCGACGCGCTGGGCACGGATCCGGTTGGCGCGTACGCCCTGTCCGTACGCGAGTGTGCCCATGCGTTCGGGGAGACCGGTGCTCTTCAGCGGGTTCTGGACTATCCCTTGGGCCCGGTGTCCGGCCAGCAGGCACTTGCCCTGAGAGTCACGGACAGCGCTGTCCACACCTGGGACCTCGCACGGGCTGTCAACCTGGACGACGCCCTCGATGGCAGCCTCGTGGCGTGGATCGAAGAAAATCTTGACGCGATCTACGCAGGGTTGCCGGAAACGCCCACCGCTGCAGAAACAACTCATCGGTTCTTTGCCGCTCCCGACGGCGTGCTCGCTAACAACTCCTCCCCCCAAATGCGACTGCTGCACCGAATGGGGAGGACGCCGGCACGAGGTCACTAATCCCGTGTGGTTACGAGCCTCCTCAGGGGCGGCCGACGGTACTCGCCATGTGATCAAGATCCCTGGTAAACCTTCCCGGCCACGCGCAGAAGTGGCTCGATGCGAACTCCGTGGGCCCGACGACCGCGCTCCGCAATGAGGCGACCATCCGTAACCACATCGCTCAGTTATTAAGGGTTGGATTCGCACGCTCCAGGACGCCGAATCCGGAGCAGCCGACACACCAGCAACCTTCACAGCGGCACGCACCACGCCTGCCGTAGCCGCGACGGGTTCGGAAGCACTGGTCGAGTAATCGCGTAGGCACGCGGAGATGCTGGACGCGGAGGGATGATCACCGACTTGACGACAGCCACGGTACCGATGTTCCCCGAGGCCGTGATCCACGACGCGGCCGGAACCGGGCCCGGATGCCTCATCGCCCTCGGTGAGGTCGAGTGTTACCAGCGCGGCCGACCCCGCCCCGGTCGGCGATCGCCCAGCGCCCGCTCGGCTCAGGTCATGGTGACCACCGAGTACCTGTCGCTCGCGGAACTGTCCCACGAGACGTGGACCCGGCAGCGCACTGGCTGGCCGGTGGCGGTGAGTCCGCTGGCCGCGATGGCCCCCGACGGGTCGGACAAGGTGCTGTACAGGCCCCCGGCGGGCGCGGCCCCGCCCCGGGTGAATCCCAGAGTGTCCGGCGCCGCAGTGGTGGGGTAGAACACCGCGTCCCCCGTGATCGTGTAGGTCCCCCGCGTGGTGTCCTTGCGTTTCCTTCCCGGGATGATGGAGGGCAGGCCGAAGGTGTCCTCCGCGCCGTCGGAGACGTTGCCCTGCGCGTCGACCTCCCACAACTCCCAATAGCGGCCGACAGTGGCGTGCACGGTCGAGTTCCTCGCCGTGACGTAGGCGTCGATGTCCGTGCTCGGCAGGGCGGACCACGCCGCCCCGTCCCACTGTTCCACGGCGAAGACCCGGTTGATCTCCTGGATGATCACCCCCTGCTGAGGCGGGTTGACGCTCAACGCCCGCCTGCGTTCGAAGCCGCCGCACTCGCCTTCCAGATCGTCCCCCGCCAGGGGCGTGAAGGCGGCCTGCGTCGCGACCGGTGCAGCAACGGTGGTCGCCGTGTGAGCACGCTGAATCGGCACCCGCGAGTGGTCCTCCGTCCGGGAGCCCCCGAGCGACACCGGGCCGGACCCCGGGAAGGGCCGGGCCACCGGCGCGGGCAGCGGGCGGCGCAGGGCCTCGGTGGCGTTCGCCTCGGCCTCGCGCTCGAAGCGGTCGGAGGGGCTCGATACCCGGAGCCCCGATCCGATCTCGGTGCCGGCCACCGGGCCCCGCCGCTGCTGGATCACGTGAGTCAGTTCGTGAGCGAGGGTGTGGTCGTCCGAGCCGCCGCGGCCGAGCACAACGTGGTCGCCCGAGGTGTAGGCGCGGGCGCCGATCTCGGCCGCAGACCGGGCGGCCGGGGCGTCGTCGTGGACGCGCACGGCACGGAAGTCCTCCCCCAGGCGCGTTTCCATCTCGGTGCGCACCGGTTCGGCCAGCGGCCGGCCCGGGGAGCGCAGGACGTCGTGCACGGCGGAGCGCTGCACCGGTGCGGCCTCGGCCTCCGTGCCGGTCGCGGCATCCCGTCCGCCGCCAGGGGGGCGGTGGGCGTGCCGCTGTTGCTGGATCATCCGGGCGACCGCCGCGTTGCCGACCGTGGTCTGGAGGAACAGAGCCGTCTCCGGAGTCATCGGTGCGTTCGCCCGGAACTTCTGATCCGTGGCGGACGGCCGGGCAGCGGTCCGGCGGCCGGGCGCCGTGCGCGACGTCGTGTCGTTCCGTGGGTCCTTCGTGCGCTCGTGCACAAGCCCTTCCCTTCGCCGCGGCACCCGCGCCACGCGGATGTCCATGGCCACGCCTACCAGGCACCGTTGCGGCGGAGCAGGGCCGCGAGTGCACAACGCGGGCACTCTCCGTGCCCGGCAAGGTCGCCGACTTCCTCCGCACCACCGAGCTGGAGCCCACCGAGCGGACCGCTCTCGACCAGGGGGTGACCCGAGCCCGGCGCTGGCCGAAACACCACGCGCGCGCCGTTGCCGAGCAGCGCCGTGGGGTCGTGGGTAAGGCGTTGACCGCCGCCTGACGGACCTTACGGGCCAGGATGATGCCCAAGCGCGGCGCGTACTTCCTCGGTGATGGCGCGGGCCTCGACGGCATCGGCGGCGGGACGTTCAGGGGAAGAAGAACTACTTCCCCGCCAAGGAGGACCTGTTCTTCGACCGCCCCGCCGGCATGGTCGACCGACTCGCCCGCTGGGTGCGCGGCCGCCCGGCCGGCGAGTCGGCGGTCGCCGCGGTGCTGCGCGAACTGCGCGAGGAGGTCGAGGCCGTGTCCCCGCGGGTGGGCTTCATCCCCGGATACGCGGTGTTCATGAGGGTCATCGAGGAGGCCCCCCTGCGCTCCCGGCTGTGGGGCATCGGCCAGGAGGTCCAGTCCACCCTGGAGCGGGAGCTGCGCGAGGAGACCGGCGCCGCGGACGACGACGACCTGCCGCATCTGATGGCCGGCCAGATCGCTTGGACGCACAGTACGGTCATGGCGGTCATCGGCCGCGAGATGGTCAGGGGGCGCGATCCGCGCGACGTCTCGCGGGAGGTGCTCGCCCTCCTCGACGACATCGAGGACCTGCTGGTCGAGCAGGTCCTCACGTAAGCGGTGCGCCCCGGGGCCTGAGGGCCCTGAAGGTCCTCGGTGACCTGACTCCGGTGGCCCGGCCCGCGTCAGCCGATGGCGATGCGCGGGTGGGCGCCGGGGCGGATCCAGGACATGATGCCGTCCATCGTGGCGCGCGGCACCGACACGCAGCCGGCCGTCGCCCCCGATCCGTTGACGTGCAGGAAGATCCCCGCGCCCCGGCCCGGGGTGGCCGGCCACCGGTTGAAGTTGATGACGAGGGCCTTGGCGTACTGGGTCGGGTAGTTGACCAGGTGCTCGCTGCCCTGGTCCCCGGACTCCGTGAGCGGGAAGTCGGCGCCCGCCTCGCCGTGCATCGAGTTGTAGTACTTCGACTGCGGGTCCTCCACCCACCAGTCATCGGACCCGACCACGTGGTACGGCATGCTCGTGCCACCCGCCTGGACGCCGAACCCCTCGGTGATGGTGTAGGTCCCGGACGGCGTGGTGTACGTGCTCTGCCGCCGGGTCGCCCCGCTCGTCACGCCGTTCGACCCGACCCGCCCGGCACTGGTGCTGAACTGCGCCTTCCAGCCGGAGGCTCCCTTGGCCCTGATCGCGGTTGTGACGACGACGCCAGCCGCGCAGGTTCTTGCCCCGGAACGGGACGCGGACAGCAGGGCCTGCGCCCTGATACGCCCTGTCAGCCCAGCACTTGACGTCGTCAGCGGCGAGAGCGGCGGGTGTGCCGTGGGCCCGGGCCACGGTCAGACCGTGCACGGCTCCGGGTAGCGCGTCCGAGGCCCAGATCAGGCGGCCGGCTGGATCCGCGAGGACCTGCACGTTCATCCCGTGGTGCTTCTTCTTCCCCGAGTAGTACGGGCGGTCGGCGGCGATGCGGTCGATCGGCAGTACGGTGCCGTCGAGAATCACGTACGCCTTCTTCCGCACCGTCGTTATGACCTGTTCCAGCGTGGGCGCGAGAGCGGCCAGGAGATCCACGGCCTCGCGTATGTACCGGTGGACCGTCGCGATTCCGACGCGGAAACCTGCTGCGAGGCGGGCGTAGGTGTCGCCGCATCGCGGGTGGGCCAGGACGAGCACGGCCTGCCGGCCACAGGTCAGGCGGCGCCAGCGGGAGCCGATCCGTCGACGGTGGCCTGCGAGGAGACCGGATAGGGGCTGCAGAGAGCGGCTGGACAGGTCGATACCGGACGGGTAGACAAGCACGCGGAAGCTCCTGAGAGACTGGTGATCTTGGTTGAAAACCCACCTACCAGGGGCATCATCCTGTTGTCAGCCCAACGGCGTACTGCTGATGCAGCTTGAAAAGGCTCAATGTCAGTGCCGTGCTGTTCACTTGGCCGCGTGGACGCCTCAGCTCTGCGCGCCCGTCTGAACGACGCCTGGCGCGCGCCCGAATTGCACTGCCCGCTGCCCATTCATGGGGCAGGGCATGTCTGTGTGCTCAGTGACGCGGAGGATCTGGCCGAGCTGGAGCGCGTCGCTGCGGACGTGGTTGACGGGGCGGGTCGGCCGGTACGTGCCTGGGTCGTCGGGGGTAGGGCAGCAGGGGTGCCCGACGGTCCTCCGGTGGGCGGGGAGGGTGGGCTCCCCATCGGCGGGGAGGGTGGGCTGCTGGAGCTGCGCGGGTGGGTGCTGGCCGAGCACTGGTTCGGATACGGCGTGACGGCCACCGCCGATGGCCCGCGCCGCGTCGTGATCCTCGCCCGGCGCGCGTTCACCCGCCCGCCCGGGGTCGGGTGGGTGGCGTTGCTGCGGGAGGCCACCGGGCGGACGGAGCCCGATCGGTGCGGCGTCGACTGGGCCGCGACGGAGGCAGCGCTGGGCACCGCGCTGCCCGGTGACTACAAGGACATCGTCGACGCCTTCGGCGCGGGCAGCTTCGACGAGTACCTGGACCTGCTGGTGCCGGGTGCGCTGGGCACGGATCTAGTCTCCTGGGGCCAGGACATGGCGCGGTACGCCGACTTGTACCGGCCAT
The DNA here is from genome assembly GCF_042793175.1 of Streptomyces sp. NPDC056580. Lineage (NCBI taxonomy): Bacteria > Bacillati > Actinomycetota > Actinomycetes > Kitasatosporales > Streptomycetaceae > Streptomyces > Streptomyces sp. NPDC056580. The sequence goes on along the minus strand of NZ_JBHTVE010000006.1, from coordinate 195,416 downwards.
ACCCGGTCCACCCCGCGCCCGGCGGCGTGCTCATATGGGGGACCTCCGAGCAGGAGCTGACCTTCCACTGGCTGACCGGACCGGCCGATCCCGACGACTGGCCGGTTCTGGTGCAGTACCTGGACGGTGAGTGGCAGCGCTTCGACTGCGGCACCGGCGAGTTCGTGCTGCGCCTGCTCACCGACCGCACCCCGCCGTTCGCCTTCCCGCCCTCCGCCGGCCCGTTCCCCCACTGGTTCGCCTCATGGGAGCTGCCGGAGGGCTAAGCCCCTGCTAACCCGGCTGTCAGCGCCGCTGACCATCCTCGGCGAAGCGTCTGGGCCGCCGGGACAGACTGCGGATCTGCTGGTCACGACCCCGCTACAGATCGGTTCAGTCGTCAGCGGGCCGATGAGCAGTAGAGGGATGAGGTTGGAAAAGACTCAGTGACAAGACAAGGAGGAAGCCACGGCAGACAGCTTGTTCGGGCCGCCGGTCTGTGCGCCACCGGACACGCGCTTGTAGTACCGGTGGGCGACGACGCCGCCATCTTCGGATATCAGTCCGCGACGCCACGAGAGCGGGCACTGCTCGGCGTTGTCCATTCCCGCTGTCTCGCTGCAACTGGGCAGGACAAGAAGGCGATGAAGACGCTGCTTCAGGCCGAAGACGACCTTCGCAGTGCCCATGACGGCATCGAGGAGCCCCGCCAGAACCTTCTTCTTCGGCGAGGCGTCACTGGCCCATGAGACGGCGTGCACCTTGCGCGACCTCAATGACCATAAGGGGGCAATCAGGCAATTTGACCGCAGCGTCTGCACTCGCGGACCTGCATTCAAAAGGACGCACGCCTGACGCTCGGATACCTCGGGGCAACACAGATTGCTACGGGCAATGTGGAAGAGGCGTGTGCAACCTGGTCCAAAGCCCTCGACGCTATGGAGGAAGGCGTCTACTCCGGCCGAGCTCGGCAGCGCGTCGTGGAGATGCGCTCCTTTCTCTCGCCGTACCGGCGGCGCGGCATCCCAGCCGCTGTCGAACTGGAAACCAGGGCAGCTGACTACCCGCGCACCGTAGATTGATCACGTTCGGCAGAGGGACGAGGAGGGGACCATGACTCTGCAGATCGAGCCCATCGGCACCGTTGTCGGTGGACGAACGGAAGTCTCGGACGACAACTGGGGCGGCGTCGAGTGCATCATCCGCCTTGACCCGAAGTTCCCCCTCGAAGTCGTCAAGGGACTGGATAAGTTCTCCCACCTGATCGTCACCTGGCACTTCAGCCAGGCGTCCCCGACTGACGTTGCTCTGCACGCACGCAGCCCCCGGAACAACCCCCGCTGGGAACCATCCGGCACGTTCGCACATCGCAACCACCGACGCCCGAACCAACTCGCCACCAGCTTCCCCAGGCTCCTCAAGGTCGACGGCCTCGACCTCCATGTCACCGATTTGGACGCGGTCGACGGGACTCCCATCTACGATCTCGGCCCCTACTTCCAGGAGATGGGGCCTCAAGGCAAGGTCCGCGAACCGGCCTGGCCCGGTGAGATGCTCAGAGAGTACTGGGCCGAGTCCTAACGGTTGCGATCAAGCGGCAGCCGAGCCGCCGGTCGCCGCGGGCACGCGAGAGCGATCTCACCCGCGGGAGGGTAGATCGGAAGCGCTCAGTACAAGCGCCGCGGTGAGGATCTGTGGCGGCTTCGTCGACATCAGCTGCTGCTGGTCGAGCAGCGCGAGACGCTTTCGAAGCCGTACATCGAGCTCGACAGCCTTGCGGTGGAGGCTCTCGGAGGACTCTTTGGGCTTCTCGCCCCTCCGTTCCTTCTCCGAGGCCACCGCAGCGTCGAGGAGCAGCCGCTCACGCTCGGAGGTCAGGCGCTTGGTCACCAGTTCCCGGGTCTTGATCAACTCTGCCAGGCGTCGCGGCTGGACCTCGGCCAGATACTCGGGGAGCCGGTTGGCGATGATCCAGCTGGTTGCCTTGTCTTCGGCGTCTGCGAGCCAGGAAAGTCCGCATGTGACGTCGGTCGCCGCGCCCTCAGTCGCCGCGGTGCAGTCGAGATAGGGCGCGGGGCCCGCCGGGTGCACGGTGCCGTGGCGGTCGACGTAGGCGTAGGCGAATCGTCGGGCCACCGACTCGCCGGTGGCGTCCGCGACCTCTTCGACAACCCCGACGAGGAGGTGTGGTTCTTCGACGGTGGGCGAGACGAGGACGGTGCCCTGGTTGAGGGCGCCCCCGAGGTTCCGGATGGCTTCCTCCATGACGGCGTCGTGCAGTGGGTGGCCGGGGGCGAGCAGGTCGGCGCGGGCGCGGTCGTCAGGCTGGACGTGGCTGAGATCGAAGGTGACGCGGTCGTACTTGGTGGCAATCGGTCCGTTGCCTGCGGAGCGGACGTGCTGGGGCACGCTGGCTATCTCGTATCGCCCCTGTTCGCGCTTGACGATCCGGCCACCGAGCCGGGTGAAGGCGTCCTTGAAGGTCGATTCGATGCAGTGCGGCTGGAGACGTCGGGCGCGGGCTTCGTCCATCGCCGCGCGCAGGGCGCGAAGATCGGCATCCGAGAGGTGCTCCGAAGCGAGCGCACGCTCGTCCAGGAGGCCTTTGAGGCCGTCTCCGACGGTGCTGTCGATGACGTCGTACATCCTGTGCCTGACATCTGGCTGCTCTCCGTACTGGATGGCATCGAGCAGCAGATCTCGCAGCGGGGTCTCGGCGAACGCCTCCCCGAGAACGTCGAAGACCTTCCCGCCGTACGTCTCGCGCATCTGGTCAAGCTTCTCCAGCAGACGCGTGAAGACCTCGCCCTCGCGGGTGTTGGAGGCGACGAGGTTCCAGAGTCGGCAGACCTCCTCCTGGCCGATGCGGTGGATGCGGCCGAAGCGCTGCTCGATGCGGTTGGGGTTCCAGGGCAGGTCGTAGTTGACCATCAGGTGTGCGGCCTGCAGGTTGAGTCCTTCGCCGGCGGCGTCGGTGGCCAGCAGGATCTGAACGTCGCGGTTCTTGGTGAACTCCTCGGTGATCTGGCGCCGTTCGGGTCGGCGGACGCCGCCGTGAATGGCCTTGACAGCATGAGGCTTGCCGAGGAGCGACCCGATCTTGCCCTGCAGATAGTGGAGGGTGTCGCGATGCTCGGTGAAAATGATCAATTTTCGAGGCCGGCCATCGGCGTCTGTCACCAGTGCGTGATCCCTGAGGAGGGCGGACAGCTCGGTCCACTTGCGGTCCGTCCCTGCCTCTCGGACCCGCTGCGCCGTCTTCACCAACGTCCTCAGTTCGGTGAGTTCGGCGTTGAGCTCCTCGACCGTCTGCGCCGCCGTCGCAGCATCGAGCAGTTCCTCCTCGGCCTCCTCGATCTCTTCGGCATTGAAGGCGTCATTGTCGAAATCGGCGAGGTCGATGGTGGGCATGCTCTCGCGCCAGGAGCCGTTGAGGATCTCCTGCTTCTTGCGCTCCAGGCGCTCGGTACGCCGCACGAGGCTCTTGTAGATCGCCTCGGGGCTGGAGGCCAGGCGGCGCTGCAGAACGGTGAGCGCGAAGCCGACCGTGTTCTTGCGTTTGCCACCGATGCGGTCGGCACGGTTCATCCCCTCGCGGACATAGTGGGTGACGTCCTCGTAAAGGTCGTACTCAAGTGCCGTGAGTGTGTAGGGAACGGTCTCCGCGATGCGCTCGGGGAAGAGCTTCCTGCCCTCGAAGGTGAGCAGGTCTTCCTTGATCATGCGCCGCATGATCCCGCTGACGTCGACGCTTCTCTTCTGCCGGCCCTCGAACCGGTCACGGTCCAGCAGGGTGAGGAAGAGCTGGAAGTCCTCCTCCTTTCCCGAGTGCGGGGTCGCTGTCATCAGGAGCAGGTGGCGAGTGAGCTCGCCGAGCATCTCGCCGAGCTGGAACCGTTTGGTCTTCTCCACCTTGCCACCGAAATAGTGGGCACCCATCCGGTGCGCCTCGTCGACGACGATCAGGTCCCACTCCGTCTCCTGGAGCTGCGCCTTCAGGTGCTCGTTACGAGAGAGCTGGTCCATGCGGGCGATCAGAAGCGGGTTCGTGTCGAAGACGTTGAGGTTGAGCCGGGAGTCGACGAGCTGGTTCGTGAGCAGGTCGAAGCGGAGACCGAACTTGAAGAAGAGCTCGTCCTGCCACTGATCGACCAGGCCTCCGGGAGCCACGATGAGGCACCGCTTGACGTCATCGCGCAGCAGAAGCTCCTTGATGTAGAGCCCAGCCATGATTGTCTTTCCTGCGCCCGGATCGTCGGCGAGCAGGAAGCGCAGCGGTGTACGGGGGATGAGCTCGCCGTACACGGCACGGATCTGGTGCGGGAGCGGCTGAACGTCACTGGTCGCCACGGCGAGCATCGGGTCGAACAGACCGGCCAGTGAGATCCGCTGAGCCTCGGCGACCAGCTTGAAGTCATCCGCGTTCGCGTCGAAGGGACGGCTACCGCTGTGGGCGACGCTCAGCTTGTCCTCGTCCTTCCGGAAGACGACCCGCTGGTCGAGGCCGCCCGCGGCGGTCTTGTAGGTCAGCTCGACCGCGTTCGCACCGTGCCACTGCGCGGCGATGAGAGTGACGACCTCCGCCGGCATGAGTCCGTCGATCCGCAGACCCGGTTTGAGCTCCTCGAGCAACACGTACAGAACCTCCTGGTCGGCCACCTGCGAACGCCACTCAGACGTTCTGGCGGCTTCCGGTCCCGTCGACTTTGTCAACCGGGGTCGCTAATCTTCGCAGAAGTCACACAAGTCGGCGGGGGCAATGGAGCGAGAAGAACGTCAGCACCTGCGTGGTGTGGTGGACGAAGTCAGCGGGTGGCACAGGCTCGCGGCCGGCATCGTCAAGAAGCGTGAGCTCGTCGAGGCGGCGGCGGAAGACGCCACCAGGCAGTTCCTCGGCCGAGTGGAACCTCTCGGGACCGGGACCACCGCATGGCGCGTGCTCCAGGTCTCGCCCTCCGATGTCGGCCTGGTGACCGCCCTGGCCGCCCGTCAGGCTCTTCCGGCGCTGACCACGAATGCCCAGCAGGGCCTCCACCAGTTGACCAACGACGTCGGTCCAGCGCTGACGTCCGTCCGGACGCTGTTCGGCGCCCGCCGGATCTTCTCGGGCAAAAGCCGCAAGGACGAAGCAGGGCAGGCTGCGGCCTACCTCATATCCCTGCACGAGCGGGCTGCGAACACCCGGCTCGTCACCGAGCTGGAAAGCCTGGCAGCCCGGGACAGAAAAAGCACCCCCACAATCGGGCTCCCGGCCATCCTCGATGACACGGTCGGCTTCGCCCACCGCCTCGGCGCCCGAGCCGAGCTCGTCGCGCGGCACGAGCTGAACGCCGCCAAGACCTCGATCAGCGCGATCGACCGGGCCCTGCGGCGCGAGAACGAATTCAGAACAGCAGTCCACGCCGCCGGCAACGCCGTCCGACAGTCCGAAGTACGCAAGCTGGTCGCCGAAATGCCCGTCGAGCGGCTGAAGGACGCAACCAGCGGCCAACTGCGCATCACGGCACTGACCGCCGCTGGAATCAGGAACGTGCAACAGGTCCTCGACCAGAAGTCACGGATCCGATCGCTCCCCGGAGTCGGTCAGACGACGGGCAACCGGATGGTCGGCGCCGCGCAGACCATCTGGCAGACCACGCTGGACGAGATGCCAGTCCGAATCGACATCAAGAACCGATCCCACGCCACCACCAAGCTCCTCACCACAATGCGGGCCTGGGACGCGGCACGCTCGATCCGCAGCGCGACGGCGGACCTCGCCGCCGCCGACGCGGTACGACCACTCCTCCAGAGTCTTGATCCCAAGACCTCCCACGTAGTTCTCCTCCCCCAGGCCCGGACCGTCGCCGACTTGCGAAACGCGCTGGCGGCCGTCGAGCGCCGCGGAGCGGTGCTCAACGGTGGAGACGACGTCGCGGGCGGTGACCCTTGGGAGGATTTCAGCTCCCGACCGGCCGACTACTACGCGATGCTCGCGGAACTCGGATTCCTGGCCGACGACGCCGAGAAGAGCCAAGGCGACCTGCCGGCCGAGATCGTCAAGGCGGTCAGGGAACTCAAGCTCGACACCAGCCATCTGAAGGCGTCCCTGCGCGGATACCAGTCATTCGGTGCCCGCTTCGCGATCGTGCAACGGAAGGTCATCATCGGTGACGAGATGGGCCTGGGAAAGACGGTCGAATCACTCGCCGTGCTCGCCCACTTGCGCGCCAAGGGCTCCTCCCACTTCCTGGTCGTATGCCCAGCCTCCGTCGTGACCAACTGGGTGCGCGAAATCCAGGCCAAGTCCGATCTGCGCGCGTACCGCCTGCACGGGCCCAGTCGCGATGACGCACTGAAGTCCTGGATCCGCAACGGTGGAGTCGCAGTCACCACCTACGACATCCTCGGCTGGCTGGAAGGGCGGCTTCCCGAACGCGCCGAACCCGCATGCCTGGTGTTCGACGAAGCGCACTACATCAAGAATCCGCACGCTCAGCGAACCCGCCGCTCCACGGCCCTGATCCAACGTTCGGATCGAGCGGTCCTCCTCACCGGCACACCGCTGGAGAATCGGATCGAGGAATTCCACAATCTCGTCGGCTACCTGCGACCAGACCTGTCGATCAGCGCATCGGAGATCGCTCCTCGTCAGTTCCGCAAGCAGGTGGCACCGGCCTACCTGCGGCGCAACCAGGAAGACGTCCTCACCGAGCTCCCGGAGCGGTTCGACATCGACGAGTGGATGCCGATGTCCAGCGCCGACGAGCAGCACTACCGAGCGGCTGTCGTCGAGGGCAACTTCATGGCCATGCGCCAGGCCGCGCTACGCGCCGGTACCAAGTCCGAGAAGATGCAGCGCCTCATCGACATCGTCCAGGAGGCAGAGGACAACGAGCGCAAGGTGCTGGTCTTCTCGTACTTCCGTGACGTCCTCGATGAAGTGGCGTCGGTCCTTCCGGGGAAGGTGTTCGGGCCCCTTACGGGCGCCGTTCCCGCCGCGAAGCGACAGAGCATGGTCGACGAGTTCTCCCAGGCCCGCCACGGTGCAGTCCTCATCGCACAGATCGTGGCAGGGGGCGTCGGTCTGAATATTCAGTCGGCATCCGTCGTCGTGATCTGCGAGCCCCAGCTCAAGCCGACGACCGAATGGCAAGCCATCGGCCGGGCCCACAGGATGGGGCAGCTGGAGTCGGTACAAGTACACCGCCTGCTCTCGGAGGAAGGCGTCGACCAACGCATCATCGAGATTCTGGCACGCAAAAACCAACTCTTCGCGGAGTTCGCCCGCGTCTCCGAGACCGCCGACAGCGCCCCGGAAGCGTTCGATATCACGGACGCTGAGCTGGCACGGGAGATCGTGGCAGCCGAGCGCGAGCGTCTACTCGCGGGCGGCTGACGGTCACGAGACACGGAGCGACTGCAGTCGGCGTACCCAAGCGCACTTGTACTCCAGCACGCTTACGACCGCATGGCCGCCGCCGGCCTCACCCTGGAGAACCTCGATCAGGACCGCTGGAAGAACTCCACCTCCGCCAGAGCCAGATGGCGGCCCGGTGCCAGGCCGGTGGCCGAGCGCAGGACCAGGCGTACCGTCTTCACGTCGCTGATTCCGGTGGGGAACGGCTGCGAGCCCGGCTTGTCGCTGAGGGTCAGCTGCTTGTCGTACCGCTCGCCGTCCTGCGCCGTCACCTCAAGGTCGATCTGCAGTGCGCGTCCCTCGCGGGCGTACTCCTCCGGTGCCTTGGATGCGCCGTTGGTGATGAGCAGGTCGACCATCCGGAACGGCTTGTCGAAGGTGTACGTCACCGAGGCGCCCGGCGCGGGCGCGCCCCAGTAGCGGTTGGCCAGCCCGTCCGTGGTGTTCTTCGCCGGGTGCCCGGGGACCTCGGCGCTCGCCCTGGTGCGTGCCGGGGTCACGGGCTTGGGGTCGGACAGCTTGTCCCGGGTGTCCTCGAAGAGGGCGCGTCCGGCCGGCAGCAGCAGGACGGCGCCCGCGCACAGAGCCAGCACCACGGCGAGGATCACCAGGAGCCGCACGCCCCGGCCAGAACTCGCCCGCACCCGGCGGCGGAACGGCCACACGGTCCGCCACCACGGCAGCGGGTCGGCCTTCGCGGTGGGCTTCAGCGGGGCCGCACAGCGCCGGCAGAACCGGCGGTCCGGCTGGTTGGGCGTGCCGCAGAAGGGACAGGGCCTCCCCTCCACTTCCTCCGTCACCGCTGCGGGTCGTACTACGGGGCGTGGAGCCTGCGGCTTCGCGGGCTGTACCGCCACGATGGGCTCCGGCGCCGGTGCCTCGGGGGCGGCCGGGGGCCGGGGGCCTGTCGCTTCCCGGGTGCTCGGAGGGGGTGCGGTGGGGCGGTGCGGGGGTGCGCCCCGGGCCTGCAGGGGTCGTGGTGGTGCAACGGATACGTCGGGAGCGGGCTCATCTCCCCTACGACGTACGGCAGTTGCGGACCCGTCGGCCGTTCGTGAGCGGGCGGACACGGGTGCCGCCGTGGGCGCGGGCCTCGACGGCACGGGTGGCGTGGTGGGGGGAGCTTCTCGGGCTTCGTCGGTGCGGGGGGTCTCGGCGGTCCCGGGGGTCTCCTCGTCGCCGCTCGCCGGGCGGTGTTCGGGGATGGAGGGCTCGGTGCGGGCGTCGGCGGGTCCGGCCTGGGGCGGAGGGCTCGTCGTGTCGTCCTGGCCGGGCCGGGCATCCGGACCCTCGTCGGCGCCGGAATGTGAGGCAGGAGCCTGCGCCGCGCTCGGCCCGCTGGACTCGCTACGGGTCCGGCCGGTCAGTCGGCTGCGCAATGACGAGGTGCGGGGAGGTGCGGCGGACGTGGACGCGTCCGCCGTAGGCGATGCGGGGGCCGGGGCGGGATCCGGGGCGGCCGGGGGCTGCGAGGGTGTGCTCGGGGCCGGTTCCGACCGCTCCGGTTCCGGCGACGTGGCCGTTGGCGTCCTCGCGGCCGGCGGATCGTCCGACCAGCCCAGGTACGCGCCGCAGTTGCCGCAGAAGTCGTCCCCGGGACTGTTGGACGCCCCGCAGGCGGGACATGCGCGCATGGCGTCACCTCCCTTCGTCGGAGGGTGGGCCGGGCAGGACCTCCACCCGGCAGACGGTGTGCACCGGACACATGGCCCGGACGATCTCGCGGACGCGGTGCACGTCCACCTGCGCCTCGCGGTCCGGCCACACCCGGACCAGGGGCTCGCCGGGGGGCTCGGGCGGCAGGTCGGCTCCGGCGGTGTTCGACCACCACGCGCCGCCGTCGTCGGTAACCTCGGCGTGCACGCCGAGCGCGAGGTGCAGGGCTTCGACCAGGCCGCGCCTGGTGCCGCGCCACCGGTGCAGCTCCACCGCGCGGACGACCGCCTCGCGGCGCAGTTCCACGGGCCACTGCGGATCGTCGTCGGCGCCCACCCAGGACGCCAGCCAGGCCAGGAAGTCCGTCGGGGTGACCCGGGGATCGAGGTAGGCGGGCAGGTTGTCGAGGGTCGCGAACACCGGGGCGAGGACGGTGTCGAGGCCGGCGGTGAAGCGCTGCGCGAAGTCGTCGTCGGCGTACAGGGCGGGCAGTTGCCCGCCGATCGGGTGGCGGCTCGGCAGGTCGGGTACGGCGGCCCGGCTCATCCCCCCGCCTCCGGCTCGACGGCCGTGACGACCACCTGGTGCTGGTGGGAGAAGACCAGCGCGCCCGCGGCCACGTCGACGCGGTCCACCGAAGCGCCGCGCCGCCCGGTGATCGGGTCGGCGGGGAAAAGCCGGATCTCCTCGATCAGCGCGTTGCCGGTGGCGCGTTGCAGCACACCGAACACCTCCCCGTACTGCACCGGCCGCCCGAACGGCCATCCGGTGCCGTCCGGTCCGCCGTGCAGCGGGTTGAGATGGCGGAACAGTGCGGCGAGCGCCGCGTCGCGCACTCTGTCGGTGTCGCCCGGTGGCGCCGCGAGCCGGGCCACGACGGTGACGCCCTGGTAGACCGGCGGCTCGACGACGAGGCGGGTGCCGATCAGGCGTCGCTCGTCGAGGCTCGCGGTGATCGCCTGGAGCACCTGGTCGGAGGGGATCAGCTGCTCGAAACGGAGCCGGTCGTCGCCCTCGTCGGCGGCCGCGTCCGGCACCACCAGGACCCGTACCGCACCCGCGCCGCCCTCCGCGGCGGGCAGACAGCGGACCCGGCGCACCGAGGGCGCCGCCTGCCGGCTGATGACCTCGTAGTCCTCGGCGGTCACCGCGCGCTCCTGCATCCGCAGAGCGTCCGGAGCCCGCAGCTTGGCGTTGGCGAGGGTCTCGCCGGCGACGCCGCCGCGCGCCGCCTCCCGGTTGGTGACCTGGGCAATGTACGGAACGGAGCTGAGCAGCACGGAGATCGCGCCGCGCGCGACGTTGCCCGCCGGGCCGCCACCGGTGCGGTAGCGGGCCACCCGGATCTGGGTGCCCTTGGGCGGTACGGCGCCGCACTGCCGCAGCGTGCCGTCGGGCTCGCGCAGCACCGGCGGGAAGCCGAACTCGCCGTTGGTGGCGTCCACGCGGACGTGCCGGTCGTCGGGCCCGGAGCGGCCGAAGTGCTCGACGACCTCCCAGCGTTGCCAGCCTTCGGCCGAGGACACCTCCACCACGGGGGGCTCTCCGTCGAGGAGGACCGGCGGGCGGCCGAGCCGGAACGTCTGCCCGGCGACCCCCTCCGAGGTGCCGAGCAGTACGTCGGTCACGGTCTCGGCGTGTTCGACGGACATGGTGCCGCCCACGGTGAACACCGCCGCCTCGCGCACCGTCGGGGACTCCGAGTAGAACGGCTGGCCCGGTTCCGCCTCGGTGACGCGGCAGCGCAGCCAGCCGGCCCGGGTGCCGCCGATCACCGACGCCGTGTGCCCGGCCGGTACGTAGACGATGACCTCGCCCGGCCGGTTCAGGCCGCCGGTGGTGTCCTCGCCGGTCTCGCACACCCGCCAGCCGCCGCCGTCCCACGCCTCCCACACCAGCGGGGGCTGGCGCGGGTCCACGCCGACGCCCTCGACGCGGCTGTCCAGGTGCACCGCGACGACGCAGCGCGGCACCGCCGTCGGCAGGCCGAACAGCAGCGCGTCGCCCGGCTCCGGTGCCGCCTGGAAGCAGGGCACGTCGCTGCCCTCGTTGATCTCCCTGGTCCGGTCGGTCTGCTCGCCGGTCCGGGGCGCGGTCACCAGACGTGTCAACTCGCTGGGCACGATGTGCAGTTCGTCCGTGGTCGCGAACACCACGGGTTCGTCGCTCTCGCCGCGCACGGTCGTTACCTCGGTGCCCGCGGGCAGCACCACTGTGTCGGGCTGCGGCGCCGACAGCCAGAAGTCGACCTCGGCGCCGGCCGCGGCCGGCGGGAACAGCCGGATGTCCAGCAGGTCGAGGAACGCGGTGTAGTTCTTGTCCGGGACCCGGTTCAGCCGGTACAGCAGCTGGTCCACGAGATAGGCGAACGTCTCGATCAGGGTGACGCCCGGGTCGGAGACGTTGTGGTCGGTCCACTCCGGGGCGCGCTGCTGCACGTACCGCTTCGCCTCGTCGACGAGTTGCTGGAACCGGCGGTCGTCCAGGTTGGGGGAGGGCAGGGCCATCAGTCGGCGACCAATTCCTCGGCCCCCTCCTCGGAGGGGATCGTGTAGAAGGGAAAGACCAGGTTGCGCCGGTCGTTGGTGGAACGCAGGGTGTAGTGCACGTCGATGTAGAGGGTGCCGTCCTCGATCGCGTCGAAGGCGACCACCACGTCGTCCACCGCGATGCGCGGCTCCCACCGCTCCAGGGCCTCGCGCACCTGCTGGGCGATACGTCCGGCGGTGGCGCCGTCGCCGGGGGCGAAGACGTAGTCGTGGATGCCGCAGCCGAACTCGGGGCGCATCGGGCGTTCGCCGGGTGCCGTGCCGAGCACGAGGCGGATCGCCTCCTCGATCTCCTGTTCCCGCTCGACCATGCCGATGCCGCCGGTCGGCCCGACCCGCAGCGGGAAGCCCCAGCCCCGTCCGATGAACCGCTCGCTCATCACACGCCCCCGATCAGGACGTTCATGGCGCCGGTCACGATCTGCGCGCCGCACGACGTCTGGTCGCGTGCGCGTGCGGCCGGCAGCCCGCCGATGAGGACCACGCCCGCGGTGACAGCGGCCGGGTTGGGCATGATCACGTTGCCCGGCCCCAGGGCCAGGTGCGGGGGCATGGCGCAGGTGTGCACGCTGCCCACGACCGCGGCGGGGCGGCCGCCGATCAGCACGGTCGCCACCTTCAGGGCCGCGCCGGGCGGCGGGGTGGCGATCACACCACCGTGGTTGGTGGGGTCACCGGTACGGGCTGCGGCTGGCATGCGGTGCTCCTTGCGGCAGGTAGGGGACTGAGGTCAGTTGATCCGGATGAGCTTGGCCTTGAGGACGCCGAGCAGACCACCGTCGACGGTGACGCCGGTGCGGCCCTTGATGTTCACGTGCTGGCTGCCGTCGATGTCCACGGTGCGGCCGCCGATCTTCACTCCGACCCTGCCGTTGATGTCCACGTTCCGGCCCGACACGCTCACGTCGCCCTGCCGTGCGTCCAGGGTGATGCCGTCCTTGTCGAGCACGACGGAGGAGAGGGGTCTTGTACCGCCCTTCGCGGCGTACACCGTCAGCTCGATCCGGTCGCGCCGGTTGTCGAGGAACACTTCGAGGCGCTCGTCGGCGGACCTGAGCCGGACACCCGACCTGCCCGGAGCCCTCGCGTCCAGCAACTCGACCCGGTGCCCCGAACGCGACACAATGGAGCGGCGGTTGACCTTCCCGGTGGTCTTGTCGATCAGCGGGGTGTCGTGCGGCGACGGCTTGTCCACGCCGTTGTAGAGGCCGCCGATGACGTACGGGCTGTCCAGCAGGCCCTGTTCGAAGCCCACCAGGACCTCGTCGTTGACCTCGGGGCTCACCACTCCCCCGCCGCCCTTGCCGCCCCACTGCACGGTGCGCACCCAGTCGGTGACGTAGGTGTCGTCCAGCCAGGGGAACTTCAGCCGCACCCCGCCGTTCTGAGCGCCGCCCTGCTCGCGTACGTCCGTCACCACGCCGATCGCCAGACCCGGCATGCGCGGGCCGCGGCCCGGCGCGTTGGCACCGGTCACCAGGCCCGTCAGGGAGCGGTCCGGGCTGGCGCTGACCCACACCGTCGTCCGGTATCCGCCGTGCGGCTCCAGGACGTGCTGCACCGCCGTCGCCGTGTACTTGCCGGAGAACGCCTGCCCGACGTTGCCGAGCGCCACGGGCTTGCCCGCCCGCAGCCGGGGGTTGCCCTCGGCCAGCACCTCCAACTCGCCGAACTCCGCGCTGACCTGATCGGCCACGGCGTCGGCGACCGCGGTCGTCTCGGCCTGGGTGCGGTACGGGGTGTCCGTGACGGTCAGCTTCGACGACGTGCCGAACCGGGCGGCGAGCGCCGGGCTCAGCCCCGGCACCACCGTGTCACTGTTCACCGACGGCTTGCGGGCCACCAGCGGCTTCTTGGTGGTGACGTCCCAGCCGCGCACCTCCACCTGCGAGGCCCCGTCCGCGGCCGACAGGGAGGCCCGCAGCGCCAGCAGGTTCCGCCCGTACTCCAGCACCATCGGGTTCCGCGTTGCCGGGGTCGAGGGCGCGGGCGCGCCGGACGCCTTCTCGGGCTTGGTGAACTGCAGCACGCCCTTGTCGTCGACGCGCACCTGCGCGCCGCTCTCGCCCGCCAGGAACTGCAGGAAGTCCCAGTCGGACACGTTCGCCTGCGAGAGCTGCTTGTAGGTGACCGGCGCGGCCTCCACGGTCCCGCAGGTCAGCCCGGCCCCGGCGGCGACCTTGCGGACGATCGCCGACGCCGTCATGTTCCGGTACGCCACCACCTTCCGGCCCCGCTGCAGGCGGTGCGCCTTGGAGTAGGCGCGCACCACGGTGAACGAGCCGGTGCTGTCCCGGTCGACCTCCATGCCGGTCACCTCGCCGTTGAACAGCCGCTCGCGCGCCTGCCCGGACACGGTGACCACCGACACCTTGAGCGGGGTGCCGATGGTGATGCCGGTCGACTGCAGGAACTCGTGGTCGGGGTCGCGGAAGGTGAGCACCGCCGCGTCGGGCAGGCCCACGTTCTCGTCGACCACGCAGCTCACCAGCTGGGCGGCCCAGATCGGCGGAAGTTCGCCGGGCGTCTCCACGACGGGGTCCGCCGCGAACGACCGGCCACCCCGTGCCTCGGGTGTGGTCACCGCTCCTCCTCAGCGCCCGCGTCGCTGAGCCCCGGCACCACCAGTTCGGTGCCGGGTTCGAGCGCCATGGGGTCGTCGATGTCGTTCGCCTCCGCGATGGCCCGCCAGGCCGTCGCGTCGCCGTACTCCCGCCAGGCCAGCAGGGCCAGGCTGTCGCCCGCCACGACGATGTGCGTGCTGCGGGCGGTGCGCGCGCCGGACGTCGGGTTCTGGCCCGGCGGATCGACACTCGCCTCCTCGATGGACAGCGAGCAGGTGGCCCGCAGCGGCTTTCCGTCCACGTCGAACAGCGTGTACGACACCGACAGGCTGGAGAGCACCCCGTCGAAGGAGGTCGTCCGGGCGGTCCCCCATTCGAACCGCACCCAGGGGCTGGCCGGTTTCTTGCGGCCCAGGCTGGCCTTGGTCGGCACGCACCCCTTCATCAGCTTCTCCACCGCCTTCTCCACGGAGTTGTCGTGGGTGGCGGTGGCGTCCAGGAACACCTCAAGGCTCAGCGTGCGCGGGCCGCTGCCGACGAACTCGGGCAGCGCGGACTCCCCCGCCATCCGGGACGGGGTGCGCCGCCACTCGGTGGTCTTGCTCAACTGCAGTGTGGAGGGGTTGAACTGGAGGTTGAGCTGCGTGATCGTCCCGCCGGGCTTCGCGCCGACGGAGGTCGGTGGCTCCTTCAGGGTCAGCTGGGCCCTGGTCCGACTGGAGCGGAGCGCTGCACACATGTCGGGACCTCCTTTCCGGGGGCGTAGGGGTAAGTCTCAGGGGCGGCGGGTGGGAAGCGGGGCGTGACGGTGGGTCAGGACGGGCGCAGCCCCTGGTGGGCGATCTCCAGGGTCTCCACCGCCGCCTCGGAGTTGGCGGGGTCGAAGGAGGGTCCCTGCCAGCGCACCGGAACGATCCCGGACACCTGCCAGCTGACGATCCGGGTCAGGTCCGGTTTCAGCGCCACGATCTCGCCGTCCTTGGGCGTCACCCGCTTCAGCGTCTCGTCGAGCCAGCGGGCGATCTTCGCCGTATCGGCGGTGACCGGCCGGCTCAGCGTGATGTTCGACCAGGTCACGCGGCCGGGCAGTTGCCAGGTGAACCCGTTGTTGCCGCCCTCTGCGTAGCTCTCCATCTCGACCTCGGCGCCCATGCCGGAGCAGGTGTGGAAGGCGCCCAGGTCGTTGCCGCCGATGGCGAGCTTGAAGAACACGCTCGTGGCGAAGATGTTGTCGGTCATGCGTCCGTCATCCGTTCCGTGCGCTCACGTTCCACGCCCTCAGCGGCGTCCGTCGTAGGGGCGGCCCGTGCGTTCCCGGCCGCGCCGCAGCTCGGTGCGGAGCAGCCGGGCCATCGGGTCGAGCAGGCGCCGCGCGAGGTCGTCCAGGTCGGGACCGGGGTCCTTCGGCGCCTCGGCACGCTGCTCTGCGCTCTTGCCGGAGGCGGATGAGGTGGAGGACGAGCGCGAACGGCCGTGCGCCGGGACTTCCTTCGCCGTGTCGCCCATGAGCAGGCCGGCGGCGGACGGCGTGGCGGCCGGTCGCGAACGTTCGCGGGCCCGGTCCCGCTCCGCCTTTGTCGTCGCCCCCAAGAGCAGGCCGGCGCCGGTGGTGTCGGTGCTGTCGCGCTGAACGGGGGTCGCCGTCCGGCCGCTCCCGCCGGTCACCGGAAGAACCACGGGGTCGGGCTGAGCCGATGCCGGGGCGTTCGCCGGGCGGCCCGCGAGCGGCGGCGCCTGCGGGGCGGTGACGGGCAGGGATCGGGCCGGGACGGCGGGGGCCGAGCCGACGGGCCCCTGACCCGGCGGTGCGGGCCGGACGACCGGGACACGCTGGACGGGGCTGGGGAAACCTGCCGGACCTGCCGAGTTGGCGCTTCGTACGCCCGAGTTCTCCCGTCCGGCGGGCGGCGCGGCCACGGCCCGCTGGGCCTGCGGGGTCGCCGGGGCGACCGGGGAGGGCCCTGGCGTCGGACGCCCGGGGTCAGCCTGCGGGGCAGCCGGTACGTCCGGCCAGCGCGCCGCCACCACGGGACGGCCGCCGGAACGGGCGGCGACGGGCGGTGCCGCGCTCTCAGTGGCCCGGGTGCTCAGGGTGAGCGGGCGGGCGGGGAGCAGTTGGAGGGTGCGGGGTGCCGCCGGGCCGGAGGGCACTCCGGAGCGGGTGACGGTGAGCGGGGGCGGCGCACTGTGCGGCTGAGCGCCTCCGGTCGCCCCCGCTACGGCTCGGGTGACGACGACCGGGCTCGGCGAACCGGGGGCCCGGGGCCGCTGCCCGCCGGACGAGGCCTGACCGCCGGACCTCGTACCGGGCAGTCGTACGTCTCCTGCCGGGCTATCCGGGGTTACGGCAGCCGCGGGTGCTGCTGCGGACGGCATCGCCAACGGCGTTGCGGACCCGCTCCCGTGGTCCGCGACGCCCGGCGACGCGGCGCCCCCGGCAAAGGAGTCGTCCGCGGGACGGCGCTGGACTACGTCGCCCGCCCCCAGCAGCGGCGCGTCCGCTCCGGCGGTGGAGGGCGTCCTGTCGCCAACTGTTGCAGACGACACCGGAGTTGGGTGGGACGTGCCGTCCTGCTGCGCCTGAGCACGCTGGACGGCGGGAGCGGGAGCGCGGGATGCGGTGGCGCCGGGCACAGCGCTGGGCGGCAGCGCGGACAGCGGAGCGCCCAGGCCGCCGCGCACCCGGGCGCCGTTCTGGGCGCGGTGGGCCGTTCCCTGGGCGCCGCCGTATTCGTGCGGGCGCGAGGTGCCGACCGTGTCGTCCGTGTGGCGCTGGACAACGGGCATCGCCGCGCCGGGGACGGTGCTTGAAGTGGGGGCGGTGGAGCCGGGCAGCTCGGCGCTGGGCGGCAGCGCGGACAGCGGAGCGCCCAGGCCGCCGCGCACGCGGGCGCCGTCCGGGGCATTCTGCGCGCCGCTGTCGTGCAGGCGCGGCGTGTCGGCCACGTCGTCCGCCTGGCGCTGGACGACGGGCAGCGTCGGACCGGGCGAGGTGCCTGAACCGAGGGCGGTGGCGCCGGGCAGCTCGGCACTCGGCGGCAGCGCGGACAGCGGCGCACCCAGACCACCGCGCACCCGGGCGCCGCCGGAGGCAGCCGGCTCCGTCTCCTGCGCACCGACCACGTCCGAGCCCTCCGCCTGACGCTGGACGACAGGCAACGCCGGGCCGGACGCGGTGTGCGGCGCCGGAGCGTCCTCCGTCAACGGGGCGACTGCGGAGGGCAGTTCGCGCGTCGGGGCGCCGAGGGGCGCGCGGCTCGGCTCGCTCATGGCGGCGCGCTGTACGGCGGCGGTGGTGGTGGCGTTGCCGGCTGCCGGAGTGGCGGGCCGCAGGGCGGTGACGCGGCGTACCGGTCCGGACACGCGCCTGGCGACAGTCAGGGAAGGTGCCACCGGGACGGCCCGGACGGCCGGGCCGGAAGGCGTACGGCCCCCGGAACCGGACGGCGCTTGCGACACGCGCCGGGTCGCTCCACCGCCTGCGGCCGCGCCCGGGAGCACCGACACACGCCGTACCAGAGGAATCGCCGGAGCGGCCGACGTCCGATGGTCCGGGTCGGCGGGCGTCACGACCGGATCGGCACCCGGCAGCGCGGCACGCTGGACGGGCGGCGAAGACGGGGAGAGCGTGGCGGGGGATTCGGCGGACGTAAGGCCACGGGTCTGTGGGGAGTCGCCCGAACTTCGCTTCGCCACCGCACTGCTGCCCCCCGAGCGCGCCACCGCGGGCTTTCGCCCGGATCCTCCGTCCGCCGCTCCAGTACTGCTACGAGAAGTCCGTGGGGCGACGGATGCCGGACTCCCGGCATCCAACGCACCGTCCGCCTCGCCACCCGCCCCCTCCGGGCGCAGCGCCCGGAGCAGCAGTGGACCCCCGCCGACCCGGGTGGCCTGCGGGGTGGCAGGACGGGCGACGCCGCGCACCAGACCGGTCGGGGCGGCGGACAGCACCGCGTGGCCGAGACCCGAGTCGAACGACGGGTTCTGCCAGGAGGCGAGGCCCGCACGGAAGACGAGCCCGTCGCTCACCCCGAGCGGGGAGCGGGCCACGGTGAGCTGCGGCGGCGCGGTGCGACGCCAGCCGCCGTCCCAGTCGCCGGGCACGGAGGAACCCCGGCCGCCGGACTCGCCGCGGTCAGTACCGTCGCCGGATGTGCCCCGGTCCGGTCCGTCGCCGGCCGGACCGTTCTCCGCGGCGCCGGAGCGGCCCGCACCCGGACGGCGTGCGGTGTCCGGCGCGGCGGCCCGGCGACGCAGCCTGTCCCGCCATGCCATGCGTTCAACCACTCTCGTTCACACGGGTGTTGATGCGAGCGATCTCGGCGACCCACTGCCGGCGCTCGTCGTGGGTCAGGTCGAGGATCTCCTCGCGCTGCCAGTGGAAGTGGTAGGCGATGTACGCGATCTCCTCCCGGAGCCGGGGAAGGGCGTACGTCACGATTCCCCCAGGCGCCCACCCGAGAGGTCGACCTCGAAGCCGCCCTCGCAGTGCGGGCAGGTCACCGCCGCGCGGGTGTGGCCCTCGCTGTTGACCCGACGGTAGAAGTCCTGGAGGAACGCGACGTCGGTGGCGTACATCCGCTCCACGACCCCGGCGTGCACATCCGTGATCGAGCCGATCCGGGTGATCACCTGGCTCAGCAGCACCACGCTCAGGTACGCCGGGTTCTCCTTGACCCGCAGGTCGATCTGGGGCCGCAGTTCGTCCCGGGCGGTGGCCAGGCGCATCGAGCCGTGCCGGTGCACCGTGCCGTCGTCGTCGACGTACCCGCGCGGCAGCTCGAACTCGAACTCCGTGCGCAGCCCGTGGTCCTCCCGGCGCGGCGGGGCGGCGGCCGGGGTGGCCGCCGCCTGCTGCTCCGGCGTCTGGGCGGGCGCCGTCGCCTGGAGGATCTCCTCCAGGTTGCCCGCCGTGACCGTACGGCGCCTCATTCGACGACGATCTCCTCGAACGTGATCGTGACGGACTCGGTGGCCGGAGCGGACTCGCCCGCCTTCAGCGACGGGCCCTCCCACTTGGAGGCCCAGCCCTGCATCAGCTGAATGCGGCGGACCGTGTTGCCCTCGGTGTCCTTGATCTCGATGGTGAGGTTCTGCCGCGCGGTGTTGACGGCCCCGTTGTTCAGGGTCTCCTTGATCCACTTGGTGAACTCGCTGCTCTGGTCGAGTCCCCGGGTGATCGTGATCTCACCGGCCTGCCGCGCTCCGGGCTGCTTGCGGATGATCTGCTTGCCCTCGGCGCTGACCTGCTTGACCTCGACGACCTCCTCCTCGACGGTCAGCCCGCTGATCTCCTGGATCGACTCGACCAGGTAGCCACCGAGCTGCACGCCGAAGACGTGGGTGGAAAGAGCATCGCCCGTTGCCATGACTGTCTGTCACCTTTCCTTGCTGACCCGCAGGTCACTCGTCGATGAGGCTGGTGCTGTCGGAGAACTGGGCCAGCCGGAACACCACGAACTCGGCGGGCTTGACCGGCGAGACGCCGATCTCGCACACGACGCGGCCCTGGTCGATGGATTCCTGCGGGTTGTTGTCGCGGTCGCACTTCACGTAGAACGCCTCTTCGGCGGTACGGCCGAACAGGGCTCCCCGGCGCCACTCCTCGGTGAGGAACGCGGTGACGTTGCGCCGGATGCTGGACCACAGCCGGTCGTCGTTCGGCTCGAAGACCACCCACTGGGTGCCCAGGAGGATGGATTCCTCCAGGTAGTTGAACAGGCGGCGCACGTTCAGGTAGCGCCAGGCCGGGTCGGAGGAGAGGGTGCGGGCACCCCAGATCCGGATGCCCCGGCCGGGGAAGGCCCGTACGCAGTTCACGCCGATCGGGTTCAGCAGGTCCTGCTCGCCCTTGCTGAGCCGGACCTCCAGGTCCACCGCGCCGCGGATCACCTCGTTGGCGGGCGCCTTGTGCACGCCGCGTTCGGCGTCGCTGCGCGCCCAGACACCGGCGATGTGACCGCTCGGCGGGACGGTGGTGTTGTGCCCGGCGGCCGGGTCGAAGACCCGTACCCACGGGTAGTAGAGGCTGGCGTAGCGGGAGTCGTAGCCCGCCTCGTCGTTGCGCCAGGCGCGCACCTGCTGGGCGGAGAGCCCGGGCGGGGTGTCCAGGACGGCCACCCGGTCGCCCATCTGCTCGCAGTGCGAGATGACGGCGAGCTGCACGGTGCGTACGCCCTCGGCGTCGATGTCGCCGCGCTGGTGGGCGCTCATCAGGTCCGGCACGGCGACCATGGTGATCTCGTCGATGGTCTCCAGGCCGGCGAACCCGGTGCGGGCCGCGGCGTCGCCGACGTACTCGGCGGGGTCGAGGCGGACCACCTCGCCGGAGCCGTTCGCGGCGGCCCCGCCCGGAGCGTCGGGCAGGACCACGGTCTGGGCGGCGGGCTTGCTCTGGGCGGCGCCCCGCTGCTCGGTGACCTCGATCAGGTTGGAGGCGCGGGCCTGGTTGACCAGGTACCCCCTGACGTTCTTGCGGGTGGAGGCCTCGTAGGTCTCCACCACTTGGTCGCCCTGGCGGACCAGGACCTTGAAGCGGTCCTCCGGCGGGTTCTCGCCGTCCGCGTCGGCGATCTCCACCGACACGCCGGAGACGCCCGGCTTGGCCGCGACCAGGAAGCCGCCGAGCTCCACCGACTCCACGGCCTTGGTGGCCTGACGCCGCTGGCCGCCGCCCGCGGCCGGGGCGGAGGCGTCCTCGGCGGAGCCGCCGACGCGCACCACGTACGCGGCGCCGCCGCCGTTGGCGAAGTAGCCGTAGACCGCGTGGGCAAGGTAGGTGCCCTCGGTGAAACCACCGAACGCCTGGGAGTACTGGTCCCAGCTGGTGACCAGCGTCGGCGCGTGGAAGGGGCCGCGCTCGGCGAACCCTACGAACGCGGCGACGGCGGTGCCGACCCCTTCGATCGGTCGGGCACCGGACTGCACCTCCTCCACGTACACACCCGGGGTGAGGTACGTCGGCATGCTGGCTCCTTCGCGTCCTACGGGTCTGTCAGCTGTGTCCAGGCCGAGTCTGCGCGGCGGTCCGCCGGGGCGACAGGGACGTGCGGACCTCGCCGGGGGCAAGGCCGCTGCCTTTCCCGGCTAACTCACGTTCGTCAGGTCCACCAGCCACGACCTGTTGCCCGCCGCCCGGGCGTCGATCGGCACCGACGCTTCGGGGTTGTCGGGGTCGAAGGCCGAGGTCACTGTGTGCGTGACCTCGGGGCTGGTCCAGGCGGGGAGATTGGTGTTCCAGCGGCCCGTGTTCCGCGCCACCTTCCAGCGGAAGCTCACGCTGTACGACTTCAGCCAGTATCCGGAGCTCATCCGCGCCGACGTACTGAAGCCGGGGTCGTCCGTGAAGGTGATGGCGTCCTGAGCGTCCGTGATGACCGCGTTGGTGTAGTTCGGTCGGTACGGGCCGTCCTGCACCCAGTCCCGTGAGGACGGCACCTCGCGGTGGCCGCCGTCGTTGGCGATGATCTGCACGTTCTGGTCGGTGACCTGCTGCCAGAAGTGGTAGTTGCTGGAGACGCGCTGAGGCGCGTTCGCCGGATTGTGCAGCACGGCGGCCTGGTTGAATCCGATCTCCTGGTCCGCGTCGAGCCGTTGGCTCGCCGGGCCCGTGTAGGAGGAGGTGAATGTCAGGGTCGGATGGTCGAGATCGGCCGCCGGCTTCTGGCTCGCCCGGGTGTTGCGGCGCTGCGGCGGCGGGCTGTCGCCCTTCAGCTCGGCGGCGGTCCTGTCCCGCTTGGCGGGCATCCGCTGGACGGCGCCGGCGGACGCGGGAGCCGCACCGCTCTCCTTGTCCTCGGGCCCCTGCGCGGGGGCGAGTGGTTTCGCGAGGGCGCGGGTGGCGTTCGCCTCCGCCTCCCGTTCGAACCGGTCCGACGGGTCGGAGATCTTCAGCCCGTTGCCGTCATCGGTCCCGGCGACCGGACCCTTGCGCTGCTGGATGACATGGGTGAGTTCGTGGGCCAGGGTGTGCCGGTCCGCCCCGCCCTCTCCGATGACGACATGGCTGCCGGAGGTGTAGGCGCGGGCACCGACCTCGGCGGCGGATGCGCGGGCCGTCGCACCGGTGTGCAGCCGTACGTCGGAGAAGTCCGCGCCGAGGCGGCTCTCCATCTCGTTCCGCACCGGTCCGGTCAGCGGCCGCCCGGCGGAGCGCAGGACGCCGTGCACCGACGAGCGTTGCACCGCGGGCTGCCCGTCCGGCCGTTCCGGGTGCGCTCCGGAGCAGTCTCCATGGGCGTGCCGCTCCTCCTCGACCATACGGGCCACGGCCGCGTTGCCCACCGAGCGCTGCAGAGCCAGCATCCCGGCCGGGGCAGGTGCCGCCGGCCGTGCCTTCGTCCGCCCCAGTCCGTCGGCCTCTTTCGGTTGCTCGTGGGCACGCATCCGCAGTCCTTTCGCAGGGTCGAAACCCGTAGTACCAGACCCTCGGGTCCCCCCGGTGCGGACGTCGCGGGACTCTGCCCCTTCAGGCAACGGCGTTGTCCCGGGCGGCCCCTCAGGCGCCGACGGCCTCCGCCAGATACGGCCCGAACTCGCCCTCCAGCACCAGCCGTCCGAGCTTGCGGTACTCCTGCGCCACCGACGTCACCACCTGCCCCATGGTGAGCGGTTCGCCGGACTCCGCCGCGAGGTAGGCCGCGGTCACCGCGCACGCCCGGATGGAGCCGCCGGCCAGTTCGAAGCGGTCCGCGCAGAAGGCGAGGTCCAGGTCCTCGGCCCGGGGCAGCCGGTCGCCCAGGCACCGTTCCCACAGGGCGAGACGCTGGCCGGCGTCGGGCACCGGGAAGTCCGCCACCACGTCCAGGCGGCGGGTGAAGGCCTCGTCCAGGTTGGCCCGCAGGTTGGTGGTCAGCACCGCGATCCCGTCGAACGACTCCATGCGCTGCAGCAGGTACGCCGACTCGATGTTGGCGTGCCGGTCGTGCGCGTCCTTCACCTCGGAGCGCTTGCCGAAGATCGCGTCGGCCTCGTCGAAGAGCAGCACCGCGTTGACCGCGGACGCCTCGGTGAAGATCCGCTCCAGGTTCTTCTCGGTCTCCCCCACGTACTTGTCGACGACCGTGGACAGGTCCACCACGTACAGGTCCATGCCCAGGTCCGCCGCGACGACCTCGGCGGACATGGTCTTGCCGGTGCCCGACTCGCCGGCGAACAGCGCGATCACCCCGCGCCCCCGGCCGCCGCCGGGCCGCATCCCCCACTGCCCGAGCACCTGCTCGCGATGGCGGGCGCGCAGCGCGAGTTCGCGCAGCCGCCGGTGAGTGGTCGGGGGCAGCACGAGGTCGTCCCAGCCGACTCCCGGCTCCACACGGCGGGCGAGCCGGTCGAGCCCGGCGCCGTTCTGGGCCCGTACGGCGGTGCGCAGGTCGTCGGGGAGGACCGGGCGGCCCGCGAGGGCGGCCGTGCGCACCGCCACGTCGGCGGCGCGGCGCAACTGCCCGGAATCCAGGCGGTGCGCGGCGACCGCGCGGGCGAGCTCATCGGCCTCGCCGGTCCCGGAGCCGTTGCCGACGCCATGGCCAGGGCTGTCGCCGGCGGCCCGGTCCAGGGCGTGCCGCCAGCGCGCGGCCTGCCGCTCGGGAGTGGGCGCCGGCACGGTCAGGACCACGGGGGTGTCAGCAGCCCACAGCGGGTCCCAGCCGAGGGTGCCGTGCGTGAGCAGGGGAATCCCGCGCAGCGCCGAGCACGACGCCCCCAGCGTGCGGGCCCGTTCGGCGGGTTCCCCGGGCAGTGCTTCCAGGGGGCCGAGGACGACCCCGGCACCCGTCAGGCGGGCTTCGAGCGCGGCCACGCGGGCGAGCGCCGGTACATCGCCGGGGCGCCGGGCGAGTGCCGCTGCGTCCAGGACGAGCGGGCGCAGCCCAGCCACGTGCAGGGCTGCTACGGCCAGCCCCTCGGCGTCGCCGCCCCGACTGCGCAGGTGGACGAGGCCGGTGCCGGCCGCGGCCGCGGCCCGGTGGACGTCCGCCGCCTCGGCGGTCGGGTCCTCGCGGGCCTCCCCGAGCACCCCGGCGAGCCGGGCGTCGGGCTGCGCGCTCCCCAGGAGGTGTCCGGTGACCCGGTCGGGAACCACCAACACCCGTGACAGCGGCGGCCGTTCGGGCTCGGTGACCTCCACCAGACCACTCGCGACCAGCGCCGCTTCGGGGGCCAGCCGGAAGCGCGCAGACGCCGCCCCTGCAAGCCCGCACAGCTCCAGGGCGAGCCCGACCGTGGGCCGACGACGCGTCAGGTCGTCGTTGAGGTAGCCGTAGAGCCGTTCGAACCGTGCGTCCAGGTCGGGCGCCACCGCAACGAGCAGCAGGTCCAGATCCAGCGAGGACAGGCCGAATCGCGCGGCGAGACCACCGAGGACGGACCCGGCCGGGGGATCCTGGGGTTCGTGAGCGGGTACGTCGAGGCCGCTCGGTTCGTCCAGGACGCGGGCGACTGCCTCGGGAGTGAGGTACTGGCCACGGTAAGGGTCGTCGGGATCGGGATCGGCGGCGCGCCGGACGGCCACCGCGTGCCGCACCCGTTCCTCGACCATGCGGAGCCGCACCCACAGGTGCTCCACTGCGGCGACCGCCTCGGCATTGTGCGTCACGGCTGGCGGCCCCCCCTGCGGTGGCGACGGGCGGGCGCGGGCGGGCGTTCACGCGGACCGGCGTAGCCGCCGTCCGGACCCGGGTCACTTGTTTCCGTGTAGCGCAGCCTGCGCCCCGGCCCCGCGTCCTCGCTACGGGAGGTGGCGCGCACGACGAGCCCTTCGGTGACCGGCGGTGCGGCGGCCTTGGTGATGCCGGCGAGCGGCGCCCGCACCTGCAGCGAGAGGGAGGCCTTCAGTTCGCCGCCCATGGCCGACCACACGTCGGAGGCGGCCGGTGCGTCGGACCCCGTTCCGGCGGTGTCCAAGCCCACGGTCAAGCCGAGTTCGGCGAGCGTGCCGGTGAGCAGCCGCGCGGGCAGCGTGTCGGTACTCACCAGCGTCGCGAGCACCTGCGACAGCAGCCGGTGTTCGTCCTGCGGGCGGGTCGCCCACGCCGTGACCAGGTACGTCAGCTCGAACCAGCGCGGCGGGGAGCGCCGCGCCACGAGGTGGCCGTCCTCGTCGTACACCTCTCCGGAGCCGCTGCCGCGCCGGACGGCGTCCTCCCGGATGTCGTACAGGAAGACGCAGACCGTCGGGGCGCTGCGGCGCGCGGCCCAGTCCCGGGTGGGGGCGTCGAAGACGACGTCGACGCCCGACGCCTCCAGGCCGGACTCGCCGAGCAGCCGGCGCAGCCCCTCGTCGACCTCGTGGATCACCGGCGGGTCACCTCGTCCGGCGGCTGCACGCTGCCGGTGACCACCAGGAAGTCGGTCGTCACCGGGGAGAACCCGGGGCCCTTGGCGGTGATGATCCGGGGCCCGGTCTCGTCCTTGGCGAGGATGAGCAGCTGGCCGATGAAGGTGCCGTTCGGCAGCGGAATGGTGGGCGCCGCCGCCGCGGTGATCCCCGGCTTCCAGGTGAACCGCACCGGCACGCCCGGCGGGAAGTCCTTGCCGCGCACCGAGGTGACGAAGCCGGGCTTGCCGATCGCCGGCACCGCGATGATGCGCGGCTGGAGGATGCGCAGCCGCTCCCGGGCGCTGTTGTCGCCCTTGTCGGCGTCCGTCCCGGTGGTGGTCAGCTTGCCGGTGGCGTGGGTGGTCAGCGCCTTCTTGGGGCTGAGGACGACCCGCACGACGGTGCTCGCGCCCTGGTCCAGGTCCGGCAGCGCGCACACCCAGTTCTTGTCGCAGCCCGCCGGCTGCCCGTTGTCGGGGATGCTCTTGGGCAGGCCGATGTGCAGCCGCAGTCCGGTCGCCAGCGCGTTGCGGCCGTTGCGCACGGTGTACGTGACCACGACGCGCCCGCCGACGTATCCGGGGTTCGGCTGGGCGGTGAGGCGGAGACCGGGCCCGGCGTCGGGCTCACCCGGAGCCGGGGGCACGGTGGGCGGAGACGTGGGTGTCGGCGTGGGTGTCGGCGTAGGTGTCGGGGGCGTGGCCTGGACGACCGGCACCACGGTGCGGCCCGTGTTGTCGCTGGGCTGCGGATCGAGGACGGTGCCGGTGACCGACCAGTCGATCGGCGCGTTGCCGGGGGTGACCCCGGTGACGGTGACGGTCACCGGCACGGTGCTGCCGGGCTGCACGACACCGACGGTGCACTGGAGGGAGGCGGCGTCGCAAGTGCCCCCGGGAAAAGTCAGCTTGGTGATCTGCACGCCGGTCGGCGGGGCGATCGTCAGCTTGGTGCCGGGGGAGGCAGCGGGGCCGTTGTTGACGACATCGACACGAATGGGGGTGGTGTTGCCGACGGTGACCGCCGGGACGGTGCCGGGCGCGTTCACCGCGAGGTCCACGGACTGCTGGACGCTGGGTTCCTTCTGGCGACCCCCGAGCTCCGCGGTGAGTGGGGTGAGGTCGCCGGACGCGACGTCCAACAAGCGCAGTTTCTCGGGGCTGTTGGCGGCGGCCTCGGCACGGGAGCTGATCACCAGGCCCTTGCCGTCGGCCGTCCAGGCGGCGTCCCGAGGCTGGAACGGACCGGTGGTCGAGGTGTCCGGCAGAGCCGTCCGACAGGCGCCGGGGACGTTGCGCGCGGCGGTGGGCAGCAGAACCTTGCAGTCGTCGCCCGACAGGGACGTAAGGAGGATGCCGTCGCGTTCGTCGACTGCGCCGCCGCCGCTCTTGCGGTTGAAGGCGATGGTGAGGCCGTCCGGGGAGAACGCCGGACTGTCGTCGATGACCTGGCAGTCGCCCGGGCAGATCGTGGCGCTCAGGTCGCGCTGCTGGTCCAGGTGGTTCACCGGCACGGTCCAGATGTGCTTGTTGCCGCCGCTCCCGCCGATCACCTCGTTGCGGGTGAAGGCCAGGATGGTGCCGTCGGAGGACCAGGTGGGCTGGGCGTCCTCGCCCTGCTGCGGCCCGGCCGGCGAGGTGATCCGGCCGGTGATCGCGCCGGTCGCCGCGTCGGCGATGAGGATGTGGCTGGGGCCCGCGGCGTCCCCGACGCCGCCCGGCGACGTCCGGGTGAAGGCGAGGTACTTGCCGTCCGGGGAGAACGCCGGGTCGGTGTCCCAGTCCGTCGCGCCGCGTCCCGCGAGGGGCATGGCCCGCGCGTTGGTGCCGTCGGCGTCCGCGAGCCAGATCCGCTCGATCCGCTGGTTGTCGGCGTTGGTCTCGAAGCGGGTGACGACGATCCGGCGGCCGTCGGGCGTGTAGTTCTGCCGCTCGGTCCACGGGTCGGAGCCGGCGGCGGGCTGGAACAGCGGGTCCTTGGTGGGATCGGTGTTGGTGTCGGCCGCCGGGTCCTCGTTGAGGATCGTCAGGTTCAGGTCGCGTGGGTCGGACCCGTCGATGCGGGCGTCCTGCAGCGTCACCACGTGCGGATCGGCCGCCGAGTCGCGCTCCACCACCACGCCGCCGCCGTTGACCGGTCCCAGCCAGGTGGGTGAGAGGACCTCCCGGTTCTCGTTGAGCACCAGCCCGGGCTCTGTGTCCGCGTGTGCAGTCGACTTGAACACGTGGTCGTAGTCGCCCTCGCACGTGCAGGTGGTCTCGGGGCTGAGGAACACCAACTGGTCCCCGTCGGGCAACCACGATGCCCCGTGGGCACGCCACCCCGCGTAATCGCCCGCGAACAGCGCCTCGTCACTGGTCCCGTTGGTGATCCGCAGCCGGGGCACAGACTGCCCGTTCTCGGTGGTGGTGGAGGTGTAGGCGATCCAGTCCCGGTTCACGTCGTCGTTCACCGGATTCCACACCGGCTCGGAGGCCGTGCCGTTCGCCGGGGAGGTGATCCGGGTGGCGGTGCCGCCGTTCAGGGGCCGTACGTAGATCTGCTCCCCGACCAGCGGATCGCTGTCGCTGCTGTACGCGATGCGCTGCCCGTCGGGGGAGACCGTCGGGCACTCCTCGTTGGCGGAGGTGTCGGTGAGCCGCGTCAGGCCGGTGCCGTCGGTGCGTACCAGCCACACGTCGCGCTGCGTCCCGCCGCCGGTGCCGCCGGGTTCGGCCGAGTCGAACACCACGGACTGCCCGTCCGGCGTCAGCCGGGGGTGCGCCGCGTCCCGGCCGGTGGTCAGACGCCGTACCGAACCGTCCGCGGCCCGCAGGTAGACCTGCGGGTTCTTCTCGTCGCGGCGGCTCGCGAAGACCATCTGGTCACCGAGCGCGGACGGCTGCACATCGTTGTGGACGGGGCCGTCGCCGAACAGCGGTGTGCTGGAGGTGGTCGAGGCCACCGTGCCGAGGCTGCGGTGCCGGGTGCCCGCGTACGCGACGCGGGTGTCCGTGGCGCCGGCCGCGCGCGGGGCGGAGACGGCGCTGCCCTGTCCGGAGGCCGCCGTCACCCCGAGCAGCGGGATCAGCAGCAGCAACGACGTTCCGAGTCTCCCCAGGCGGTACCGGCCGCCGGGGTCAGCCGTTCCCATCACGGTCCCCTTCGCATTCTGGTGCGGCATCCCGATGTGACCATCCGGATCGCCTCCGCCACCCTGTACCGGACGTGCGCGGCGCGGCAGGGCGGCGGGGCCGTACCCGAGGGAAACGCGCGGTGCGCTTTCGGGCAGTGCGGGTTTCCCGTAGGTCTCTCCCGGCTTGTTGCCCCTGCGGCGTCAACGACAGTGTCAGATAAGTCCGTTGCGCAGCGCGTAGCCCACCGCGTGGGCTCGGTTGCGCAGTTGGAGACGCGTGATTATCTCGTGCAGGACGTTCTTGACGGTCCGTTCCGAGTACGAGGTCTTGCGGGCGATCTCCGCGGTGTCCAGGCCCTCCGACACCAGGCGCAGCATGTCCACCTCGCGCGTGGTCAGCGTGGACAGCGACAGACCCCGCGGGTCGACAGCCGAGCGCTGAAGGCTGCTCACATGGCTGAGCAGCTTGCCGAGCAGGTCGCCGGGGAGCACACCCTCCCCGTTGGCTATCGCCTGGACCAGCTGGAGAAGTTGGTCCTGGTGCGCGTCGGAGCGCCGCAGCACCGCCGCGACGCCGCACTCTATGACGCGTTGCAGCGCCCCGGATCCGAGGGTGCCGACCACGAGGCCGGTGCGGGTGGCGGTGTTGATCCGCAGCCGGTCCAGCAGGGCCGCCACGTCGTCGTCCACGGTGTCCACGACCACCAGTGACGCCTGGGCCCGCTCCGCGTCGGCGTCGTCGAGCAGGTCGACCTCGGGGCGCTGGCGCAGCTGGTGGACGACGCCGACGCGCAGGACCGGATCGGCGGCGTACACGGCCACCGTCACCCGGCTCCGGTGTCCGGGCAGGCTCTTGTCTTGTGCACAGGACATGAGGGTTTACCTGTTTCATGAATTCGTGGGGGGTGGGCGCTGGGGCGTGGCGAGCACCGGAGGGCGGCGCGCGGGCTGCGACGGGAAACACCAATGTCCGCTGAGTACATGGGAGTTGCCGGTGACTGTCGGGGCATCGCGACTGCCCGCGTCTTGCCCTCGCGTTCCTCGCGGCACGCACGGACGTGTTTCTACGGTGGTAGGCGTGACGCCTTCCGCAGCCTCTTCCGGCCCTGGTGCGCCCGGCCTCGACATCCCGGCCGTGACCGTGACACCGGGTGACACCACCACGACAACTCTGACCGTCCGCAACGACAGCGACATCGTCGAGGCGTACAGCCTGGAGGTCGTCGGGGACTGCGCCTCCTGGACCACCGTCGAACCCGCCCGGGTCTCGCTCTACCCCGGCACCTCCGAAACGGTGACGCTCCGTCTGGAGCCCCCGCGCTCCCCGGAGATCCGGGCCGGCGAGATGCCGCTGGGTGTGCGGGTCCTGCCGGCCGAGCACCCCGATGCGGTGCAGGTCCTCGAAACCACCGTGCACATCGAGGAGTTCCGCGAGCTGCGCACCGAGCTGGCCCCGCGCCGCCGGCGCGGCTGGCTGCGCGGCCGCTACCGGCTGGCGGTCCAGAACCAGGGCAACACCCCGGCGCAGGTGTGCTTCACCGCCGGCCAGGCGGGCGAGGAGCTGGCGTTCGCCTTCAATCCGGCGAAGCCAAAGCTGGAGCCCGGCGAATCGGCGGAGGTCGGACTGCGCGTCCGCACCGGCAAACCGGTGTGGTTCGGCTCCCCGGTGGTGTGGCAGTTCACCGTCGACACCACCGACGACCGGGACCAGGACGAACAACCCGGCTCGTACGACACTGTTGTCCGGACGCCGCTGGAAGCCGAGTTCGTCCAGATCCCGATCTTCCCCAAGTGGCTGCTCGCACTGCTTGCCGCGCTGCTCGCACTCCTGATCGCCTGGTTCACACTGGTCCGTCCGGCGGTACGCAGCGCAGCCAAGGACGCGGCCGACGAGGCGGTCCGGGCACGGCCCACGCCCGCCGGACAGCAGACTCCCGGCAGCGGCGCCGGTTCGGCCGGTCCCGGCACCCAGGGGTCGGGCGCGTCGGCCGGAGCGGGCGGCGGCAGCTCCGGCGGCGGTGGCGGCGGCACCTCGACCGGCAACGGCAGCGGCCAGCAGAGCTCGCAGACCATCGACGTGCAGACGGCGAGCGGGGAGACCAAGACCGGCACCTACACGGTGCCCAAGGACAGCATCTTCGGGGTCACGGACATCGTCGTCGCCAACTTCCAGGGCGACGAAGGGGTGTTGACGATCTCCTTCGGCGACCGCAAGATCACCACTATCGCAATGGAGACCTTCCGCAACCAGGACTATCACTGGGTCACCCCCATCAAGATCCCCGAGGGCGACGCCGTGTCCATCGAGGTGACCTGCAACAAGCCGGGCACCCCGGCCACCGGCCTTCGGGCGAAGGGCTGTCACGAGGTCCTGAACGTGAGCGGCCTGCTCAGCAGCACCAAGCAATGACTCGAACCTCTCCACTTGTAACCCATTGTCGATCGGTGAAGACGCGATCTGCCAAGCGATGGGTCTTCTTCTACTCGGATCAGTCCTGAAATCGACAGCCCAGGTCTGAAAACCCATACCCGACAACCCCAGGTCAGCGGTCTGGGGGTGCTCTGTTGCACGGGTCGACCGCCGGTCCCGTGCTGCCCTGACATGGTCGACCGGCCGAGGGGCGATGCAGATCCCCACAACCCCGTCCAGGCCCTGATCACCCAACGCACCAGGGAGAGTGGTGGGTGCCGGCACACGGCGCCCACCGACCTGCTGACCGGTGGCTGCCGCGTGGTCCTGAGCGACGGGGACGTGCTCGCCGCGGCGCTGCGACACGGCCGAGCGAAAGGTTCTTCATCACCGCGTCGCTGTTCACCGCGATGTTGACGGAGTACGCCCGGGAGCCAGGGGTGCGGCGCTGTACCAGCCACAGCCGCTGCTGTTCGCTGGTGGCGGGCATCCGCCTCGGCGGACATGAGCGCGTATCGAGCGTCGCAGCCCCACCATCACCTGACCATCACGTGAGCTGTGCGATCGCGCGGGCTGCGTCGCGGGCCGGGTGGCCGACGCCGATGAGGGTGGCCGACGCCGGGCCGGTCCAGTCGCCGTAGCCGAGCAGGTGCAGCCGCGGCTCGCCGAGGGCACGCGTTCCGTCGGTGGGGATGTGGCCGAGCGGACAGGACTGACGCTCACTGTCCGGCCGCCCTGGTGGCAGCCCGGCGGCGGCTTTCCCGTACCGGCCGGGTCCACGCGATTCCGCGTGCCGAGCGAGGCAGCCGGCCTCACCCCATCTGCCCGTGATGGTGCCCCAGGCGACATCCACCACAGGCCGCCGCAGATCTCCGAGGGAACGACCGAGCAGAGAAGGGTCGGTCTTGCTATGCCTGCGGCCCCTCGACATCCCTCCGGCTGGGCACGACGTGCCGCGCGATCGTGGACAAGGCCAGCTCACGACCCTCGTCAACGACAAGCCAACCCTTGCCAAGGAGCGATTGCAGCAGGGGGCGGACCTCTTCGCCCAGTTCCTCCGCCAAGTCGTCATCCGTGAGGGAGAAGCCATCCTGTACACGGCTCGCCACGTGGAACACGACGGCCTCCTCCCCCGCGGTGATGTTGAAGTCCATGACGTGAAGGTATGCGAGCCCCACGGCCGCAGCACGCCGATGGTGTCTGAAGCCGAGGTACCGCAGCGCACAGGCCAGCTGCACCGGCCAGGCCGCCGACGAGACCCCGACCGCGGCCGGATGCCTGCGGCTGATCCGAACGACCTGGTCAGCACACGCCCGTCCGTGGTCGACCACCGCCGGCGACGGCGGCCTGGACACCGCGCGCTTCACCCCGGCGCCGGCCCGCTACGTCCGCGTCACCGGCACGGAGCGCGGCACGCAGTGGGGCTACTCCCTGTACGAGGTCGGTGTACACAGCGGCTGACCGGCGGCCCCGCCGGTCAGGGGTGACCGCCGCCCGGCCCCTCCTTCCCGCCCGGCGCGCCCGCCGGCTCGGGCGGCGGGGGAACCCGGCGGGCGGACCGCGGGACCGCCTCGTCGTCCAGGTCGCCGCGGACGGCCGCGACGGCGAAGGCCACCGTGGAGGCCAGGGCGAGCAGGGCGAGCGGCCCCCAGATCGCCGGGATCGACCACATCGGCCAGTCGTTGGCCGACTGCGCCCAGAGCGTCAGGAGGGCGGCGACGGCCATGCCGGCGCCGTGCCACCGCACCACGGACGCGGCTCTGGCATGCCGCCGGTCGTCCCGCGCGAACAGGGACCACACCGCCCCGACGAGCGCGGCCAGGCCGAACGAGCCGCAGGCGAGCGCACCGCCGAGGCGGTCCTCCGGCCATCCCACGGGACCGTCGGACGTCTGCTGCCGCCGTCCCCCGGCGTCCCGCACCTCGACGACCCGGCCGTGCCAGATCAGGCCGACGACCGTGTCGCCCGGTTCCAACTCGGACGCCACGGGGCCTGTCTGACGGAACGTCACCCGCCACGGTCTGCCGGAGGGCAGCGACAGCCGAGCCTCCGGCGACTCGTTCCGCTCCCCCCGGTGCAGGTCGGCGGTGCGGACGGTGAACGTCTGCCGCCACACGCAGGCCGACGGCCTCACCGGCACCGAGGCGCAGACCGGCGCGACCCGGTAGGCGCGCTCGCGCCGCAGCGCCGAGCGCACCTCGGAGGCCGTCGCCACCCCACCGCCGAGAGCCACCACGGCGATCAGCAGCCACGACACGCCCCGCAGCCCGTTGTGCTCCCCCCGGTCCACCCTGCCTCCCCGCCCCGCCCATGATTTCCGCAGGCGTATTCGAGCACGTCCGCCCTGGGCCGCCCAGGCCTCCCACCGGCAGCGCGCACACCGCCCGGTCTGCCGGGTCACGGCAACGAGCGAGGGCGGCCCGGCCGACGGCGCTCACCGGGTATGGCGCCGTCTTGTGGCGAGCCGTCCCAGCCACTTCAATGCTCCCTACCTCCCCACAGGAGAACACCTGTCCCGACCCAGTGAAGGGGTTCTTCTTGACCGCCATTCGCGCCACCGCCGTCACCGCGGCCACCTGCGCCCTCGTCCTCGCCGCCGCGCTGCCGTCCTCCGCGATCAACTCGTACAACGCCGCACCCGCGCCCGAACGCACCGAGGTCGGCGCCCTGGTGGCCACCTGGGACGACGACGGCGATCCGGCCACCGCCGACCGCACCGACTGGGTGTGCTCCGGCACCATGGTCGACGCGAACACCTTCCTGACCGCGGCGCACTGCACCAGCGACTGGCCGGCCGGGGTCAGGTTCTACGTCTCGCTCGACCAGGACGTCCAGGCGGGGCTCGACGCCGCCGCGAAGCGGTACCCGGGCGACCCGGCCGCCCAGGCGAACGCCGTCGCCGTCGAAGGCGTCGCGCACACGCACCCCGGCTACCCGGGGCCGTCCTCCGACCCGCACGACATCGCGGTGATCGAGCTGCCCGCCGCGAAGGTCGCCTCCCGCTGGTCCTTCACCCCGGCCGCCCTGCCGGGGGCGAACCAGCTGGACAGCCTCACGTCGAAGGAACTGAACTCCACCGACTGGGTCGTCGCCGGGTACGGCACACAGGAGGCGGCGCGGGGACCCGGCGGCCAGACGCATCCGGGCGGAGGGGTCCGCATGAAGGCGCCGGTGAGCTTCGACGCCCTCAACAAGGCATGGGTCCGCCTCGCCATGACGGCGCCCCAGGGCAACGGCGGGGCCTGCTACGGCGACTCCGGCGGCCCCAACTTCGCCGTGCTGGGCGGCAAGCGGGTCCTGACCTCCACGACCATCACCGGCGACGGCCCGTGCTACGCCACGAACGTCACCTACCGCCTCGACACCCCTGGCGCCCGGTCGTTCCTGTCCCCGTTCGTGAAACTGCCGTAGCGCGAGCGCCCGTCCCGCCCGGAGGGCGGCCGCGGTCCCGGCGCGCTGCCGGGGCCGGCGCCCCCGGGCGGGGCGGGGCGCCGGTTCAGGCCGCCGACGCCCCTCCGTGTTCCGCGCGGTCGCGGTGGATCGGCGTGTCCGTGCCGGTCAGGGGAAGGCCCGTGCCGCCCCGCCGGACGGCGACGATCTCCGCGACGATCGACAGGGCCGTCTCCTCCGGCGTCCGGGCGCCGAGGTCGAGGCCGATCGGGGACCGCAGACGGGCCAGTTCCCGCGGGCTCACGCCCTCTTCCCGCAGCCGCCGTTCACGGTCCTCGTGAGTGCGGCGTGAGCCGAGCGCGCCGACGAACGCCACCGGCAGCGCGAGCGCCGCCTTCAGCAGGGGCACGTCGAACTTCGCGTCGTGGGTGAGGACGCACAGCACGGTGCGGGCGTCGGTCCGGGTGCGCCGCAGATAGCGGTGGGGCCAGTCGACGACGACCTCGTCGGCCTCCGGGAAACGGGCCCGGGTGGCGAAGACGGGCCGGGCGTCGCAGACGGTCACGTGGTGGCCGAGGAACTTGCCGGCCCGGACCAGTGCGGCCGCGAAGTCCACCGCACCGAAGACGATCATGCGCGGGGGCGGCACGTTCGACTCGACCAGCAGGGTCAGGCCGCCGGGGCAGTGCGAGCCGTCCTCGGCGATCTCCACCGTGCCGGTGCGCCCCGCCTCCAGCAGCGCCCCGGCCTCGGCCGCCGCCGAGCGGTCCAGTTCCCGGTGACCCCCCAGACCGCCCTCACGCGTGCCGTCGGGCCGTACCAGCAGGGCGCGGCCGAGGAGTTCGGCGGGCCCCCGGACGACCCGGGCGAGGGCGGCCGGCTCGCCGCGGGCGGCCGTCGCCAGGGCCGACGCCAGGGCCGTGCGGGCGGGCGCGGCGGCGCTCACCGGCGTGATCAGGACGTCGATGGTGCCGCCGCAGGTCAGACCTACGGCGAAGGCGTCCTCGTCGCTGTACCCGAACCGCTCCAGGACGCTCTCGCCGGTCTCCAGCGCCTGCCGGCACAGGTCGTACACCGCCCCCTCCACGCATCCGCCGGAGACCGAGCCGATGACGGTGCCCGCGCGGTCGACGGCGAGGGCCGCGCCGGGTCCGCGCGGGGCGCTGCCGGCGACGGCCACCACGGTGGCCACGGCGAACTCCCGGCCCTCCGCCGTCCAGCGGTTCAGTTCCTCCGCCAGGTCAAGCATCCGGCGCTCCTCCGGCGGCCGTGAGGACGCGGTCGGGCCGGATGGGCAGGCTGCGGTGGCGTACGCCGGTCGCGTGCCAGACCGCGTTGGCGATGGCGGCCGCCGCGCCCACGACGCCGATCTCGCCGATGCCCTTGATCCCCACCGGGTCGTTCGGATCGGTGTCCTCGATCCAGTCGGCCTCGATGTGCGGCACGTCGGCGTTGGTGGCCACGTGGTAGCCGGCGAGGTCGGCGCCGACGTGGCCGCCGCTGGCGCGGTCCCGGACGGCCTCCTCGTGCAGGGCCATGGAGATGCCCCAGATCATGCCGCCCAGGAACTGGCCGCGCGCGGTGAGGGGGTTGACGATCCGGCCGGCGGCGAAGATGCCGAGCATGCGGCGCACGCGCACCTCGCCGGTGCCGACGTCCACCGCGACCTCGGCGAACTGGGCGCCGAAGGAGTGCCGTTCGGCGGGCGTGAGGGCGCCGACGGCCGCGGTCGTGTCGGACCGCACGGTGATGCCCTCCGCCGGGATGTCGGTGCTCAGGGCGAGCCGTTCGCGCAGTTCGGCCGCGGCCGTGGTGACCGCCCAGGACCACGAACGGGTGCCCATCGAACCGCCGGCGATCATCGCCGGGCCGAAGTCGCTGTCGCCGATGCGGACCCGGACGCGCCCCGGGGCGACGTCCAGCGCGTCCGCGGCGACCAGGGTGAGCGCGGTGCGGGCCCCGGTGCCGATGTCGGCCGCGGCGATGCGGACGGTGAAGGTGCCGTCGGGGTGGGCGGTCGCGGTGGCCGTGGACGGTGCGGCGCCGGCGCCGAACGAGGCCGCCGCGGTTCCGGTGCCGAGCAGCCAGCGGCCGTCCCGGCGGCGTCCGGGGCGCGGGTCGCGGTCCGCCCAGCCGAACCGGCGGGCGCCCTCGGCGAAGCAGGCGGGCAGGTTGCGGCCGGCGAAGGGCAGCCCGGAGACCGGCCCGCGGTCCGGCTCGTTGCGCAGCCGCAGTTCGATCGGGTCGATCCCGCACTTCTCGGCGAGTTCGTCCAGCGCCGCCTCCAGCGCGAACGAGCCCGGCGCCTCGCCCGGGGCGCGCATCCAGGTCGGGGTCGGCAGGTCGAGCCGCACCACGCGGTTGGCGGTGTGGTGGGCGTCGGCGTCGTACATCACCCGTGCCACGCCCGCGCTCGGCTCGACGAACTCGTGCACGGTCGAGGTGACGTTCAGCGAGGTGTGCTCCAGGGCGCGCAGCCGCCCGGTGGCGTCGGCGCCCAGCCTGACGTGCTGCGTGGTGGGACTGCGGTAGCCGGCCAGCGAGAACATCTGACGGCGGGTCAGCACCACGCGCACGGGGCGCCGCAGGGTGGTCGCGGCCATCACCGCGGCCACCTGGTGGGCGCGCACGCCCTTGCTGCCGAAGCCGCCGCCGACGTGCTCGGAGCGCACCCGCACGGAGGCCGGGTCGAGCGAGAAGAGGTTGGCCAGTTCGCCGACGACCCAGGTGGCGCCCTGGTTGGAGTCGATCACCTCGAGCCGGCCGCCGTCCCAGCGGGCGGTCGCCGCGTGCGGCTCCATCGCGTTGTGGTGCTCTTCAGGCGTGGTGTACTCGGCGTCCACGACATGCGCGGACGCGGCCAGTTCGGCGTCCAGGTCGCCCTTCCCGGTCACCGCCGGCATGTGGCCCTCCGCCGGGTAGGCGTCCGGGCGCCCGCCGTGGAAGTCGATGTCGTGCGGCTCCTGTTCGTAGTGCACGACGAGGGACTCGGCGGCCTCCCTCGCCAGTTCGGACGTCTCGGCGACGACGAGGGCCACCGGCCAGCCCAGGTGCGGCACCCGGTCGTGCTGGAAGACTGCGCAGGTCGGGTCCGGCCTGCCCACCATGCCGGCGTAGTCGGTGTTGACGCGCGGGGCGTTGCGGTGGTCCAGGACCGCTACGACGCCCGGCATGGCCAGGACGGCGTCGGTGTCGAGGGCGCGGACGCGGCCGCGGGCGACCGTGGAGAGCACCAGCCAGCCGTGCGCGAGGTCGGCGAAGGGGATCTCCCCCGAGTAGCGGGCGGCTCCGGTGACCTTGTCCCTGCCCTCCACGCGGGTGTGCGCGGTGCCGACGGAGGCCGACCGCGCCTGGGCGCCGGTGGTGACGGTGGTCATCGGGCGGCCTCCTCGGCGAGTTCGGTCAGCACGGCCACCATGAGGTTGCGCATCAGGGTCACCTTGTATCCGTTGTGGGGCAGCGGCCGGGCCGCCGCCAGTTCGGCGTCGGCGGCGGCGGCGAAGGTCTCGGGGCCCGCGGGCGCACCGGTCAGGACGCGTTCGGCCGCGCGGGCCCGCCAGGGGCGGGAGGCGACCGCGCCCAGGGCCAGGCGGACGTCCCTCACGACGCCGTCCCGGACGTCGAGCGCGGCGGCGACCGAGCCGATGGCGAAGGCGTACGAGGCCCGCTCGCGCACCTTGCGGTAGCGGGAGTGGGCGGCGACCGGTGCGGGCGGCAGCGTGACCCCGGTGATCAGGGCGCCGGACGGCAGGGCGGTCTCGCGGTGCGGGGTGTCGCCGACGGGCAGGTAGAACTCGGCCAGGGGTGACTCCCCCGGCCCCTCCGCGGTCTCGAAGTGGACGACGGCGTCGAGCGCGGTGAGCGCGACGCCCATGTCCGAGGGGTGCACGGCCACGCAGTGGTCGGACGCCCCAAGGACGGCGTGATTGTGGTGCTCACCCTGGACGGCGGGGCAACCGCTGCCGGGAGCACGCTTGTTGCAGGGTTTGGTGACGTCGGTGAAGTAGCCGCAGCGGGTGCGCTGCAGCAGGTTCCCGCCGACGGTGGCCATGTTGCGGAGCTGCCCGGACGCGCCGGCCAGCACCGCCTGCGCGAGCACCGGGTAGTGGCGCCGGACGGCGGGGTGGGCGGCGAGGTCGCCGTTGGTGACGGTCGCGCCGATGCGCAGGCCGCCGTCCGCGGTCGGCTCGATCTCGTCGAGCGGCAGTTCGCGGATGTCGACGAGCCGGGCCGGCCGCTCCACACCGGTTTTCATCAGGTCGACCAGGTTGGTGCCGCCGCCCAGGAAACGCGCCTCGGGATCGGCGCCGAGCACGGCGACGGCGCCGGCCACGTCGGACGCCCGCTGGTATGCGAACTCCCTCATGCCACGGCCTCCTTCGTCTCCGCCTCGAGGCCGGCGGAAGCGGTGGTGTCCGCACCGGCCCCGGCCGCTTGGGCCACGGCCCGGACGATCGACACATAGGCGCCGCAGCGGCACAGGT
This sequence comes from Streptomyces sp. NPDC056580, assembly GCF_042793175.1. Taxonomy (NCBI): domain Bacteria; kingdom Bacillati; phylum Actinomycetota; class Actinomycetes; order Kitasatosporales; family Streptomycetaceae; genus Streptomyces; species Streptomyces sp. NPDC056580. Next base: position 156,559 of record NZ_JBHTVE010000006.1, on the reverse strand, counting down.
TGCCGCTCATCCGCTCCCGGATCTCGTCGGCGGTCAGCGGTGGCGGTCCCGCCTCGGGACTGATGTCGCCGGTGACGGCGCTGGGCCAGCCCGCCGCGTGCTCCTGGAGCACACCGATCGCCGAGCAGATCTGACCCGGCGTGCAGTAACCGCACTGGAACCCGTCCAGATCGAGGAAGGCCTGCTGCACGGGGTGCAGACGGTCGCCGTCGGCGAGTCCCTCGACGGTGGTGATCTCGCGGCCCTCGGCCGCCACGGCCAGTTGCAGACAGGCCACGCTCCGGCGCCCGTCCACCAGGACGGTGCAGGCGCCGCACTGGCCCTGGTCGCAGCCCTTCTTGGTGCCGGTGAGATCGAGGCGCTCGCGCAGGGCGTCGAGCAGGGTGGTGCGGTGGTCGACGGGCAGTGTGTACTTCTCGCCGTTGATCTTCAAGGTGATGACACTGGACGTCGATGAGGCCATGAGCAGCTTCTTTCGCATTTCCAGGAAGATGGGGGGTGGCCCGGCAGCGGGTGCCGGACGGGGTGGAGAGTGCGTGGTGCGGGCTGTTGCCGCGGGGGCGAAGCGGGATGAGGAGCGCTTGGACCTGAAGGGCGGACGCGGACTGCCGCAGGTTCGCGGACCCGGCTATCGTGGACGTACCGGACAGCTGTCCGCTACCTGGAAAACCTAACGGACAGCTGTCCGGTTAGCAAGGGCGAGGTTCGGCCACGGACCTGCGAGGAGGACGGGTGCCCACCAAGGACGAACCACCCCGGCGCTCGGACGCGCAGCGCAACCGTGAGCGCATCCTGGAAGTGGCCCTCGTGGAGCTGACGCACTGCGCCGACGCCCCGCTGAGCGTGATCGCCAAGAAGGCGGGCGTCGGACAGGGCACGTTCTACCGGAACTTCCCCAACCGCGAGGCGCTGGTCCTGGAGATCTACCGGCACGAGATCGAGCAGGTCGCCGGCAGCGCGGCCCAGCTGCTCCGGACCCGGCCGCCCGACGAGGCCCTGCGCGCCTGGATGGACCGGCTCGCCGAGTTCGCCATGGCCAAGGCCGGCCTGGCGGACGCGATCCGCCAGGTCACCGGCGCACCGGGCAGCCCCGCCAAGCCCACGCACACTCCGGTGACCTCCGCGGCCGAGGTGCTGCTGCGCGCCGGCGAGGAGGCGGGCACGATCCGGCCGGGCATCACGGCGGAGGACTTCATGCTGGCCATCGCGGGTCTCTGGCAGCTCGACCCGCACGACGACTGGCGCTCGCGCGCCGCCCGGCTCCTCGACCTCGTCATGGACGGCCTGCGCGCGGGAGCGCCCGGAACACGGGGGCGGTGAAGGGCATACGGGCGGGTGAGGGGCGTACGGACGGGTGGACGCCGTACGGGCGGGTGAACGGCGTACGGGCGGCTGAACGGCGTACGGACGGCGAGCCGCCGGTGCGCTTTGGCCGGCCGCGCGGACGGGTGAACGGCGTGCCGCCAGTGCGTTTTGGCCGGCCGCGCGGACGGGTGAACGGCGCACGGACGGCAAGCCGCCGGTGCCCCGTGGCCGGCCGCACGGCAGGCGGGCCCGGCGGGCGAATGTCCCCCGCGCCACCGAGTGCGGTGCGGAGATCACCCGCGGGTACGGTGACGCGTAAGCCAGCTGGACGACCCGCTCGGCCGGCCGGCGGCCCCGGCGATCCCGGCCGGCCGGCCGCCGGGGCCGTCCCGATCCGTCTCCGGGAGGTCACCGCCCATGTCCGAGACCGCTGCCGTCACCGGCACCGCCTGCCCCGCAGCAGCCGGCACCCGCGAGGCGCCCGTCCTCGCCGAGGTCGTCCGGTCCGGGTTCGTCGAGGGCCGGCACCGCGGCAGCCTGGTGCTGCTGGCGGCGGACGGCACGGTGGAGCTGGCTCTCGGCGACGTGACGTCCCCCGTCTTCCCGCGCTCCGCCAACAAGCCGATGCAGGCGGCGGGCATGCTGCGGGCGGGACTGCGGCTCACGGGTGAGCGGCTGGCTGTGGCGGCCGGCAGCCACTCGGGCGAGTCCTTCCACCGCGACCTCGTGCGCACGATGCTCGACGAACATGGCCTGAAACCTGAGCACTTGCAGTGCCCGCCCGCCCTCCCCCTGGACCAGGAGGAGCAGGAGCGCTACCTGGCGGCGGGCGCGCGTCGCGATCCGGTGGCCATGAACTGCTCCGGCAAGCACACGGCGATGCTCGCCGCGTCCGCGCTGCGCGAGTGGCCTCTCGAGTCCTACCTCGGCCCAGGGCACCCGCTGCAGCGGCTCATCCGGACGGCGGTGGAGGAGGCGGCCGGGGAGCAGGTGGCGGCGGTCGGCACCGACGGCTGCGGCGCACCGCTCATGGCGATCGGCCTGACCGGCCTCGCCCGCGCCTTCCGTTCCTACGTCCTCGCCGGGCCCGGCACGCCCGAGCGGCAGGTCGCCGACGCCATGCGCGCCCACCCCGAGTACGTCGCCGGCACCCGCCGCCACGACACCTGGCTGATGCGGGAGTTGCCGGGCACCCTGTCGAAGGTGGGCGCGGAGGCCGTCCAGGCGCTCGCCCTGCCGGACGGGCGCGCCCTGGCACTCAAGATCGAGGACGGCGGCGGCCGGGCCCTCGGACCGGTCCTGGCCCGCGCGCTCCACCTGTCCGGCGTGACGGCACCGGTCGTCGCTCGCGTGGGCCGCACGCCGCTGCTGGGCGGCGGCGTACAGGTGGGAGAGGTCCGGGCGGTGTTCTGAGCCGCGCGGGCGGACGGTTGCCCGAGGACGCGTGCGGAGGGGCCGCGTCGGCTATGACTCAAGGAACTCGAGGATCGCGGGGTTGAGGACGTCCGGGTGGACGGACAACATCCCGTGCGGGTAGCCCTCGTAGGTTTTCAGGGTCGCGTTGCGGAGGATCTCGGCGCTTTTCGGTCCTGCGTCCGCGTAGGGCACGACCTGGTCGTCGGTGCCGTGCATGACCAGTACCGGCACATCGATCTTCTCCAGGTCCTCGGTGAAGTCCGTTTCGGAGAACGCCTTGATGCACTCGTAGTGCGCGTTCGCGGCGCCCATCATCCCCTGCGCCCACCACCGGCCGATGAGCCCCTTGTTCACCTCGGCGCCAGGCCGGTTGAAGCCGTAGAAGGGTCCGGACGCCACGTCGATGTAGAACTGGGCGCGGTTGGCGGCGAGTCCGGCGCGCAACTCGTCGAAGACCTCCACCGGGGTCCCTTCGGGGTTGCTCTCCTTCTTGACCATGACGGGCGGCACCGCCGACACGATCACCGCCTTGGAGACGCGACCGGGCTCGGCCCGCGCGACGTAGTGGACCACTTCACCGCCTCCGGTGGAGTGTCCGATGTGCACCGCGTCCCGCAGGTCCAGCGCGTCGGTCAGGGCGGCCACGTCCGCGGCGTAGGTGTCCATCTCGTGGCCTGACGACGGCTGGCCGGAGCGCCCGTGCCCACGACGGTCGTGCGCGATGACCCGGTAGCCCTTGGAGAGGAAGTACAGCAGCTGGTTGTCCCAGTCGACGTAGCTCAGGGGCCACCCGTGGTGGAAGACGAGCGGTGTCGCGTCCCTCGGCCCCCAATCGACGTAGAAGATGCTCGTGCCGTCCGCGGTGGTGACCGTGCCCATGGGGTGTCCCTTCCGGGTGGTTGTTCATGCGTTTTCCACGTTTCGGCCGTTCGCCCCGCGCTCTGCCGGTCGGCGGGCAGCCGACCGGAGCCGGTCGCCCGCGGGCCCGCACGGCCGGCGGCGGTCTACGGCAATCGTCACTTCCGTGTCGCCGGCGGCACGTTCCGCTGTGCCGACGCCGGCCGCTCCGCACAGCGGCGGCTCTCGCACGGGCCGGCCGTGCCGCACGCCCCTTCCAGGGTGCGTCCGCCCATGAGGGGCGGCAAATCCGCAGGCGGGGCGCGAGCCGCGAGCCGGTGAGACCGCGGACGGGGCGGTCGGTGCAGGCCGGGCTCCGCGCGCACCACCGCGCGATCACCCGCGTGGCCCGGCGCGGGCCACGCGGCGCGGCTTGCCAACACAGAAGCCCGTGTTCACACGTGGACCGAATAGCCCCTCAGCGCTCGCAGATTCCGGGGACTGCCCTGAGGCTGAACTATCACTTCGGCTGAGCCAGGGAGCGAACCTGAGATGATCGTCAAGAAGCTGCACGAGTCCGGCATCCGAGCCGAGCACGCCTACACCGCCGCATTCGTCTCCATCGGTCTGTCCGTCATCTCCTGGGCCGCCTCCCTTCGGGTGGAGAAGAAGGGCGAGGAGCGCGCCGACCGGTGGGGCATCTTCGTCGGGGAATGGGCCCCCACCTTCTTCGGCCTCGGGCTGGCCCTGTCCACCTACGAGTAGGGGGCATGTCCAGGGGGCCGCAGGGGTGGTGGTGGCGCATGAAGCGCGGGCCTCGCCGCCCGCGTCCGGCCGAACTCCACGCCGACAAGGGCTGCGACTGCGACCGCCTGCGCAGGTGGCTACGTGGGAAAAAGGGCATCCGCCACCGGTCGCGAGCACTTCCCTGCCTTCGCCGGTAGAGCCGCAGCCCTCATCGCCTACCGTCGACCCACCGCGTAGCCGACAGGACTAGGATGGACGGCGACATCGCGTGTCGGTCACCGACCGGGTGAGGCATGGAGGTGTCGGGACATGCCGTCGGAGGCATTCCTTGTCAGTCGAGTTGAACCACACGATCGTCCACGCCCGGGACAACCGGGAGTCCGCGGAATTCTTCGCGAACCTGCTGAGCCTGGAGATCACCGCTGAGTGGGGTCCGTTCATCGCAGTCGGCCTGAGCAACGGCGTCACCCTGGACTTCGCCACCGTCCCCGCGGACAGCATCACCCCCCAGCACTACGCCTTCCTGGTCTCCGAGGAGGAGTTCGACGCGGCGTACGCGCAGATCAGGCAGCGCGGCATCGAGCACTACGCCGACCCCCACCGAAAGCAGCCCGGCACCATCAACCACAACGACGGCGGCCGCGGCGTGTACTTCATGGACCCGGCGGGCCACGCCATGGAACTCATCACCGTGCCGTACGGCGGCTGGGCCTCGTAACCACGCGCAGGCGGTCATCGGGAGGGAGCGGCCGGCCCGGCCGGCGGCTTCCTTCCGGGCGCCGGTGAGGTGCGGAGATCGAAGCTGGGGGCGTACCTGCCGGTGAAACGGCTCTGAATCGCTGCCACGGACCGCGACCGACGAGACGCCTGGGCTCGGCACAGTGCCGCGTCACTGGGATTGGGAGCGCCATTCGAAGAGCAGGATGGTCGCGTCGTCCCGCAGCTGGTTGCCCTGGTAGTCGAGGATGGCATGGATGAGCAGCCGCAGTACCTCCGCTGGGCGCTGGCCGGCGGCGTTGGACCGGATGATGAAGTCGGTGAACCGGTCGAGACCGAACTCTCCGCCGCTCGCGTCCCGGGCCTCCACGACGCCGTCGCTGTAGAGCAGGACGCAGTCGTCTGGTTCGAGTTCCGTCTCCTGCACCTGCCGCGTTGCAGGGGCGAGTGGGCCGGCCAGCCCCAACGGCGGTTGCGGAGGACTGTCCAGTGCCCCGGCCGAAACCTTGCCGGCGCGGATCAGCAGCGGTGGTGGGTGACCGCAGTTCACCCAGCGCAGCAGCCCGGTCTCCGCGTCGAACTGGCTCAGCACTCCGGTGCAGAAGTGGTCGGGCAGCCACTGGGCGAGCGCCTGGTCGACGGAGCGGACGACGTCGACCAGGGAAGCGCCGCCGCGGCGGGCGTTGCGCGCCGCGGCCATCGCGACGGACGCGGTCAGGCCGGCGGTCAGGTCGTGGCCCATGGCGTCGAGGATCGCGGTGTGCAGCTTGTTCTTGATCACCGAGTGATCGAAGGCGTCACCGGCTATTTCATACGCCGGTTCGAGAACCGCTGTCGAGACGCATCTGCTGGAGCCGATGGTGCGCGGTGGCATGAAGGCGCGCACCATCTCTGCGGGCAATTGCATGTCCGCGGTACGGACGCGGGCGGCGAGCCAGTCGCTGTAGGCACGCTTCGATGTGATCAGCATGGCGAACAGATAGGCCAACATCCGGCTGCGGCGCATCAGTACGCTGTCGAGCGAGGCGGTTCCCACACCCAGCACGCCGAGCCGTTCCGCGCCGTCGACGAGAGGGATCCAGACCGTCAGACTGTCGCCGGATTCCGCCACCCGCGGGGAGAGTGTGCGGTAGGCCCAGCCGGCCGACGAGTGGTCCACCAGCAGCGGTTCCAGAGCTTCGTCGAGTGGAATGAGCAGCCGTTGCTGCAGGTCTGCCAGGTAGATCTGCGCCGTGTCCAGTCCGACGGCCGAGGCGCATTGGTCGGCCAGCGCAGGCAGCTCGACCGGCAGCGCCGTCTGCGCCGCGTCTATCAGCCCCTCCAGCCGACTCTCGTCCACCACGGGCCCGGAGCGAGCGGACCCGTGCAATGGGTCTGCCACGGGAATCACCCCTTCGCTCCCCCAGTCTCACATTGATCACGTCCGGTCACCCGGCCGCTCCGCCGAACCTGCCCGCCTGGCGTCTGAAGTGGCAACGCGCCGTCCACGTCGTCCCCGGCGACTCGGCCTCGACAGCCGGGCCGCGGCACCACCCGACGCTTCCGACCCGGAAGGCGCTCACGCGCAGAAGCCAGGTCGTAACCCGCCGTGGCCGCCTCCTCGACCAAGTCGGAATCGCCCGTGAGTCTGCCCGACGGACAGGCGCGCATCCCGAGTGCGGACGGACCCCAGCCCTCGGCACGGCACTGCGCGAGGGTCCGGTCCTCGAGCCGGGTCTGCTCGCCGGCCTCGACAAGGGCCACTACTTCGACGCACCGGTCCCTACGGCCTGACCTGTTCCACTGCTCCTGGGCCGCCGGCCGACGCCCGGACGGACGACGGCCGTGAACCGGGCTCACCATCGGTGAACCGGGCTCACGGCCGTGGACTGGACTCAGTTCGCCGTGGACGAGGCCCGGCGCGGCAGCTTCCAGCCGGGGCGCGGGAAGTGGCAGGTGTAGCCGTTCGGGTAGCGCTCCAGGTAGTCCTGGTGCTCGGGCTCGGCCTCCCAGAAGTCGCCGACGGGCTCCACCTCGGTGACCACCTTGCCGGGCCACAGTCCGCTCGCCTCGACGTCGGCGATCGTGTCCACCGCGACGCGGTGCTGCTCCTCGTCCGCGTAGTAGATGGCGGACCGGTAGCTGCGCCCGATGTCGTTGCCCTGACGGTCCCTCGTCGTCGGGTCGTGGATCTGGAAGAAGAACTCCAGGATGTCGCGGTAGCTCGTGGCCGCGGGATCGAAGAGGATCTCGATGGCCTCGGCGTGGTCGCCGTGGTTGCGGTAGGTGGCGTGGGGCGTGTCACCGCCGGAGTAGCCGACGCGCGTCGACACGACGCCGGGCTGCTTGCGGATCAGGTCCTGCATGCCCCAGAAACAACCGCCCGCCAGTACGGCTCGCTGGGTTCCCACTGTCATCGGTCGCTCCCTCGCCCTGCTGCTTGTACGTTTGTCCAGCCTAAGGTCACGACCGGCCGGGATATTCCCGGGGCCGGGCGCCGGCCCGCGCGTGCCGCCGGCTCCGGCCGGTCCCGCCCGGGCCGGCGCGGCGCCACGGCCCTTCGGCGGTACCTCGGGCCCGTCGGCAGGCGTGTCGATTGACAGCCGCGGCATCGTCGCGGACGCTCGCCGCATGCCGCTCGAGACCTCCCCCGCCGGACCACCGGCGCCCGCGCCCCGGGCCCGGGGCATCCCGCGGGTCACCGGCGCGCCCGGGCACCGGCCGGGCCGGTGACGGCCGGTTCGCCCGCGTCCGGCGGTGCGGCCGGCGAGGGGCACTACGGAGAGGAACTCTTCGAGCCGGCGCATCCCGGGGAGGCCGAGCGGATCGACGCGGCCGCACTGGCCTTCGACCCCGTCACCACCGGCCGGCTCCGGGCGCTCGGCGTGGCGCACGGCAGCCGCTGCCTGGACGCGGGAGCCGGCACCGGCACGGTGACCCGCTGGCTGCTCGAGGAGCCAGGGGCGGCGGAGGTCGTCGCACTGGACCGGGACACCGGCGGCCTGGCCGGACTGGTCGATCCCCGGGTCCGGGTGCTGACCGCCGACCTCACGGACGAGAGCCTGGCGCCCGGCACCTTCGACCTGATCCACGCCCGGTTCGTCCTCATGCACCTGCGCGAGCGCCGCGCGATCATCTCCCGGCTCGCCGGATGGCTGAACCCCGGAGGCCTGCTGGTGCTCGCCGACGCCGTCGAGGTGGCGGATCCGCAGGACGCCTCCTCCGCCTACCGTCGGGTCATGGACGCCATGTGGCAGGCCCTGAAGTCGACGATCGGCACCGACACCTCCTCCGTCCCGGCGTACCCGCGCTTCCTGCGGGAGGAGGGCCTGCGCGACGTCGCAGCCGAGCTCTACTGTCCGCCGCTGGTCGCGGGCAGCCCGCTCGCCGCCTTCTGGTCCGAGACGTGGAGCCGGATGCGGCCGGAACTGGAGGACACCGGCCGGGTCGACGGCGCCGTCGTCGACGAGGCGCTCGCCTACCTCGCCTCGCCCCGGTTCGCCGAACTGGGCCCCGGCATGATGATGGCCTGGGGTCGACGGCCCTGAGACGCGGGACCGGCCGGTGACGATGCGTCACCGGCCGGTCCCCGCACGGACGTTCAGCGTCTGCGGGACCAGCCCGAGCCGATGCCCGCCACGTGCAGCGCCAGTGCGGTCAGCCCCAGCAGCATGACGTTGACCGAGGAGAACGTGTCGTTGGTGCTGAGATCCGCCGCGTTGATGAGGAACGCGATGAAGAAAAGTACTGCCGCGCCTATGCCGAGCATGGGTGGATTCCTCTCCTGAGAAGTTCCGTTCCCTGCCCCGTCTGCCCCCTGCGCGCCGAGGCAGACTCACCGAACCGCCGGTTCCTCGGCCCGTGCGTCCCGGGCCCGGTCCGCCCGCCGCCGATGCGGCGTGCGGACCGGGCCGGGGAGGGTCACGGCGGCGACTGCGGGCAGCGGTGCGGCGGTTCGCGGGGAGGCGCCCGCCGCTGCCGCCCGGAGGTCAGGCGCAGCCCGCCACGACAGCCCGCGACGCGTCGTCGATCAGGGCGTCCTGAGCCGCCTTCAGACGCCGCACATCGGGCTTGGTCACCTTGCGGTCGTACGTCATCAGGCCGTTGAGCTCGCCCTCGACGTCCGAGATCTGCGTGTACACGGCGCCGTTGCCGCCCTTGCAGGCCAGCGCGTGGACCTCGCCGAGCTTCTTCAGGTAGTCGTCGGTGTAGGTGCTGGGGTCGACGTCCACGTACGACTGCTGCACCGACCAGGCGTGGCCGGGCACCGCGAGCCCGAGACCGCCGTACTCGCCCGCGACGAGGGCGCGCCGGCCGTCCGGGTGCGGGGGCAGGGCCGGGCTCGGATAGCCGTGCTCGTCCATGATGTCGCCGGCTCCGCCGTCCGCGCCCAGGTTGAGGCCGGACATGTTGTTCACCAGGCGGGTGGGGTCCCATGCCTTGGCCTGGGAGGCGACGCGGCCGATGTCGTACTGGCCCCAGCCCTCGTTGAAGACGACCCACATGACGACCGACGGGCTGTTGATGTGCTCGTCGATCATCTGCTTCATCTCCCGCTCGTACTCGGCGCGGGCGGCGGTCGACGGGTTCACCCCGGCCGTCATGGCCGGCATGTCCTGCCACACCAGCAGGCCGAGCCGGTCGGCCCAGTAGAACCAGCGGTCGGGCTCGACCTTGATGTGCTTGCGGACGGAGTTGAAGCCCATCCGCTTGTGCATCTTCAGGTCGTGGGCCAGGGCCTCGTCGCTGGGCGCGGTGTGCAGGCCGTCTGGCCAGAAGCCCTGGTCGAGGGTAGCCATCATGAAGACCGGTTTGCCGTTGAGGACGGTGCGCGGGACGCCGTTCACCTTCTCCACGGCGATGGAGCGCATACCGAAGTAGCTGCCCACGCGGTCGTCGCCGACTTTCACCTTGAGGTCGTAGAGGAACGGGTCGTCCGGCGACCACAGACGGGCCTTCGGGATCTTCAGGGTGAGCGGCTGCCCGGTGCTGCCGGTGGCCGTGGCCACCTGGCGCTTGCCCTCGTACGCGGTCGCGGTGACCGGTACTCCGTCGCGCACGCCCTGCGGTTCGACGGTGAGTGTGCCGGTGTCCACGTGCGGGGTCAGCTTGAGCTGGTCGACGTGGTCGGCGGCGACGGGCTCCAGCCACACGGTCTGCCAGATGCCGGACGACGGGGTGTACCAGATGCCGCTCGGGTCCAGGCGCTGCTTGCCCAGCGGCGGGTTCTCGCCACCCGAGGCGTCCGTCGGGTCGTAGACGCCGACGATCAGTTCCTGGGTGCGGCCGGGCTTGAGGGCGTCGGTGATGTCGGCGCTGAACTTGTCGTAGCCGCCCTTGTGTTCGGCGACCTCGGTGCCGTTGACGTAGACCTCGGCCTGCCAGTCGACGGCGCCGAAGTTGAGCTGGAGCCGCTTGTGGTCACCGATCTTCCAGCCGGCCGGGACGGTGAAGGTGCGGCGGTACCACATGCGGTCCTCGTGCCGTTCGATGCCTGAGAGCTGGGACTCGACGGGGTACGGGACGAGGATCCGCTCGCCGAGGGTGCGGCCCACCGGCGGCTGCTCGCCCGCCTTGGCCGCGGCGAACTGCCAGCTCCCGTTGAGGTTCTGCCAGGCGTCACGGGTCAACTGCGGCCTGGGGTACTCGCGGTGGGCGTTGGCCGGGGTGACGTCGTCGGCCCACTTGGTGCGCAGCTCGTAGGTGGAGTGGTTGGCGCCACTGCTCCAGAACGCGCTGACAACGTTGCCGTCCTTGCTCGTGAGACCGCCCTCGCCGTCGTAGCGGACGTCCGCGAGGCCGGGCGCGGTGCCGGACTTGTTGCCGACGACCGGTTCCTTCAGGGTGACCAGCAGCGATCTGGGGTCGTCCGGGGCGAGGCGGGCGGTTCCCAGCGGCCAGGTGGCGCCGCCGATGACGGCGTCGAGGTGGCCGGTCAGTGCCGTGGCGGGCTTGGCCAGCGTCTGGGCGAAGTCGAGCCGCAGGGTGCGGCCGTCCTTCAGGACGGTGGTGGCGATGGCGCCGTCGTAGGCGTAGCCCTCCGGCAGCAGGAACGCGGACTGCGGTACGGCGGTCTTGGTGCCGCCGGGCGGCGTCCAGCGCAGGTGGAGGTTGGAGCCCCCGTAGTGCTCGAAGTACTCGACCTTGATGTCGTAGGCCTTCCCGGCGGTCAACTCGACCGGGGCGCCGGTCTGTTCGCGGTCCCAGTCGTCGACCCAGTGGTCGATGACGAGTCTGCCGTCGACCCAGAGGCGGAAACCGTTGTCGCCGATGATCGAGAAGGTGGTGGCGCCGGTCTTCTCGGGCACGATCCGGCCGGTCCAGCGGACGCTGACGTCGTCGGACTGGCCGGTCGCCGAGTTCAGGCGGGACTCCAGGGAGTCGAAGTCGAGCTTCGGGTCGAAGCCGGTGGCCTTGAGCTGGGCGAAGTCGAAGGCTCCGGGGGCGGACTGGGTGTAGTACTCGCCCTTGAGACCGTGGACCTCGACGGGGTCGTCCGCCGCGGTGGCGGTGGGCGCCGCGGTCAGGCCGGCCACGCCGAGGGCGGCCGCCAGGAGGAGTGACAGGCGATGTCGGAGTGATCTGATGCGCACGGATCTCCCTATGGCTGAGGAAGGGTGGCGGCTCATTGCTTCAGTCTGTACAACGTTGGAAGCACGGCAGTTGGCATGAGAGCACGGCTCCCGGCCGCTGTCCAGAGTCATGACATGGCTCCGCCCTTCGGAGCTCCCATCGATGCCGAGGAGATCCCCTTGCGGGTCAGCCTGAAGGACGTGGCCGAGCGGGCCGGCGTCTCGATCAAGACCGTGTCCAACGTCGTGAACAACTATCCGCACGTCACACCGGGTATGCGGGCCCGGGTGCAGGAGGCCATCGACGAGCTCGGCTACCGGCCGAACCTGACCGCGCGGCACCTGCGCAAGGGCCGCACGGGCATCATCGCGCTGGCCGTGCCGGAGCTGGGCAACCCGTACTTCGCCGAACTCGCCGGCGCGGTGATCGACGCGGCGGCGGAGCACGAGTTCACCGTGCTGCTTGACCACACCCGCGGCAGGCGCGAGCAGGAGGTGCTGGTCAGCCAGGGCTTCCGGGCCAGGGTGATCGACGGGCTCATCCTCAGCCCGCTGGAGCTGGAGGCCGAGGACCTGCAGGGGCGGTCCGACGACGTGCCGCTGGTGCTGCTCGGTGAGCGCGAGTACGACGCCCCGCACGACCACATCGCCATCGACAACGTGGCCGCCGCCCGGGCCGCGGTACGCCATCTGCTGGGCCGGGGCCGCACCCGGATCGCCTACCTGGGCGCCCGCACGGACTCCGCGAACCGCCCGGCCCACCTGCGACTCGTCGGCTGGCGGCAGGAGTTGGCGGCGGCCGGGGTGCCGGCGCCGGACGACCTGGTCGTCCCGGTCGGCGGCTGGGACCGGGACGACGGCGCCCGGGCGATGGCCGAACTGCTCGACGCGGGCGTACGGCCGGACGCGGTGTTCGCGTTGAACGACCTGATCGCGATCGGCGCGATGCGGGTGCTGCACGAGCGGGGCCTGCGGGTGCCGTGGGACGTCGCCGTGGTCGGTTTCGACGACATCGCCGAGGGCCGGTTCGGCGCGGTGTCGCTGACCACGATCGCACCGGACAAGCAGGCCATCGCACGGATGGCGGTGGGCTCGCTGCTGCGCAGTCTGGCCGGACGCGAAGAGCCCGGCGGACGCGAACTCACCGCGGATTTCCGGCTGGTGGAGCGGGAGAGCACGCTGGGACGGCGGTGAGACGCAACGCCGGGCGCCCGGCCGGGATTTCGGACGGGAGGGTTTACAGCGCTCTTCCAACGATGTAAAAACCTCCCCTGAAACGACGTGCACGCCGAGTTGACCGCAAGAGCCGTCCTACCCCCGTGAGCGCTTCCGGCGCGCCGGGGCCACGCCGTTTGGGGACTCCCATGAAGCCCACAGCACCACTGCGTCGCGCCTGTACGCGGACCCTGCTCGCCGCCGGTCTCGCCACGAGCCTGGCCCTGATGGCCGGATGCGCCAAGTCGGAGGACGACTCCGGCGGCGACAAGGCCGCCTCGCAGGACAAGGACGCCGGCCAGGTCGTCGCCTCGCCGAGCGGCGGTTCCGGACCGACCTGCGCCATCGACGCCTACGGCGGCAAGAAGCTGGACCTGAAGTCCGCCACCGTCGGGTTCTCCCAGTCCGAGAAGGAGGCCAACCCCTTCCGGATCGCGGAGACCGCCTCCATCAAGGCGGAGGCGCAGAAACGGGGCGTCAAACTGCTCACCGCCAACGCCCAGTCGCAGTTCTCCAAGCAGATCAGCGACGTCCAGGACCTCATCGCCAAGGGCGCCGACCTGCTGGTCATCGCTCCGCTCAACTCGGACGGCTGGGAACCGGTGCTGCGCACCGCGGCCGCCAAGCACATCCCGATCGTCACGGTCGACCGCAAGATCAACGCCACGGCGTGCAAGGACTACGTGAGCTTCATCGGCTCCGACTTCGTCGAGCAGGGCAGGCGGGCGGCCGACCAGATGATCGCGGCGACCGGCGGCAAGGGCGAGATCGCCGTCCTGCTCGGCGCGGCCGGCAACAACGTCACCACCGAGCGCACCAAGGGCTTCGAGGACCGCATCAAGGAGAAGGCCCCCGGCCTGAAGATCGTGTTCCGGCAGACCGCCGAGTTCGCCCGGGAGAAGGGCCAGTCGGTCACCGAGAACCTGATCCAGTCCAAGCCGGGGATCAAGGGCATCTACGCCGAGAACGACGAGATGGGCCTCGGCGCGGTCAACGCCCTCAAGAGCGCCGGCAAGAAGCCCGGTGACGTCAAGATCGTCACCATCGACGGCACGCGCAACGCGGTGCAGGGCATCGTGGACGGCTGGATCTCCGGCGTGATCGAGTCCAACCCGCGCTTCGGGCCGCTGGCGTTCCAGACCCTGGACAGCTTCACCCAGGGCCAGAAGGTGGCCCAGGACATCGTCATCCAGGACAGCTCCTACACCGAGGCCAACGCCAAGTCCGACCTGGGCAAGGCCTTCTGAGATGCTCACGGTCACCGGACTGTGCAAGACCTTCCCCGGCGTACGGGCGCTGTCCGAGGTGGACTTCACCGCCCGCGCCGGGGAGGTGCACGCCCTGGTGGGCGAGAACGGCGCCGGCAAGTCGACCCTGATCAAGGTGCTCACCGGCGTGTACCAGCCCGACTCCGGCGAGATCTCCCACGACGGCGTCCCGGTGCGCTTCGCCACCCCGCTGCAGGCGCAGCAGGCGGGCATCTCCACCATCTACCAGGAGGTCAACCTCGTCCCGCTGATGAGCGTGGCCCGCAACCTGTTCCTCGGCCGTGAGCCACGCGGCCGGCTGGGGCTGATCGACTTCCGTCGTATGCACCGGGAGGCGGAGGACACCCTGCGCGGCCTCGGCATCCGGGTCGACGTCCGCCGCCCGCTGCGCGAACTGGGCGTCGGCGCCCAGCAGATGGTCGCGCTGGCCCGCGCGGTGGCGATCGACGCCCGGGTCGTGATCATGGACGAGCCCACCTCCTCCCTGGAACCCCGCGAGGTCCGCACGCTGTTCGGGATGATCCGCACCCTGCGGGACCGGGGCATCGCGGTGGTCTACGTCAGTCACCGCATGGACGAGCTGTACGAGATCTGCGACACGGTCACCGTGCTGCGGGACGGCCGGGTGGTGCACACCGGCCGGCTCGCCGAGCTGGACCGGCTCCGGCTGGTGGCGCTGATGCTCGGGCGGGAGATCGGCGAGGTGCGTGCGGAGGGGCTCACCAAGTTCTCCGGATCGCACGACGCCGCGGCCCAGCCGGTGCTGGAGGCGCATGGCCTGAGTGTCCGTCATCGGCTGGACGGCGTGTCGGTGTCCTTGCGGCCGGGAGAGGTGGTCGGCCTCGGCGGGCTGCTCGGTTCCGGGCGCAGTGAGACGGCGAAGGCCATCGCGGGCGCCCTGCCCCTCGACGGCGGCCGGGTCGTGGTGGCCGGTGAGCCGGTGCGCGGCGGCTCCACCGCCGCGGCGATCCGGGCCGGCATCAGCCTGCTCCCCGAGGACCGCAAGACCGAGGGCATCGTGCCGGGCCTGTCGGTGCGGGAGAACATCGCGCTCGCCGCGCTGCCGGGGCTGTCCCGGTTCGGCCTGGTCGACGACGCCCGCGTCGACCGGATCGTCGACACGTTCATGAAGCGGCTGCGCATCAAGGCGGCCGGACCCCACCAGAAGGTGGGCGAACTCTCCGGCGGCAACCAGCAGAAGGTGCTGCTCGCCCGGTGGCTCGCCCTGCACCCCAAGGTGCTGCTGCTGGACGAGCCGACCCGGGGCATCGACGTGGGCGCCAAGGCGGAGGTGCAGGCACTCGTCGACGAACTGGCCGACGACGGTCTGGCGGTACTGCTGATCTCCTCCGACACCGAGGAACTGATCGAGGGCAGCGATCGCGTGGTCGTCCTCAAGGACGGGGCGGTGGTGCGCGAGCTGACCGGCGACGCCGTCACCGAGGACGAGTTGATGCGCGCGATCGCCGCCGTACCGGCCGGAGGGCACGATGACTGAACTGAGCCTCGCCCGGGGCGCGGTGGACCGGGACAGGGCGATGCGCCTGCTGCAGGACTACGGCGTCTACGGCGGTGTGGCGGTCCTGCTGCTGTTCAACTTCGCCTTCACCCCGCACTTCGCCTCCGCGGAGAACTTCCGCACCCAGGCCGTGCAGGTGGCGCCCGTGCTGATCGTGGCGCTCGGCATGGCGCTCGCCATCGGCACCGAGGGCGTCGACCTGTCGGTGGGGTCGGTGATGGCGCTGTCCACCTCGCTGCTGTCGCTGTACCTCGGCTACGGGCCCTGGTTCGCCACGCTGATCGCGGTCGTCGGCGGTGTGGTGGCCGGCGCCGCCAGCGGGGCGCTGGTCGCCTTCGTCGGTGTGCAGCCGATCGTCGCCACGCTCGCCCTGATGGTCGCCGCCCGGGGTCTCGCCCTGGTGCTGCTCCCCCAGCTCAAGGACGTCCACGACCCCGGCCTCGCGACCCTGGGCTCCGGGGACGTGCTGGGCGTCCCCTACCTGGTGCTGATAGCGGCCGCGCTGGCCCTGCTCGTGGCCTTCGTCGTGCGGCGCTCCACGTTCGGCCGGCAGTTGCTGGCCGTCGGCGACAGCCGCCCGGCGGCCCGTCTCGCGGGGCTGCCCGTACGCCGGGTGCTGGTCGTGGTGTACGTGTGCTCCGGCGCGCTGGCCGCGATCGCGGGCGTGCTGGCGACCGCCCGGCTCACCGCGAGCGACCCGACCTCGCTGGGCACCCTGATGGAACTGTCCGCCATCACCGCGGTGGTCGTCGGCGGCACCCCGCTCAGCGGCGGCCGGGTCCGCATCGGCGGCACGGTCGCGGGCGCCGTACTGATCCAACTGCTCACCACCACGCTCATCAAGCACGACCTGCCTCCGTCGTGGACGCAGATCGCGCAGGCCGTGGTGATCGTCGGCGCCGTCTACGCGGCGCGCGAACGGGGGAAGCGATGACCACGGACGCCGGGGAAGCCACCATGCGCGAAGACGCCCCCACCGCCCGGACCGGCGACGACCCGCCCGGCGCCGGCCGCTCGGAACGGCTGAGCGCGCTCGCCCAGCAGCACGGCGCGCTGGTCACCCTGGTGATCGCGATGGCCGTGGCGTCGCTGAGCTTCGACACCTTCCTGACCGGCGACAACCTGGAGAACATGGCGCTGTCGTCGGCGTTCCTCGCCGTCGTCGCGCTCGGCATGACCTTCGTGATCGTCACCGGCGGCATCGACCTCTCGGTCGGCTCGCTGTTCGCCCTCGGCGGGGTGCTCGCGGCATGGGGCTCGCAGTACGGCACCGCGGTGGCGCTGCTGCTGCCGCTCGTGGTGTGCGGGCTCGTCGGCCTGCTCAACGGGCTGCTGATCGCGCGCTCGGGGCTGGCCCCGTTCATCGTCACCCTGGCTTCCATGCTCGGTGCGCGCGGTGTCCTGCTGGCGCTGACCGACGAGGGTTCGCGGACGTACCTCGTGGACAAGAGCGCGTTCTTCGCGAAGCTCGGGCAGGGTTCGCTGCTCGGCGTCGGCGTACCGGTGTGGATCACCGTGGCGCTGTTCGTGCTGGGCGCGGTGGTGCTGCGGCGCACGCGCTTCGGCCAGTACGTGTACGCGGTCGGCGGCAACGAGGACGCGGCGGCGCTGATGGGCGCGCCCGTGGCCCGTACCAAGGTCGCCGTCTACACCGTGTCCGGGCTGTGCGCGGGCCTTGCGGGCGCGCTGAACGCGGCGTGGCTGCTGTCGGGGGTGACGATCCTGGGTTCCGGCATGGAACTGGAGGCGATCTCGGCGGTGGTCATCGGCGGCACGCTGCTGACCGGCGGATTCGGGTTCATCAGCGGCTCGCTCGTCGGCGTGGCGCTGCTGAAGGTCATCCAGAACGTCATCAACCAGATCGGCTCCCTGGACTCGGCCTACCAGCAGGTGGTCAGCGGCGCCTTCCTGGCGGTGGTCGTCATCGCCCAGACCTGGCTGGGACGCCGGCGCCGGGTGCTGTGACCCACTGGAGCTGCCCCGCTCCGGCCTCCACCGGTGGTCCCGGCCCCGCCGGACCGCCCGTGGCCCCGCGCGCCTGTGACGGACGACCGGGCTCGCGGGGCCACGATCCGTGGCGGGCCCGGGGGTTCGCGGGCCGTAGCGGGCACCAGCAGGTCGTCAGTTGGTCGTCCGTCGCCGAGGCCCGTCGGCTTCCGGCCTGACCACCGGTCGCGGCCCGCGTCGGTTCCGGCGAACGCCGGCAGCAGGCGCTGTCGTCAGGTCAGCCGCCCGGGGGGGAGCGTTCCATGATGCGCGGCACTCAACTATGGCGAAACCGGTCATAATCTGCTTAATATTCTCCAAACCTCTGCCGGAACTGCGGCGCTGTACGCACCGCGGTGATGATTCGCCGTGCCCGCAGGCAGCCGGGAAGGGGTTCGTAGTGACCTGCACACCAAGCGGAGATCAGGCAAGGTCGGACTGGCGCGATCGCGCGGCCTGCGTCGGAGAAGACCCCGAGATCTTCTTTCCTCTCTCGGATCTCATTGCTCCCGGTGCGGAGGCCTCCCTGGCCCGAGCCATATGCCGCCGCTGCCCTGTGATCACCGACTGCCGCACCTGGGCCCTCGACCACGGTGAGGACGACGGAATCTGGGGCGCCACAACCGCCGCCCAACGCCGCGCGATCCGGCGCGCAATCACGGAACCCGTCCGCACGACCGGGCGCTCCCGCGACGAGCGGGGGGAAGCGGCGAGTCAGCAGTCGACCCCGTGCTACGGCCGCCCCCACCGTGCTGGTTGATCCAGTACGGGCTGAAGCGCGGGAGTCGTCGCGGTCGGAGGATCGGTCGGAGCGTTGTTCTCAGCGAGACGTCGACCCGGTGGCTGAGCCCGCCGGCCCGCGGCACAGTGCTGCCTGGCGATGGCGGTCGAGGCGAGGTACGCGCGCGTGTCCGCGAAAGGGGACCACCGGTATGACCTGGATCGCCCGGTCCTGCGGCGGCGGGCCCGCCTGCGGCGCGGGCGGGAGGACAGCGGCGGGGACGGCCCTGCTCAGTCGTGATCCGCGGCTGACAGCCGGAGAAGCCGACCTGAGGGGGACGGCGGTCGCGGGCTGGCGAGGCGCCGACCGGCTGTTCACAAGGTCATCGCGGTTC
This sequence comes from Streptomyces sp. NPDC056580, assembly GCF_042793175.1. NCBI lineage: Bacteria > Bacillati > Actinomycetota > Actinomycetes > Kitasatosporales > Streptomycetaceae > Streptomyces > Streptomyces sp. NPDC056580. The sequence continues at coordinate 137,883 of NZ_JBHTVE010000006.1, read as the reverse complement.
TGCTTCTTCGTCCGAGTCGGGCGCTGCCGTCGCAGGCCGTCTGGGGGGCGGGGCCGGTTCGGGATCCGGTGCCTGCGGGCGAAGGCCAGGCGCGCGGGTTGCATCTGTGGCGCCGCGATCGGTACTCACCGCGGTCCGGGCGCCTGGCTCCCGCGGCTTCGGGGCGTGCCCCGTCCTCCCCGCAGGCGGGATCCGCGGAAGTGAAGGTGGCGGAGCGGGTGAAGGTCGCGCGTTGCCGTTGGGCGGCAGACGCGGTCCCTGTGTTTGTTTCCCCGTGCCGTTCCTCTACGCTCGAGGAGGCCATCAACTACCGCATGACATCAGCCCGGTGACGGAGTCGGCGGGGAGTGCGCGTCCCCGCTCCACGCCACCACTGGACGGCTTCAGGCGCAGCTACGGGTCGGCGAATCCGGACGCCGACGACCCCATCGGCGCGTCCCGCCGGGCGGCGAAGGGGACGCGTCGTGCCTTCGGCTTCGGTCAACTACCGCACCCTGCTGCGCACTTCGGGTGCCTGGGCCTTTTTCCTTCCCTCCGCTGTCGGGCGTCTGGGCATCGCCATGACGGGCGTCGGCATCGTCTGGCTGGTGCACGCGCGCACCGGGTCGTATGCCGCCGCGGGTCTCGTCACCGGCGGATTCGCTGTCGCGGACGCCGTCGCCGGGCCTCAGATCGGGCGCCTTGTCGACCGGTTCGGACAGACGCGGGTGCTCCCCTGCACGCTGGGCGCACACTCTGCGGCGGTGGCGCTGCTGCTCACTGGCGTCCTGCCGGACCTCGCCGCCGGAGTGTGCGTCGGGGCAACACTGCCCCAGCTCGGCGCCCTGTCGGCCGCCCGCTGGTCCGCCCTGTTGTCCGACGAACGGGCTGCCGCACTGCCCACCGCCTTCGCCTTGGAGGCACTCGCCAACGGTGTGTCCTACCTCGCCGGCCCCGCCCTCGTGAGCGCCCTCGGTGCGGCAGGCCGCCCGAGCGCCGGGGTGCTGCTCGCCGCCGCGCTCGTCGTCGGCGGCGGGCTCGCCCTCGCCGCCCAGCGCCGCACCACGCCGCCCCTCACCGACCGCGCCGAACGCCATCGCGCCGGACGCGCCCTGCTCCGCTCCGCATTCCTGCGGCAGGCCGCGCTCGGCCTCACGCTCGGGGTGTTCTTCGGCGCCACGCAGGTGTCCGTCACCGCGTACGCCGTCGGACGCGGCACGCCAGACGCCGCCGCACCGCTCTATTTCGCCTCCAACTGCACCAGCCTGGTGGGGAGCTGGGCCTACGGAGCGTGGCGCCACGGCGGCTCACCCCGGCACCACCAGGCCGCAGCCGCCGCCTGCCTCACCCTCACGAGCCTCCCGCTGATCTTCCTCGACACGCCCCTCGCGATCGGCACCACCCTCGCCCTGACCGGACTGGCCGTGCCAGTCCTGCTGATCCTGACCTCCGTCCTCACTCAGTCGTCGGTCCCGCGCGTGGTCCTCACCCAGGCGTTCACCTGGGGCAACTCCGCAAGCGCCGCAGGATCGGCGGCCGCCGCGGCGGTCGCGGGACGGGTGGTCGACGCGAGCGGTGCACACGGCGGCTTCGGCGTCGCGGCAGGGGCCGCGGTGGCGATGACAGTCCTGGCACTCGGCGGTCTGCGGGACTCATCAGCAGCTGAGGGCGAACGACCCTGACACGGGCCGGGGGACGCGGCCGAGCGCCGCCACCCGGAACACGTCCCACGTCAGGGTGGCGGCCGTCGGCACGAGACGCCACACGAATCTCCCCGTGCTCTCCGCGCAGTCGTGGCCGGCGCCCTGACGGTCTGCGGCGTGTTCGCCGCGCTCCCGCGGCAACTCGGACGAACTGTCGCCGAAGATCATCAAGGTCTACGAGGAGGGCCCCGACTGTCCACCCGGTGAACCCTGCCATGCCCAGGAATTCCACCTGTACTGCGTCTTCCAGGACTAGTGGCAGCCGGAACCAGGCCCGCGGTCGCGTCGCTCAGGTCCTGGCTTTCGGTGTGGTGCCTCCGGGGCTTCGGCCAGACGTGGGCGGCTGTCGGTGCCGAGCGTGTTGCCGGTGAAGGTCTCTTCCGGAGCGTTGTGGTCCGGGACGAGCAGGTCGGCCCGGATGTAGGCGACGCTCGTGCTCCGGGGCCTGGTCGCGGATCTCCTCGGCCGCGTGGATGGAGATTCCGCGGGCGCGCACCGACTTCGGCGAGCACTTCCTGGCCGGGCAGGACATCGGTGTCGAAGGTCGCACGGCGCCCGTCCCGCGTGTCCCACGGGGACCGCGGGTCCGGTCAGCCGCCGGTGCTCTCCCGGACGATCACCCGGTACCCCGCGACCATGTCCTCCGGGGCGCCCGACTCCGGGTCCTCCACGCGGTCCAGCAGGAGGGAGACGGCGCTGCGGGCGATCTCCTCCTTGTCGGGGGCGACGGTCGTCAGCGAGGGCACGCTGAAGCGGGAGGCCTCGATGTCGTCAAACCCCATGACGTCGAGGTCTCCGGGCACCGAGCGGCCCGCCTCGTGCAGGGCGCGCAGCGCGCCGAGCGCCAGGTGGTCGTTGAGGCAGAGCAGGGCGTCCGGCGGCTCGGGCCGGTCCAGCAGCGCGGCGGCCGCGCGGGCGCCGTCCTGCCAGTGGTAGGCCCGCACCGGCACCACGAGGTCCTCCGCGAAGGGCAGTCCGGCCGCGGCCAGCGCCTCGCGGTGGCCGTCGGTGCGCAGCCGGTCGGTGCCCTGTCGGCCCCGGACCGAACCGCCGATCACCGCGATGCGGCGGCGCCCACGCGTAAGCAGGTGCTCGGTGGCCTCGCGGGCGGCGCCGATGTTGTCGATCCCCACGTGGTCGGTGGTGCCGGCCGCGGAGCGCTCGCCGAGCAGGACGACGGGCAGCCGCCGGTCGCGGGTGGCGAGGTCGCGCGGCAGCAGGGACAGCGGGCTGAGGACGACACCGTCGGAGAACTGGGCGCCGAAGCCGTGCAGCGCGGCGAGTTCACGCTCCCGCACTCCCCCGGTCTGGTGGAGCAGCACGGTGCGGCCGCGGCGGTCCGCCTCGGCGGTCACGTGCTTGGCCAGCTCGGCGAAGTAGGCGACGTCGAGCTCCGGAACGGCCAGCGTGATCACCCCGGTACGGCCCTGGCGGAGCTGGCGTCCGGCGATGTTGACCCGGTAGCCCAGGGCGTCGATGGCCTCCTGGACGGCGGTCCTGGTCTTGTCCGAGACGTGCTCGAAGTTGTTGATCACATTGGAGACGGTCTTGGGTGAGACCCCGGCGTACTCCGCCACGTCCTTGATCCTCGGTCTGGCTGCCACGCCGATCATCCTCCCGCCTGCCGTGGATCATACCGATCGGCACGGACCGGGTCCGAGTCCGTCCGAGTGGCCGGATCCGGTCCGGACCCGGGCGCCCCCCACGTGCTTCCGTCACGGGTATTTACATCGATGTAAATCTCATGGTGCCATGTGCTCGCACCGAACAGCACCCCGGACGCAAGGAGCACCATGCCCCTCCCGCAGCCCACGGCCCTGCCCCGACCCGAGTACCCCAGGCCGCAGTTCGTCCGTGAGGCATGGCTGAATCTCAACGGCGAGTGGGAGTTCGAGATCGACCGGTCCGACACCGGCCTGGAACGCGGGCTCAGGGACCGCGCGCTCACCGGCCGGATCGTCGTCCCGTTCTGCCCGGAGTCCGAACTCTCGGGCGTCGGTGAGACCGACTTCCTCGAGGCGGTCTGGTACCGGCGCACGGTGACGGTCCCGGACGGCTGGACCGACGCCCGGGTGCTGCTGCACTTCGGCGCCGTCGACCACGACACCACGGTGTGGGTGGACGGCACCGAGGTGGCCCGGCACCGGGGCGGCTTCACCCCGTTCACCGCGGACCTCGGCGACCTGGCGGCCCCGGGCCGGGAGCTGACCGTCGTGGTGCGCGCCCGGGACAGCCGGCACGGCGTCCAGGCCCGCGGCAAGCAGGCCACCTGGTACGCCAACTCCCACTGCCACTACACCCGTACGACCGGCATCTGGCAGACGGTGTGGATGGAGCCGGTGCCCCGCTCGGTCGCCCTCAGGCGCCCGCGCGTCACGCCGGACCTGGCCTCCGGCTCCTTCCACGTGGAACTGCCGCTCACCGCGAACGCGCCCGGCCACCGCGTCCGCGCCACGCTGGGCGACCAGGACGGTCCCGTCGTCACCGCCGAGTCCCGGGCCGACCTCGGCCTCGCCCCCCGCCTCGTGCTGGCCGTGCCGGAGGAGCGGCGCCGGGTGTGGTCGCCCGCCGACCCGCACCTGTACGACCTCGTCCTGCAGGTGCTGGACGCCGGCGGAGACGTCGTCGACACCGTCCGCTCCTACGCCGGTCTGCGCTCGGTCGCGATCCACGGCAAGCGGCTGCTGCTCAACGGCGAACCGGTCTTCCAGCGCCTGGTCCTGGACCAGGGCTACTACCCGGACGGGCTGATGACCGCCCCCAGCGACGCCGACCTGGTGCGCGACATCGAACTGGGGCTGGCGGCGGGCTTCAACGGCGCCCGGCTGCACCAGAAGGTGTTCGAGGAGCGCTACCTTTACCACGCCGACCGCCTCGGCTACCTGGTCTGGGGCGAGTTCGGCGACTGGGGCTGCGAGACCGGTGCGCGCGACGACAACCAGCGCCCGGACGCCGGTTACGTCGCCCAGTGGCTGGAGGCGCTGGAGCGGGACCACTCGCACCCCTCGATCGTCGGCTGGTGCCCGCTGAACGAGACCTACCAGCACCTGCACGACCGCATCACCACGCTCGACGACGTCACCCGGGCGATGTTCCTCGCCACCAAGCTCGCCGACCCCAGCCGGCCGGTCGTCGACGCCTCCGGGTACGCGCACCGGGTGGCCGAGACGGACGTCTACGACTCCCACTGCTACGAGCAGGACCCGGCCGCCTTCGCCAGGACGATGGCCGGGCTGGCGAAGGACCGCCCGTACGTCAACACGGCGCCCGACGGCCGGCCCTGGTCGCTGCCCTACCGCGGTCAGCCGTACTTCTGCAGCGAGTTCGGCGGTGTCTGGTGGGATCCCGAGGCCGCGGCGGGCGCCGCCGGCGACGACACCGGGGCCTCCTGGGGCTACGGCGAACGCCCGCGCACGGCCGAGGAGTTCGTCGAGCGCTTCACGGGGCTGACCGCCGTGCTCCTCGACGACCCGGACATGTTCGGGTACTGCTACACCCAGCTCACCGACGTCTTCCAGGAGCGCAACGGCGTCTACCGCTTCGACCGCTCCGAGAAGGTCGACACCGCGCTGCTGCGCGCCGCCCAGACCCGGCCGGCGGCCTTCGAGAGCACCGGGTGACCTCCCGCCCCGGTCGCGGCCACGGCCGCGCGAGGATCGCGTGACCACGCGATTTACATCGATGCATGTCCATGGGGTGGCACCCGCGGGGCGCAAGGGGCGTCCCACGGGCCGCCGTCCTCAGGAAAGGAGCTGTATGACCGGCACATCCGCACCCGTCGGTCCCCCCGCGCCCTCGCGGCGGCGGGTGCTGACGGCCGCGCTCGCCTCCGGTGCCGCGGTGCTGGGCGCGGGTGCGCTCAGCGGCTGCGGTTCCGCCCAGGCGGCCGACGCCTCGACCGTCCGGCTGTGGGACCTGTTCAGCGGGGCCGACGGCGGGCTGCTCAACGACATGGTGCGCGCGGCGGGCCCCGGCATGCCGGGCACCCGCATCGAGCGCACCGTGCTGGAGTGGGGTACCCCGTACTACACCAAGCTCGCCATGGCCTCGGCCGGCGGGCGCGGCCCCGACGTGGCGATCTCCCACATGTCCCGGCTGGCCGGCTACGCCCCCACCGGGCTGCTGGACCCGTGGGACCTGGACGTCCTGGCGGAGTACGGCATCACCGAGGACGCGTTCAGCCAGGCCGTGTGGTCCCGCACCCAGTTCGAGGGCCGCACCTACGCGATCCCGCTGGACACGCACCCGTTCATCGTCTTCTACCATCCGGAACCCGCCCGCAAGGCCGGCCTGCTCACCGGGGACGGGGCGCTGGACACCGGGGCGTTCTCCTCCCCCGACGGATTCCTGGCGGCGGGCCGCGAACTGGCCAGGGCCTCGGGCGGACAGGGCATCGCCTTCGGGTACGTCACCGACACCGCCCAGGGGTGGCGGCTGTTCTACGGCCTGTACCGGCAGACCGGCGGAGCCTTCCGGCTGCCGCCGGGCGGGCCCGCCGAGGTGGACGTCGACCGGATGGCCGAGGTCATCGCCTTCATGGCGAGGATCGTCGACGGCCGTGTGAACCCCAGGCGGCTCGACTACGCCTCGGCGATCGCCGCCTTCACCAACCGCCGGACGGCGATGATCCTCTCCGGCGAGTGGGAACTGGGCACCTTCCGCGCCGCTGACAAGCACGTGGGAGCCGCTCCGTTCCCGACGGTCTTCGGGACTCCCGCCGTCTACGCCGACTCGCACTCCTTCGTCCTCCCGCACCACCCTGACCCGGACCCGGAACGCCGCCGTCGTACGCACCAGGCGGTCGCGGCGCTGCTGAAGGCCGGCCAGATCTGGGCGACCGCCGGGCACATCCCCGCCTACGGCCCGGTCACGCGTACGCCGGCGTACGCCAGGCTTCAGCCGCAGTCGCACTACGCCGCGGCCCAGGACCATGTGGTGCTCGACCCGTCCGTGTGGTTCGCGGGCGCCGGCTCGGACTTCCAGAACGCCATGTCGCAGGTGCTGCAGCAGGCCCTGCTCGACGGCCTCGCCCCCGACCGCGCGGCGCGCGCGATGGTGCGGCGCCTGAACACCTTCCTCTCCAAGCCCAGCCCGGCCTGACCCGGCCGCGATCCACCGCGCAGGAGGCACAACGATGTCCTCTCCCCACGCCTCGCCCCGCACCGGGGCCCCTTCGGCGCGCCGGCTGCTGCCCCCGGGCCTGCTGTTCGCGCTGCCCTTCCTCGCCCTGTTCGCCCTCTTCATGGTGTGGCCGCTGGTCCAGGGTCTGTGGATGAGCCTGACCGACACCTCGCTGTCGGCCCACACCCCGTCCTTCGTCGGCCTGGACAACTTCGCCGAGGCCCTCGGCGACGCCGAGATGTGGCGCTCCCTCGGCCACACCGTGTGGTTCACCGTCCTGTCCACGGTCCCGCTGGTCGCCGTGGCGCTCGGCATGGCGCTGCTGGTGCACACCGGCCTGCCGGGCCAGTGGGTGTGGCGGCTGGCGTTCTTCGCGCCCTACCTGCTCCCGGTCGGCGTGGTGAGCCTGCTGTGGATCTGGCTGTACCAGCCGGACCTCGGGCTGCTGAACCACCTGCTGGACCTGGCCGGCCTCGGACCGGTGTCCTGGCTGAGCGACGAGTCGGTGGCGATGTGGGCGATCGTGCTGACGACCCTGTGGTGGACCGTCGGTTTCAACTTCCTGCTGTACCTGGCCGCGTTGCAGACGATCCCGGACCACCTGTACGAGGCGGCGGCCATCGACGGGGCGGGGGCCTGGCGGCGGATGTGGTCGATCACGCTGCCGCAGCTCGGCCGGATCACCGGTGTCATCACCGTTCTGCAGGTCCTGGCCTCGCTGAAGGTCTTCGACCAGGTGTACCTGCTGACCAAGGGCGGCCCGAACAACTCGACCCGCCCGGTCATCGAGTACATGTACGACGTCGGCTTCACCGGTTACCGGCTGGGCTACGCCTCGGCGGTCAGCTACGTCTTCTTCGCCCTCGTCCTCATCGCCTCCGCGGCCCAGTACGCCGCCCTCCGCCGCCGGGAGAAGTGACATGACCTCCACCGAACTGCCCGTCCGTCCGGCCGCGCCGGGCGGCGCCGCCCGTGTGTCGAGAGGCCCGGGCCGGCCGCGCCGGGCCGCCCGGCCGAGCGGGAACCTCACCCTGGGCGACAGCCGGCTCGCCCGGGGACTGGCCCTGGCGGTGCTCGCGGTGCTGGCCGTGGCGTGGCTGCTGCCGATGGCCTGGGCGCTGCTCACCGCCTTCAAGTCCGAGCAGGACGCGAGCGATCCGGGTCGGTGGTTCCTGCCCCGGCACGGCTTCACGCTGCACGGGTTCTCCACGGTGTGGGAGCGCGGCGACCTGCCGCTGTGGATGCTGAACAGCTTCCTGGTCTCCGCAGCGGTCACGGTCGTCACGGTGCTGGTGTCCGCCATGGCGGGGTACGCCTTCTCCCGCACGGTGTTCGCCGGACGCCGGTGGCTGTTCGCGCTCACCGTGGCGGCCGTGCTGGTACCGCCACAACTGCTCATCGTGCCCTGGTTCCGGCAGATGCTCACCCTGCACCTGGTCGACACCTACGCGGCGGTCATCCTGCCGCAGACGGTGGCGCCGGTCATGGTGTTCATCCTGAAGAAGCACTTCGACTCGCTGCCGAGGGAGCTGGAGGAGGCCGCCCGCATCGACGGCGCCGGCCACTGGCGCGTCTTCTGGTCCGTGCTGCTGCCGCTGTCGCGGCCCATGCTGGCCGCCGTCGCGATCTTCGTCTTCATCGGGGCCTGGAACAACTTCCTGTGGCCGTTCGTCTCCACCTCGGACCCGGGCCTGATGACCCTGCCGGTGGGCATCACCTCGGTGAAGGACGCCTACGGCATCCAGTACGCGCAGACGATGGCGTCCGCGGTCCTCGCGGCGCTCCCGCTCGTCGTGGTCTTCGTCTTCTTCCAGCGCCACATCGTCAAGTCCGTCGCCACGACGGGACTCGGCGGCCAGTGACGGCGCCGAGTGCCCCGGACGGCGCACCGCGCGGGACGGCAGTGCCCCGCGCGGCCGGGACGCCTCAGATGCCGAACGGCGCGGCGTAGCGCACGGTTCCGGCGGGCAGCGGGCTGCCGGCGTCCAGCGCGAGGGCCATCACCGCCGCGTCGGGTACGTCGATCGTCAGCCGGATGCCGTGGGCGGAGGCGCGGGTGAAGCCGAAGCGCGGGTAGTACGCCGGGTGCCCGAGGACGACGACGTGGCGCTCGCCCAGCGCTCCGGCCGCCCGCAGGGCGGCGCGCACGGCCGCCGATCCGGCGCCGGTGCGCTGGTGTTCGGGACGTACGGCTACGGGGCCCAGGCACAGGGCGGGGACGTCGCCGATGTGGCACCGGGTCAGCAGCGCGTGGCCGACCGGCACGCCGTCCGCCCCGGTGCTGACGAGGGACAGCCCCTCGATCCGGGCGGGGTCGGCCCGCAGGGCGTCCACGAGGTCGGCCTCCAGCGGGGTGGCGAAGGCGGCCAGGTGGATCTCCCGGACGGCCACGGCGTCGGCGGCGGTCTCGGGGCGGGTGGTCCAGGTGTCGGGCATGGCCGGTGTGCTTCCGTTCCGCGCGGGGCCGGCACGCGGACGGTCCCGCTTGCCCGGGCGCGGGCAAGCGGGTGGGGGTTTTGCGCAGGAGGCGCGGTACCCCGGGCGCCGACACGTGCGGTCAGTAGGTGTGCAGGGTCAGACCGTACCGGCCCAGGATCTCGTTGACGGGCTGGAACCAGGTCTCGCCGCCGCTGGAGCAGTTCCCCCAGCCGCCGGAGGTGACGCCCTGTGCCTGGTCCCCGGTGATGAAGGAGCCGCCCGAGTCGCCGGGTTCGGCGCAGGCGCTGGTCTTGGTGAGCTGGTGCACCGCGCCCTGGCTGTAGTTGACGGTCTCGTTCAGGGCCAGCACCGTGCCGCAGTGCCAGTGCGAGGTGGAACCGGAGCGGCAGACCGAGGAGCCCACGGGCGCCACGGCCGAGCCGCGGACGAGCTGGTCGGGCACCGTGCCCCAGCCGAGCACCACCGGCACCGTCCACCAGCCGCTGCCCACGCTGACCCAGGCGTAGTCGTTGTCGGGGAACGAGGAGCCCTGGAAGGCGCCGATGTAGGAGCCGTCCCAGCCGCTGACCCCGGCGCCGGGCTGCCCGCAGTGCCCGGCGGTGACGAAACCGCCGTACACCGAGAAGCCTATGGAGCAGCGGACGTTGCCGGTGTAGTACGGGTCACCGCCCACCGTGCCGGCGGACAGGGTCCGCGGCGCGGCCGAGGTCTCGACGGTGACGGGCCCGGTACGGCGGGCCTGTGACAGGAAGCGCCGGACATCATTGTCGGACCGCTTGCCGCGGACGACCTCGACGACGACGGTGTCGGCCCGCGGATCGACGTGCCAGCTGCTCACGCCCGAGGGCGCGGTCAGCCGGTCGATGCGCGCCTTGGCCGCGTCCAGTTGCCGGGCACTGTGCTCGGCGGTGCGGACGGTGGCCCCGGACCGCTCGATCGCCCTGCGCGTGGCGGCCGGGGCGTCCTTGGTGAGGGCCACGGTCAGGCGTCCGCTGGGGGCGTCGAACCAGGAGCCCGCATATGCGGCGCCGGCCGTGCGGCGGGCGCCGGGGTCGAGGGCGGCGGCGCGCTTCTCGGCCGCGAGCCGGGCCACCGCCTGGGTCCGGGTCAGGCCGAGGTCCCGCTGCATGGCGGTCACGAGCCCGTCGGCGGCGGGCTCGGCGGATCGGGTGGACGTGGCGGGTCCGGCGGCGGAGCCGGTCGCCGACGCAGGGAAGGTGCCGGCCGCGCTCAGTCCGCCGAGGACGAGGAGTGCGGCCAGGGCGGCATGCGCGAGTCCGTTGCGTCTCATGGGGATTGCCCTTCGTCGTTCCAGGGGTGGGGGTGGAACAGCCGATGTCTGAGAGCGCTCTCATGCGTGGCGGGGCAGAGCCTAGCGGCGCGTGGGCGTCAGGTCCATGCCAATGCGCGGTTCGATCCGACGATGTGAAGCCCCGGCCGGCGGACCGCCGGTCGGGTGACGGCCCAACGGGTGAAGTCGGCCGGGGGCCCGGCCCGCCACCGCGCGTCCGCACCGGGTCCCGCGCACCCGCCCTCGCGGGGTGCACCCGCCCCCGCCATGAACGGCGGTGGCCGTCAACTCCACGGCGCCGTACGAGGGTCGGAGGCGGGCGGGGCCGGCCGGACCGGGATAGGAGGAGAGGCATGAGAAAGTCCCGAATAGCGCCCTGGGCGGTCTCCCTCCTCCTCGCGGCCGCCTGCACCCTCGCCGGTCCCGCCGCCACGGCAGCGGCACCCGGAATCGCGGCCACGGGCTACGTGGCCCTCGGCGACTCCTACTCGGCGGGGGTCGGCGCCGGCAGCTACCTCACCGCCGTTCCGCGCTGCCTGCGCAGCAACCTCTCCTTCCCCGCCCTGTGGGCCGCGGCCCACTCCCCCGCGTCGTTCAGCTTCAGCGCCTGCGACGGCGCCAGGACCGGGGACGTGCTGAAGAACCAGCTCGGTCCGCTCGGGCCGCGCACCGGCCTGGTCACCATCACGGCGGGCGGCCGGGACGCGGGCTTCACCAGCGTGATGGCGGTCTGCGTACTGGGCGGCAACGGCATGTGCCGGTCCGCAGTGGCCAAGGCCCGCACCGCCATGGACGCGACGCTGCCGGGCGACCTCGACCGTCTCTACTCGGCCATCCGCGGCAAGGCGCCCGCCGCCCGCGTCGTGGTGCTCGGCTACCCGCGCCTGTACCGGTTGAACGGCAGCTGTTCCGGCGGGCTGCCGGACGCCGAGCGGTCCGCGCTCAACGACGCCTCGGACCATCTCAACGAGATGCTGGCCGCGCGCGCCGCCGCCCACGGGTTCACCTTCGTCGACGTGCGCAGGGCCTTCGACGGCCACGAGATCTGCTCGGCCGAACCCTGGCTGCACAGCGTCGACTGGCTGGACCTCGGCGAGTCCTACCACCCGACGGCGAGCGGGCAGTCCCTGGGCTATCTGCCCCTGCTCACCGCGGCGTTGTGAGGCGTGGCGCCCGCGCCGGCCGCGGTACCGGCACGGGCGGCACTCATATGCCGGCCGTCGCCCTGCGCCGCGCCCGCTCGAACTCCTGGACCGGGTCGCCGCCCGCCTGCCAGGGCCAGGCGGCGACCGTGCCGTCGAGCGCCTCGAAGACCGCACGGGCCTCCGCCCGCCGGTCGGCGGCCAGCAGCGCGTAGGCGAGCAGGTTGAGATCGGCCAGGGCCGCGGCGTGGTTCAGGAACCCCGGCCGCACCCAGTTGTGCGCGACGCGGTCGAGGGCCTGTGCGCCCATCGCCTGGGACCAGTGGTTGCGCGCCACCAGCGCCTCGAACCCGCCCCGGTCGAGCACGGCGTGGTACTGCCGTACCTGGGCGGTGAGTTCCGTCGCCGCGCAGGGGGCGTTCGCGGGCATGCGGGCCTGCAGGGTGTCCACGAACTCCAGCACCTGGACGCGTGATCCGGCCTCCTCCGGGCTGAGGTAGCCCAGCATGCTCAGGTAGGCCACGCGGTTCCAGCGGTCACGCGCGACCACCTCGTTCCACACGCCGAACACCCGTGGCTGCGCCCAGCGTTCCACGCGGGCCACCGCCAGCAGGACGACCCACGGAGTGGGGTCCGGCGGCGCCAGTTCGGCCGCCCGCAGACAGCTCTCCACGACACCGCCCGCGTCCGAGAGGCCCCCTTGCGTGCGGGCGTGGACGACCTCGGTCCAGGCGTGCAGGACGAGCGCGTCGGCGTCGCGCGGCTCACGCGCGGCCCAGGACCGCGCCAGGTGCGAACCCGCCAGGAAGCCGGCCAGCACACCCATGCGGTGCGTCCGGCGGTCCCAGTCGCCCGGCGCCTGGGCCAGCAGCCGGGACAGCTGCGCGACGCACAGGTCCGTCGTCCCGATCGTTCCGGTCCTCGTGGTCGCCAGCAGGGACTTCAGCAGCCGGCCCAGCTCCTGGTCGCCGAGTTCCGGCGCCAGGCGTGCCCCTCTGCGGCGACGCGATAGAAAAGCCATGGCCGGAGGCTAGAGGGGGACGGGGATTACGCAAGGTGTGCGCCGGGATCGTTATCAGTAACCTGCCGGTTGCCCGTCGCGCTGAGTGGAACCCGGTCGGCATGAGCAAGACCGCGCTGATCGTCATCGACATGATCAACACCTATGACCACAAGGACGCCGATCTGCTGCTCCCCTCGGTCACGTCCGTGGTGCCCGTGCTGACCGACCTCCTCGGACGCGCCCGGCGCGACGAGGTGCCGGTGATCTACGTGAACGACAACTTCGGGGAATGGCGCTCCCACCACGGTGAACTGCTGGAGCACGCGCTGGCCGGGCCGCACGCGGAGCTGGTGGAACCGCTGAAGCCCGACCGGAACTCCCTGTTCGTGCTCAAGGCGCGCCACTCGATCTTCTTCGAGACTCCGCTGACGTACCTGCTCCACCAGCAGGGGATCGACCGGCTCGTGCTGTCCGGGCAGGTCACCGAGCAGTGCGTGCTCTACTCCGCGCTGGACGCCCACATCCGCCACCTCGACGTCGTGATCCCCCGGGGCGCGGTGGCGCACATCCACGAGGACCTGGCGGACGCGGCGCTGCGCATGATGGAGCGCAACATGGGGGCCGAGGTGTGCGACAGCGGCAGCCTCTGGGCCTGATCCCTCACGCCGCCCGCCCGCCGCTCGGTGCCGCCGCGGCCGGTCCAGCAGGCCGGAGACCTGCTGCCGTACCGCTTCCCAGGGCGACGGCGGCAGGCCGCCCAGGGCCGTCCGGCGCAGCCCGCCGTGGGTGTCCTCGGCGCGCCGCGCGGTGGCCGGCGGATTCACCGGTCACGTCGTAGCCGGTGCGCACGGCGACGCGCAGGCGCGGTCCCGCCTCCCGATCGGTACGGCCCCCTAGGCGAGGTTCTCCTGCGCTTCGCGCACGGATGCGGGCAGACGCGGCAGCACGGTGGCCGGCCTGCCTTCCCGGGGACGACTCGGCGGAGCGGCTCCCGGTGTTGCACGGGCGCGGACGGCTCGGCGGGGGCGCACCGGGGGCGGCCGGTCGGGTGATCCGTCGCGCGCCCCGGGGCAGCCTCAGGACCGGTGAATTCCGGCATCTCGTTCATTCGCACCACACATCGCGAAGGGTGCGAAGTGGCAGCCTCACCGTGATCGACCGAAACTGAACCTGGCGGTTCGTGATCAGCAATGACACCCCATGAACCTCCGACGGCCCGGTCGGGCCGCGCCGCGGTCCGCTCGGGCCGGGGAGCGGCCGCACCCCGCCGTCGGCCGTCCCAGAAGCCCTGCGGGAGATCGAATGGTGGAGCAGTCCTCCGAGGTCCGGGTAGCGGGACCGGACGAAGGCACGGACACCAGTCGGAGCGACGCGAATCCGGCGGCAGCGGACACCGAACGGGAACTCGCCCTCGCGCTGGCCGACGTCGTGGGCAGCGCGGACGTCCCGGTGGACGGCCACTTCTTCACCGATCTCGGCGCCAACTCGCTGGTGATGGCCCAGTTCTGCGCCCGGGTCAGGAAGAGAACCGACCTGCCCTCGCCGTCCATGAAGGACATCTACCGGTACCCCACGATCCGGAGCCTGACCGCGGCCCTGACACGGACCGCTCCCGAGGCCGCCCCGCCCGAGGGTGCCGCAGCGTCACCGCAGGCGCCCGCCGCGGCGCCGGAACGGGTGCCGCGCACGAGCAGCCGTGATCATGCCCTGTGCGGTTTACTCCAGTTGCTGATTTTCCTGGTGTACTCCCTGGCCGCCGGGCTCGTCACGGACCGCGGGTACCGGTGGGTCGCGGCGGGCTCGGGGCTGGCCGACATCTACGTGCGGTCGCTGCTGTTCGGCGGCATCGGGTTCACCGCCCTGTGCGTGTTCCCCGTCGCCGCCAAGTGGGTTCTGGTGGGCCGCTGGAAACCGGGCGAGTTCCCGGTCTGGGGCCCGCGCTACCTGCGCTTCTGGTTCGTCAAGGCGCTGCTGCACGCGAACCCGATGATCCTCTTCGTCGGCACCCCGTTGTACGTGCTCTACCTGCGGGCCCTGGGCGCGCGCATCGGCAAGGGGGTCACGATCCTCTCCCGCTCCGTCCCGGTCTGCACCGACCTGGTGACGATCGGCGCCGGAACGGTGATCCGCAAGGACTCGTTCCTCCTCGGCTACCGGGCCCACTCGGGGCGGATCCAGACCGGCCGGATCACCCTCGGCCGGAACGTGTACATCGGCGAGAAGACCGTCCTGGACATCGACACGTCGATGGGCGACGGGGCCCAGCTCGGTCACTCGTCGGCCCTGCACCGGGGCCAGGCGGTCCCGGCCGGCGCGCGCTGGCACGGCTCCCCCGCGGAGCCCGGCGGGACCGACTACGTACGGGTCCGACCGGCCCGGTGCGGGACCGCTCGCCGTGCGTGGTTCGGGTTCGTCACACTGGCCCAGCTCTTCCTCCTCTACGTCCCCCTGGCCGTCGGCGGGGGGTACATGCTGTTCAGCGAGGTCCCGGCGCTCGGCAAGCGGCTGGACCCGCGGACGGCCTCGCCGTCGCGGGCGGACCTGCTGCCCGACGCGCTGCTGCTGTCCCTCGTGCTGTTCGGCGGGTTCCTGGTGGGCGGACTGCTGGTGGTCTACACGGTGCCGCGCCTGATGAGTCCCGTGGTCAGGCCCGACCGGGTGTACCCGCTGTACGGCTTCCACTACACGGTCCACCGGGCGACGACCCGGATGACGAACGTCAGGTTCTTCGCCTGGCTCTTCGGTGACAGTTCGTACATCGTGCACTACCTCCGCGGCCTCGGGTACGACCTGTCGCACGTCGAGCAGACGGGTTCCAACTTCGGCACCGAGGTGCAGCACGAGACGCCGTTCCTGGTGACGGTCGGCAGCGGGACGATGGTCGCCGACGGACTCTCCATCGTGAACGCCGACTACTCCAGCACGTCCTTCCGGGTCTCCCGGGCGTCGATCGGGGCGCGCAACTTCCTCGGCAACAACATCGCGTTTCCCGCCGGGGGCCGGACGGGCGAGAACTGCCTGCTGGCGACGAAGGTGATGGTGCCCCTCGACGGGGAGGTCAGGGAGGGCGTCGGGCTGCTCGGCTCGCCGTGCTTCGAGATCCCCCGGACGGTGGAGCGGGACGCGCGGTTCGACGACCTGAGGACCGGCGAGACACTGCGCCGGCGTCTGGCCGCGAAGAACCGCTACAACCTGCGGTCCATGGCCGTGATGCTGGGCGCCCGGTGGCTGCACGTCTTCGGGCTCACCCTGCTCGCCCTCGTCTCGGCGGACCTGTACGACGCGGCGGGACAGGTGGTGTTCGCCCTCTACCTGACGGTCACGCTCGTCTTCACCACCGGCTACCACATCCTGGTGGAGCGCGTGATCATGCGATTCGGCCGGCTGCGCCCGCGGTTGTGCTCCATCTACGACCCCGTGTTCTGGCGGCACGAGCGCCTGTGGAAGGTTCCGGACCGGCACCTGAACATCCTCAACGGCACCCCGTTCAAGAGCCTCGCGTGGCGCCTGATGGGCGTGCGCATCGGCCGCAGGGTGTTCGACGACGGCTGCTACCTCACGGAGCGGACCCTCACCGTCATCGGGGACGACTGCACTCTGAACGCGGGGAGCAAGATCCAGTGCCACTCGCAGGAGGACGGCACCTTCAAGTCCGAGGGGACCACCCTCGGCGACGGCTGCACGCTGGGCGTCGGCTCCCATGTGCACTACGGCGTGACGGTGGGTGACGGCGCCGTGCTGGCCGCCGACTCCTTCCTGATGAAGGGCGAGGAGGTCCCGCCGCACGCACGGTGGGGCGGCAACCCCGCCGTGGACATGCCCGAGGCCGCCGGCCGGCCCGGCGACCCGGCGGCACCGCCGTGTCCGGCCGGCGCCGCTTCGGCGACGGTGAGTTGAGGAAGGCCATTCGATGGGAGCGCGCGTGGATGCGGACCGGGAGTTCTGGAGCCGTGTGCTGACCGCCGGCGGTCTCACCGCGGTGCCGCGGTGGGTCCGGGAGCCGGTGCCGGGGACCGCGGAGCACGAGGCGGCCGTGCCGGACGACGTGGCCGGGGCGCTGCCCGCCCTCGCCGAGCGGTGCGGGGCGCCGGCCGGCGCGGTGCTGCTGGCGGCGCACGCCAAGGTGCTGGCAGCGCTCTCCGGCGAGCAGGAGGTGGTCACGGGCTACGCGGCCGGCGCGCGCGGGGAACCGCTGCCCTGCCGGCTCACCGTTCCGCCGGGGTCCTGGCGGGACCTCGTGGCGGCGGCCCGGCGGGCCGAGGCGGAGGTACGGGAGCACCGGACCTTCCCGGTGGCGGAGCTGCGCCGGGAACTGGGCGTGAGCGAGCCCTCGTACGAGGTGGTGCTCGGGCCCCCGGACGCCGCGGACGGCTTCCCCGACGAGGGTGTGCTCCAGGTGCGCTGGGCCGACCGGGACGGGCGGCCGGTGCTGCGGCTGCGCTACCGCACAGACGTGCTGGACGCCGACTGCGCGAAGCGGATCGCCGGCTACCACCTGACGGCGCTGCGGCTGATGGCGGCCGACGTGGAGGCCGGGCACGCGCGCCGGGGCCTGCTCGGCGACGACGAGGTGCGCGAGCAGCTGGAGGGATTCGCCGGTCCGCACCGGCCGCTGCCGGACGCGCGGGCGCACGAGCTGTTCGAGCGGCGGGCACGGGAGCACCCGGGCGCCGTGGCGGCCGTGCAGGGCGACCGCGAGTGGTCCTACGGCGAGCTCAACGCGCGCGCGAACCGGCTGGCCCGGGCCCTGCTGGCGCGGGGTGTCGGCCGCGAGGACGTCGTCGCCGTGGTCACCGAACGCGATCTGGACTGGCTGGCCGCGACGCTGGCGGTGTTCAAGGCGGGGGCCGTGTACCTGCCGATCGAGCCGCACTTCCCCGCCGGCCGGATCGCGGCGACCCTGTCCCGGGCCGGCTGCCGGCTGGTGCTGACCGAGTCCGGCAGCACCGGCACCCTCGACGAGGCGCTGGCCACGCTCGCGGACACCGGGAAGCTGCTGGTCGAGGAGGCGTACGCGGAACCGCACGCCGACACCGACCCCGGGGTGCGGGTCGACGCCGGGCAACTGGCCTACATCTACTTCACCTCCGGTTCCACCGGTGAGCCGAAGGGGGCGATGTGCGAGCACGCGGGGATGCTCAACCACCTCTTCGCCAAGATCGACGACCTGGGGATCGGCGAGGGCTCGGTGGTGGCGCAGACGGCCCCGCAGTGCTTCGACATCTCGCTGTGGCAACTGGTGTCCGCGCTGCTGGTGGGCGGGCGGACGCTGCTGGTCCCGCAGGACGTGATCGTGGACGTGGACCGGTTCGTCGACACGCTGGCCGAGGGCCGGGTCACCGTGGCACAGCTCGTGCCCTCCTACCTGGAGGTCGTGGTCGCGTATCTGGAGCGGCGCCCCCGTGCCCTTCCCGACCTGCGCTGCGTGTCGGTGACGGGTGAGGCGCTGAAGCGGGAGCTGGTCCAGCGGTGGTTCGCGAACCGGCCGGGGACCGCGCTGGTCAACGCCTACGGCCTGACGGAGACCTCGGACGACACCAACCACGAGGTCATGGACGGGGTGCCCGAGCGGGTGCTGCTGGGCCGCGCGGTCGGCAACGTCCGCGTGCTCGTCGTGGACGAGCGGCTCTCGCTGGTGCCGATGGGGGCCCCGGGCCTGATCGCGTTCTCCGGCGTCTGTGTGGGCCGGGGGTACGTCAACGACCCGGAGCGCACCCGGGAGGCGTACCGCGAGGACCCGTACCGGCCGGGTGAGCGGCTCTATCTGGGAGGCGACTGGGGGCGCTGGCATCCGGACGGCAGGCTGGAGTTCCTGGGCCGCCGGGACAACCAGGTCAAGATCCGCGGCTTCCGGATCGAGATCGGCGAGATCGAGAACACGCTGCTGCGGGTGCCCGGGGTGCGGGACGCGGCGGTGGTCGTCGCCGAGCAGGCCGGCGGGAGCAAGCACCTGATCGCCTACTACACGGGTGAACGGCAGCCCGTGGAGACGCTGCGGGAGTCGCTGGGCGGCGTCCTGCCCGGCTACATGGTGCCCTCGGCCTTCCACTGGCAGCAGGAACTGCCGCTGACCGCGAACGGCAAGACCGACCGCAAGGCGCTCACCGCGCTGGCCGAGCGGGCGCCCGAGCCCGGGGCCGGCGACGCCGCCGCGGGCCGGGACGGTGCCGCGCTCACCCCGGCCGAGCGGAAACTGGCGGCCGCCTGGTCCGAGCTGCTGGGCGTGCCCGAGCACCGGATCGCCCGCACGGACCACTTCTTCGACCTGGGCGGCACCTCCCTGACGGCGGTCCGGCTCACCATCGCCCTCGACCGCGCGGTGTCCCTGAAGGACATCACCCGGCACCCGGTCCTCGCGGACCTCGCGGCCCTGGCCGACGGCGCGGGCCGGCGGCGCACCGAGCTGCTCCAGCCCCTGTCGCGGGCGGACTCCGGCGCCGACACCGCCCTGGTGTGCTTCCCGTACGCCGGCGGCAACGCCGTCAACTACCAGCCGATGGCGGGCGCGCTGGAGGGCAGCGGCCTGGCCGTGCTCGCCGTGGACCTGCCAGGTCACGACCTGTCCGACCGGCCCGAGCCGTTCGCCTCCATCGCGCGGGTGGCGGAGCAGGTCGCCGAAGAGATCGCCGCGCGCGGTCCGTCCCGGGTCATGCTGTGGGGCCACTCGTCCGGGGCGGCGGCGGCTCTGGAGACGGCCAGGCGGCTGGCGGAGCGCGGGGTCGACGTGACCCGGGTGTTCCTCGGCGCCCAGCTGCTCGGCACCGCCGACGGACGGCGGGCCGCCGCCGAGGAGCTGATCGGCCGGAGCGACGCCGAGATCGCCGCGCGGCTGACCTCGGACAGCGGCTACACCGAACTCGCCGAGCTGAACGACCGGCACGCCGGGCACATCGGCGCCGCCTACCGGCACGACTGCGTGTCCGCGCACCGCTACTTCCGCGACGCGCTCCAGAACCCGCCGGCGGCACGGCTGGCCGCGCCGGTCTCGGTGGTCGTCGCCGCCGACGACCCGCACACCGCCGGGCACGCCGACCGGCACCGCGACTGGCTGCTGCTCGCCGAGCACGTGGAGCTGCACGAACTCCCCGACGGCGGCCACTACTTCCCGCGCACGCGGCCGGCCGAGGCGGCGCGGGCCGTCCTGACCGCCACCGCTCCCCTGGCACCTTCCTGAACCTCGCCCAACCCGCAGCCGGGCAACGAAAGGAATCCGAGATGTCCTCCTCACCCCTGGCCACCTCGCTCGACGTGGAGCTGCGGCCGGACAGTCCCGCCGTCGTGCGCGCCGGCTCCCCCGGTGACGCGGCGAGCTGGGCGGCCGAGCACCGTGAGTCGCTGCGCGCGCAGGTCACCGAGCACGGGGCGCTGGTCGTCCGCGGCCTGGAGCTGCGGGACGCGGACCAGGCCGGAGCCGTCATCGCCGGGCTGGCCGGCGGCCTCATGGCGGAGCGGGAGGCGTTCGCTCCCCGGGAACCGCTCGGTTCGGGCCTGTACTCGTCGACGGCGTGGCCGGCCAACCAGCCGATGTGCATGCACCACGAACTGAGTTACGCGCTCGAGGTGCCCGGTCTGATGCTGTTCGCGTGCCTGACGCCGCCCGCCGAGGGCGGCGCGACCGCGGTGGCCGACGCCGAGGAGGTGCTCAAGGCGCTGCCCGCCGGTCTCACGGAGAAGTTCGAGCGCGAGGGCTGGCTGCTGACCCGGAGCTACAACGACGAGATCGGGTCCTCCCTCGCGGAGTCGTTCGGCACCGAGGACCGTGCCGAGATCGAGCGCTACTGCCGTTCCCACGCCATCGACCTCCACTGGCAGCCGGACGGTTCGCTGCGCACCGAGCAGCGCCGCAGCGCCGTGGTGCGGCACCCCCTGACCGGCCGGCGCTGCTGGTTCAACCAGATCGCCTTCCTCAACGAGTGGACGCTCGCCCCCGAGGTGCGCGAGTACCTGGTGGACGAGTACGGCGCGGACGGCCTGCCGTTCAACACCCGCTACGGCGACGGCACCCCGATCGGCGAGGACGTCGTCCAGGCGCTCAACGCGACGTACGAGAAGCACACCAGGCGCGAACCCTGGCAGGCCGGCGACCTGCTGCTGGTGGACAACATCCGCACCGCGCACAGCAGGGAGCCCTTCACCGGTGAGCGGCGGGTGGTGGTCGGCATGGCCGAGCCGCGGCGCCTGGCCGACGGCTCCCCCACCCCGGAGGCGAGTGAGCGATGACCCATCTTCTGTCGACCGGGACCCAGCCGGGCCAGCCGGGCCCGGCCAGTGTGCCGACGTTCGCGGTGGTCTCCGGCGAGCAGGTGCAACAGGCGCTCGGCGGGCGCGAGAAACAGATCGTGGAGCTGGTCGAGGCCACCTACCGGCTGCACGGCGCCGGGGACTCGGTGAACCCGCCGTCGTACTTCCTGCGCTTCCCCGACCGGCCCACCTCCCGGATCATCGCGCTGCCGGCCTCCATCGGCGGTTCGGTGAACGTAGACGGCATGAAGTGGATCTCCAGCTTCCCGGAGAACGTCGGCGCCGGGCTGCCCCGGGCCTCCGCGGTGCTCATCCTCAACGACCACGACACGGGCTATCCGTTCGCCTGCATGGAGAGTTCCATCATCAGCGCCACCAGGACGGCGGCGTCCGCCGCGCTGGCGGCCGACTGGCTCAGCCGCACCCGCGTCCGTCCCACCCGGGTGGGCTTCTTCGGCACCGGCCTGATCGCCCGCTACATCCACACCTACCTGGCCGGCACCGGCTGGGCGTTCGACTCGATCGGCGTGCACGACCTGTCCGCCGACAGCGCCGCCGGTTTCTGCGGCTATCTGCGCGGGACCGGTACCGCGGCGCGGGTCACCGTCCACGACAGCGCCGAGGCGCTCATCCGCTCCAGCGACCTCGTGGTCTTCGCCACCGTCGCCGGCCGGCCGCACGTCACGTCGCCGGCCTGGTTCGACCACAACCCGCTGGTGCTGCACGTGTCGCTGCGCGACCTCGACCCGGAGATCCTGCTCGGCGCGGCGAACTTCGTCGACGACGTCGAGCACTGCCTGAAGGCCGACACCTCCCCGCACCTGGCCGAACAGCGCACCGGCGACCGCGGCTTCCTGAACGGCACCCTCAACGACGTGATGCTCGGGCGGACCGCGCCGCCGCAGGACCAGCCGGTGATCTTCTCGCCCTTCGGCCTCGGCGTCCTCGATCTCGCCGTCGGAAAGTACGTCTACGACGAAGTGGCCCGGGCGGGGAACCTCCGCCTCGTCGACGACTTCTTCCACGACCTGCGCCGGCACGGCTGAGGCCGTCCCCCGGCCGGGACCAGGAGGCCCGCCGTGCCCGTCATTTCCTCTCCCAACGCCTTCAACGAAGGCAACCTCTTCGTCGACCTGGAATCGATCTTCGGGTGTCCCCTCTACCTGAAATGCGAGGGCTTCAACTTCGCCGGCTCCATCAAGCTGAAAGCCGCGAACGAGATGGTGGAGAGCGCCGAGCGGGACGGGGTCCTGAGGCCGGACTCCGTGCTCGTGGAGTCCTCGTCGGGGAACCTGGGCGTGGCCCTCAGCATGATCGCGGCGAGCAAGGGTTACCGCTTCCTGTGCGTCACCGACGCCCGCTGCAACCTGTCGACCAGGCTGCTGATGGAGGCCCTCGGCAGCCAGGTGCACGTGGTCGCCGACCCGGACGCCAACGGCGGCTTCCTCGGCACCCGGCTGGACTACGTGCGTTCGCTGTGCGAGTCCGACGACCGGTACGTGTGGCTCAGCCAGTACACCAATCCGGGCAACTGGCGGGCCCACTACCGGACCACCGGGCCGGAGATCGCCAGTCACTTCCCGCGTCTGGACGTGCTGTTCGTCGGGGCGGGCACCACCGGGACCCTGATGGGCTGCGCGCGCTTCTTCCGCCAGTGGCACCGCCCGGTGCGGATCGTGGCGGTGGACAGCGTGGGCTCGGTGGCCTTCGGCGGGGAGCCGGGCCGCCGGATGATCCCCGGCCTGGGCATGAGCATGCGCCCGCCGCTGCTGGACGAGTCCTTCGTGGACGAGGTGATCCGGGTGGAGGAGGCCGACACCATCCGCACCTGTCACCGCATGGCCAGGCGCGGCTTCCTGTTCGGCGGCTCCACCGGGACGGTGGTCAGCGGGGCGACCGACTGGCTGGCCGAGCACGGCACCAGCGGCATCACCGCGGTGGCCATCGCGCCCGACCTCGGTGAGCGCTACCTCGACACCATCTACCAGACCAACTGGCTGCAGGACCTGTACGGCGAGCACATCCTCGACCAGGTGCGGGATCCGGTCCAGGTGGACGGCGCCTGGCGGGAGGCCGGCTCCGCGACCCGGTCGCCGGAGCGCCGCAGAAGGCGGTAGCCCCGCTTTTCGCCCACGGGGCCGCCTCGGAGGAGTACAGTATTCATCATGCGATGAATTATCGTTCTCCGGAGAGGCGGGGACGTGATGGAGCGGACCACGTGCTGTGTGGTGGGAGGCGGTCCCGCCGGCATGGTGCTCGCCCTGCTGCTGGCACGGACGGGCGTCGACGTGACGGTGCTGGAGAAGCACGGCGACTTCCTCCGCGACTTCCGCGGCGACACCGTGCACCCCTCGACCCTGGCGCTGCTGGACGACCTGGGGCTGGCCGAGCGCTTCGCCCGGCTGCCGCAGCGCAGGGTGCGCACCGTCCAGCTGCCGGTGGGCGACGGGGGCGCACCGGTCACGGTCGCCGACCTCTCGGTGCTGCGCGGCCGCTACGACTACGTGGCGATGGTCCCCCAGTGGGACCTGCTGGACCTGCTGGCGGCCGAGGCCCGGCGCGAGCCCTCCTTCCGCCTGCGGATGAACACCGAGGCGACCGCCCTGCTGACCGAGGGCGGCCGGGTGACCGGGGTGCGCTACCGCACCGGCGACGGCCGCACCGGGGAACTGCGCGCCGCGCTCACCGTCGCCTGCGACGGCCGTGGCTCCCTGGCGCGCGACCGGCCGGAACTGGGGCTGCGCCGCTTCGGCTGCCCGATGGACGCGTGGTGGTTCCGGCTGCCGCGCCGCGAGGGCGACCCCAGCGGGCTGGTCGGCGGCGCCGGGGACCGCCTCCTGGCCGCGATGATCGACCGCGGTCAGTACTGGCAGTGCGCGACCCTCATCCGCAAGGGCACCGACCGGCAGCGCCGGGCGGCCGGCCTCGACCGCTTCCGGGCCGACTTCGCCGCCGCCGTCCCCTGGATCGCCGACCGGACCGGGCAGCTCGGCTCATGGGACGAGGTCCGGCTGCTCGACGTACGCCTGGACCGGCTGCGCCGCTGGCACCGGCCCGGGCTGCTGTGCATCGGCGACGCCGCGCACGCCATGTCCCCGGTCTTCGGCATCGGCATCAACCTCGCCGTCGAGGACGCGGTGGCCGCCGCCCGATACCTGGCCGGGCCGTTGCGGCGCGGGAGCGTGGGGCTGCGCGACCTGCGCCGGGTGCAGCGCAGGCGCCGCCCCACCACGGTCGCCACCCAGGCGCTGCAGCGGGCGGCCCACGCCCGGCTCGTCGCGCCGGTGCTGGACGGGCGGCCGCCGCTCGGCGGCGCGAAACGCGCCCGGCGCCTCGCCGGACTGGTCACACGGTCGCGGCTCGGCCGGCTCCCGGCGTACTTCATCGGCTACGGCGCGCTGCGGGAGCGCCCGCCGGAGGCGGCGGTCAGGTGACCGCCGTCCGCGAGCCCTCCCGCCGCACCGCGGCCGGCCGGACGTCAGATCCGGCCGCCGGTGAACCGGGTGATCGGTCCCAGGGTGCGGCGGCCCGAGCGGCGGCCCGCCGCGTAGGACGCGACGCCCACCGCGGTGACGCCGGCGCTCACGCCCGCGGCGACGATCTTGCGGTGCGCGAGGACCGTCCAGGCCGTCGTGGCCACCGAGGCGACCCGGCCCGAGGCCACGACGGCCGCCCGCCGGCCCGCTTCGACGCCCTTGGCAGCCGCGCTCACCGTGCCGGCCACACCGTCGGCGGCGCGTCCGGTGGCCTTCTTCGCCGCTGACGCCCCGTCAACCGCCTTCGCCTCGGCCTGCTTCGCCGCGCCGGAGACCGGCGCGGTCGCCTTGGCGGCGGTGTGACGGGCCGCCGAGGCGGCCGTGCGCTTCTTGTCCTGCGTCTGCTGGCTGGTGCCCTTATTCGGTTCACTCATGGAATGCGGCTTGCCCCTCAAGGAGCCCGCAAACGTGGCCGGGTGCCCGTCCGGCGCGGGGGTGGGGGCGCGCGCCGGGCGGTAGCCTGCCCGTGAGGACAGTCATGGCCGATGAGGTACGCATCCGGCTCCTCGGTGGTTTCGCCGTGACGGTCGAGGACCGCCCGGTCGCCAGCGGTGGCGGCGGCAACTTCGGCATCGTCACCTCGCTGGAGTTCCGGCTGCACCCGGTCGGGCCCCAGGTGCTGGGCGGGCTGATCTTCTACCCCCTCGCGCAGGCACGGCGGGTGGTCACCGGCTGGCGCGACCTGACCGGCGGCATGCCCGACGAGCTGACGACCATGGTCGCCCTGACGACGGCGCCCCCGCTGCCGTCCCTGCCGCCGGAGGCGCACGGCACCCGCCTCGTGGTGCTGGCCGGCATGTACGCGGGCGACCCGGCCGCGGGCGAGGCGGCCGTGGGCCCGCTGCGCACCCTCGGTACGCCGATCGCCGACCTCATGGGGCCGCTGCCGTACACGGACGTGCAGTCACTGCTCGACCCGCTGTGGACGCCCGGCGCCCACAACTACTTCACCTCGGCGTTCGTCGAGCCGTCCGACGACGCGCTCGACGCGGCGCTGCGGCACCATCTGACCACGCCCACCCCTTTCAGCGAGGTGCATCTGCACCAGCTCGGCGGGGCGTTCGCCCGGGTGCCGGCCGAGGCCACGGCGTTCAGCCGGCGCGCGCCGGGCGTACTGTGCAACGTGATCGCGCGGTCGCCCGGCGCGGCCGGCTTCGACGCGCACGTCGCCTGGGCCCGCGCGGCCCGTGAGGACGTCGCGCGGCACGGTGACGGCTCCATGTACGTGAACTTCACCGGTGACGCCGCCGGGGACCGGGTGCGCGCCGCGTACCCCGGCGCGGTGCACGAGCGGCTGGTCCGGGTGAAGGACGCCCACGACCCGACGAACCTGTTCCGCCTCAACCAGAACGTCCGCCCTTCGGCAGCGGCCTGAGAACGCCGGCCGCGCGCGCGGGGTGCGCGGACCGTCGCCGCCCGCGCAGTCACGTGGAGCGGGGTGGTCTGACCCAGCCCAGGGAGCGTTCGACGGCTCGCTGCCAGTCCTCGTACTCCGCGTCGCGCAGGGCGGGGTCCATGTCGGGCAGCCACTGGGCGGCCCGGTGCCAGTTGCGGCGCAGGACCTCGAGGTCCGGCCAGTAGCCGGCGGCGAGTCCGGCGGCGTAGGCGGCGCCGAGGGAGACGGTCTCGGCGACCATGGGCCGCACCACGGGGACGCCGAGCACGTCGGCGACGATCTGCATCAGCAGGTTGTTGGCGGTCATGCCGCCGTCCACCTTCAGCTCCCGCAGCGCCACCGAGGAATCGGCGTTCATCGCGTCGACCACCTCCCGGGTCTGCCAGGCGGTGGCCTCCAGCACCGCCCGGGCCAGGTGGCCGCTGGTGATGTAGGAGGTGAGACCGACGATCACCCCGCGCGCGTCACTGCGCCAGCGGGGCGCGAACAGGCCGGAGAACGCGGGGACGATGTAGCAGCCGCCGTTGTCCTCGACCGTCCGCGCCAGGGTCTCGATCTCCGGTGCGCTGTTGATCAGCCGCAGCCGGTCGCGGAACCACTGGACCAGTGAGCCGGTGACGGCGATGGAGCCCTCCAGGGCGTACACCGGCGGCCGGTCGCCGATCCGGTAGGCGACGGTGGTGAGGAGCCCGTGCCGGGAGCGGACCGGCTCGGCGCCGGTGTTGAGCAGCAGGAAGCTGCCCGTTCCGTAGGTGCACTTGGCCTCGCCCGGGGAGAAGCAGGTCTGGCCGAACAGGGCCGCCTGCTGGTCGCCGAGCGCGGCCGTGATCCACACCCCCGGCAGCAGGGCGCTGGCCTCGGCGTAGGGCACGGCGGAGGACCGGATCTCCGGCAGCATCGCACGGGGCACGCCGAAGAACTCCAGGAGTTCCTCGTCCCAGGTGAGGGTGCGGATGTTCATCAGCATGGTGCGGCTGGCGTTGGTGGCGTCGGTGATGTGCAGTCCGCCGTCGGCGCCGCCGGTGAGGTTCCAGATCAGCCAGGTCTCCATCGTGCCGAACAGCACCTCGCCGTCCCTGGCGCGCCGCTCCAGGTCCCCGACGTGGTCGAAGAGCCAGCGCAGGCGCAGCGCGGAGAAGTAGGTGGAGGGCGGCAGACCGCACCGGTCGAGGAAGAACTCCCTGCCGGGGTCGCGTCCGAGGGCCTCGACGAGCGGTGCGGTGCGGGTGTCCTGCCAGACGATCGCCCGGTCCAGCGGGACGCCGGTGCGCCGGTCCCACAGCACGGTCGTCTCCCGCTGATTGGCCAGGCCGATGGCGGCGATCCGCCCCGCGTCGACTCCGGCGTCGGACAGCGCCTCGGGCACGATGCGCCGCAGGTTCTGCCAGATCTCGACGGCGTCGTGCTCCACCCAGCCGGGTTTCGGGAAGTGCTGCTCGTGCTCCCGCTGTGCCACGGACACCAGCCGGCCCCGGTGGTCGAACAGGATGCAGCGGGTGGAGTTGGTGCCCTGATCGATGGACATCACGTACCGGTCAACCATGATCGGGTCCACCTTCCGATGCGTCGCGCGGGGAGCGGGAAGGGCCTACCAGCGGGCCGCGCCCAGGTCTTTGGAGATCGCCCGTGCCGCCTCCCGGATCAGGGTGATCAGGTTCGGCCGGGGCCGGCCCTGGTTGTCGCAGACCCGCTCGACCGGTCCGGACAGCCCGATGGCGCCGACGACCAGGCCGCCGTGTCCCCGGATCGGCACGGAGACGCCGGCCTCGCCCATGATCATCTCCTGGATCTCGGCGGCCCACCCCTGCTCCCGCACCTCGGCCAGGGCGCGGTTGAGCCGGTCGGGGTTGACCAGGGTGTGCCGGGTGTAGGTCTCCAGTCCGGACTCCAGGGCCTGCTCGAACGGCGCCGTGCCGAAGGCCAGCAGGACCTTGCCCATCGAGGAGGCGTGCAGCGGCAGCAGCGATCCCACGTCCAGGGTCTGGAGGCTGTCGTCGGGCCGGAAGACGTGGTGCACGACGAGGACCTTGCCCTCCAGCGGGGTGCCGAGCCGCACCGCCTCCCCGCTGCGGGCGGCCAGGGCGTCGGCCCAGTTGATGGAGCGGGACCGCAGTTCGTTGACGTCGAGGTAGCTGGTGCCGAGGTGCAGCAGGGCGGCCCCGAGCTGGTACTTCCCGGTGGCCGAATCCTGCTCCACGAAGTCCACGTGCTGCAGGGTGCGCAGGATGCCGTGGGCGGTTCCCTTCGCGAGCCCGAGCGATGCGGCCACCTCGCCGAGCCCGAGTCGTCGGGGGCCGCCGGCGAGCAGGCGCAGGATCGCCGCCGCCCGTTCGATCGACTGGACCGGACCGGCCATGGACCGAGCCTATTACCGATGCGGGAGATTCGCTTCGCGTGCGCGGCAGACGTACGGTGGCCCCTCGGCAATGGCCCCGTTCGGCAATGCCGACCCCTGTTCATTGACCGGTCGGCCGGCGCTTCCTAGCGTGCCATGCAGACCCGGCACCGGCCGGGGCCGGGCGCCTGGCCCGCAGTGCTTCCCCCCCCAGGAGACCAAAATGGCGGTACAGCTCAATACGCTGGCGCGGGAGACGCGCGAACAGGTCTTCGCGCTGCCGCCCTTCGCCGGGGCCGTCTCGGCCGTGCGCCGGCGGGTGAACGCCGTCCTCGCGGACTGGGAGGTCTCCCCGTCGGTCGTCGAGGACGCGCTGCTGGTGGTGTCGGAACTGCTGACCAACGCCATCGTGCACGCGCTGCCACCGGCGGTGCTGCGGCTCTCCTGGACGCCCGGCGGCGGGCCCGGCGTGCTGCGGGTGGAGGTCACCGACGCGGGACCGGTCCGGCCCGCGGGGCAGTCGCCCGCGTGGGCCGACCCGGACGAGCACGGGCGGGGCGAGGGCATCGTGCACGCCCTGGCCACCCGGCACGGCATGGACGTCCGTCCCGGCCGCTTCACGCGCTGGGCCGACCTCGTGGCGGCCTGACCACCGCCGTCAGCGCGATCCGCCGCGGCAGCCGGCGGCCACGGGCCGGGCGCCGGACCTCTCGCTGACATCGGCGCCCTCCGCGGCCGGCGCGCGCCCGCCGTCCGCCCGCCCGCTCCCGTCGGCCTGATCGGCGCACCGCCTGCGGAGCAGCAGCAGAGCCGCGTCGTCGTGCAGTCGGCCGCCTACGTGGCTCAGCAGGTCGTCGTGGACCGCCGAGAGGGTGCGGGCCGGATCCTCGGACACGTGCCGCGCCACCCCTTCGGCCAGCGGGTAGAACTCACGCGCGTGATCGCGGGCCTCGGTGACCCCGTCGGTGTAGAGCAGCAGCTGGTCGCCGTCCGCGAAGGGCAGCAGGTGCAGTTCAGGGTGCTCGCCGGACAGCGCGCGCAGCCCGAGGGGCGGCGCGGGGCGGGCGGGCTCCACCGGCTCCACTCCCCCGGACGCGGGGATCAGCAGCGGCGGCGCGTGCCCGCAGTTGACGACCTCGAGTTGCCCGGGCCGCCGGCAGCCCACGACCACGGCGGTGACGAAGTCGTCCGGCCCGAGGTTGCGCGCCAGGCTGCGCTCGATCCTGCCGACGACGGCCAGCAGCCCGGGCTCGTCGCAGGCGGCCTCGCGGAAGACACCGAGGACCAGGGCGGCGGTGCTCACCGCGGGCAGCCCCTTGCCGCGCACGTCGCCGACGATCAGCCGGACCCTGCTGAGCAGCCGTGTCGGCCGGTGGCCGCCGCCGTGCCCCCGGCGCCGGCTCGGGTTCTGTCCGGATTCGCTCACCTGTCGCGCAGTCCTCACCTGTACGGGTTGCTTCCCAGCCCTGTTCTCGCCTTCCAGGAGAACGGGCGCGGCGGGGCGGCCACAAGGAGCGGATTTTCAGATAGTGAGCGACAGGCCGCGAGTGACGTGGTCCGCGGCCGGCATCAGCCGGGCCCCGATCTCCGGCAGCCGGGGGAGCCGCTCCGCCGGCAGGGAGACGCCGAGTGAGCCGAGGACGTCCCCGCTGTAGACGGGCACGGCGACGCACACGGTGCCCAGCGCGTACTCCTCGCGGTCGGTGACGGCCGGGGCGAGCGGGGAGGAGTCGAGCTGTCTGAGCAGTTCGGCCAGGCTGGTGACGGTCCGCGGCGTAAGGTCCGCGAGGCCGTGCCGGGAGAGGTACTCGCGGCGGGCGTCGTCGTCCAGTTCACGCAGTACGCACTTGCCCAGGGCGGTGGCGTGGCCCGCGTCCTCGAAGCCCACCCACAGCTCGGCCCGGGGCGCGCGCGGGCCGTCGACAATCTCGGCGACCCTGATCTCGCCGTCCTCGTAGAAGGTGAGGTAGGCGGCGCCCGCGAGTTCGTCGCGCAGCGCGGCCAGGGTCGGCCGGACCCGGTTGAGCAGCGCCTGTGCGCGGCCGGTGGCGTGCAGCGTCTGCAGTCTGTCGCCCAGCACGAAGCCGCCGTCGTCGAGCTTGCGCAGGTACCCGTCGTGCACCAGCGTCCTCAGCAGGTGGTAGGCGGTGGCGAGGGGCAGGCCGGTCTCCCGGGCCAGTTGCTTGGCGGGCGCGCCGTTCTGGTGCGCGCCGACCGCCTCGAGGAGCCGGAACGCGCGCTGCACGGACGTGATCAGGGTGGGGCTGTCGGGGGCGCGCATAGCACCAGCGTGCGCCGGGCGCCCGGCACGGGCAAGACTCGCCCCGGGCGCCGGGCGGTCAGCCGGCCGCGGCCACGCGGATGGACAGATCGTTGTCGAGTGTGTAATAGGCCCGCAGTGCGGTGGAGCCCGCCCGTGCGGCAGGGTGGACGAACGAGGCCTTGCGGTCCGCCACGTCGTCCAGCAACCGGGCGACCCGGACCGCGGGCGCGTCGGCGTCCGGGTGGACGAAGACGTCCCAGACGCCGCCCTCGGCCGGGGTTCCGGCGGCCAGGTCCGCATGGTCCACGGTGAAGCCGAAGCCCCGGCGGTCGCCGTCGGCCACCGGCCGGACGTCCCGCTCGGGGCCGCCGCTCCCCCGCATCCGCAGGCGGACGACGGCGCCGTCCAGGAGCGTGGCGCCGTGCAGCCGGGCGGTGACCGTCGTCGAACGGTCGCCGACGTCGATCCGGCCGGCCTCCGCGTGGGCCGGACGCAGCCAGGCCCGTACCGCGAGATACCCCTCCTTGGTCGCGTACGGGATCCGCACCGCCACCGGCGACGGCCGGTCCCTGAGGTGCCCGTCGACGAGGGCCCGCAGGTCGCGCAGGCCGGACCGCAGCCGTACCGGTGCGTCGTCGTCGGGATCGCGCAGCAGGAAGGCGTCCCAGCGTCCCTCCTCCAGGGCGGGCATCGGCTCCAGGACGGCACGCGACGGCCCGTCGGCCACGGCTTCGAGGGCGAGGACGCGCCGGGCGGTGACGGGTTCGCCGTTCCTGGGCCGCAGCCGCAGCAGGAGGTGCGGACGGGGGGCCGCCGCGGGCGGCGGCAGTTCGAGGACGATGCGGCCCTCGGCGTCCACGACGCAGTTCACGCGCGCTCCGGCGCCGCTTCCCGTGGTCACCGCTGCCCCCCGCGCAGAGTCCGCAGCATCCGCCCGGAGGCGGTGCTGGCGATGTCGCGAGCCGCGAACCCGTGGCTCACCATGCTCCGCCGCACGTCCCGCCGCGTCCCCCTGCGGCTGCGCCCCGCGGCCCGGGCCGCCACGGCCTCCGCCAGCAGGCCCTCCGCACGCGCCACCACGCTCCCGGGAGCGAAGCGCCGGGCGTTCTCGGCGGCCGCCCGTCCCATGGCCCGGCGGCGTTCGTCGTCGCGGACCAGCTCCAGCAGCGCCGAGCCCAGCCGGTCCCGGTCCCCGACCGGCACCAGCCGGCCGTCCACCCCGTCCTGGATGATCTCGGCCGGACCGTAGGGGCAGTCGGTGCTCACGACCGGCAGGCCGCAGCGCATGGCCTCCACGATGGTCATGCCGAACGGTTCGAAGGAGGACGTGGACACCCCGATGGACGCCTTCACCCACTCCGCCTCCATGGGCGCGGCGGGGCCCATCAGGAAGGCGTTGTTGCTGAGCCCGAGCCGCTCGATGCGGGCCCGCAGCGCGTCCCGCTGCTCGCCCGCCCCGTAGATGCGCAGGTGCCAGTCGGGGTGCTCGCTGGCGACCCGGGCGAACGCCTGGATGAGCAGGTCGTAGCGCTTCACCGGGACCAGCCGGCCGGCCGCCACGATCATCTTCGCGCGTCCGTCGGCGGGCGCGAGCACCGGATCGGGCACGCTGTTCGGCAGGGCCTCGACGCGGACGCCGGGCAGGTGCATCCGGCGCCGGTAGTCGCGGGCGTCCGCCTCGGTGACCGTGGTGAGGACGTCGAGACGCCGGTAGGCCCGGCGCAGCGCGGTGCGCAGCCGTGGCGGGTGGTTGTCCAGCGTGAGGTGTTCCTGGCCGACGCGCAGCACCCGCTCGGGCGCCTGCAGCGCGAGGTGCACGTTGAGTCCCGGCCGGGTGCCGATGACCACGTCGGCGTCGGTGGCCGCCAGGCACTCGGCGATCCGCTCGTCCGTCAGGCGGCTGTACTGGCGGTAGCGGTACTCGGCGGCGGGGAACACCTTCGCGGGTGTCCGGTGCGACGCGTGGTCCTTCTCCTGCCGCAGATCGACCAGCGGCCGCAGCCTCACCCGGGGGTCGGGGGTGAGCTGGGGGCGCTTGCGGTGCCGCAACACGGAGACGATCTCCACGTCGTGCCGCTCGGCCAGTGCCTGGGCCAGGTTGAACGTCGTGGTGATCGTCCCCCCGATCCCGTAGGCGTTGTGGAGCAGGAAAGAGATCTTCATGCCGGTGCAGACGTCGGCGACTCCCCGGCAGTTGTGCGCTGTTACCAGTTCGTGTCTCCGGGAGCGGGGCGGCGCGCCCGATGGCCGAGGGGGTGGAACATGCCGCTGTGTGGAGCAATCACCGGTGCGCCGCGGCCCGGCACACCAGGCTGGGCCGTCGGGATCGTGTGACGGGAGTGGCGAGTGCGCGGGGTGAAGCACGGACGTGCCGGTCACAGGCCGGGGGACGGCACCGTCTCGCGGATCGGGCCACCGGTGGCCCCGGCGTGGATGCGCTGGCTGCCGGTCATGTTCGTCGCGGCCGTGCTGCTGCTCGAGCCCTTCACCCCCGTGCAGTGGCCGGTGAGTTTCGTGCTGATCGCCCTGCCGTTGGCGACCGCGTTCGCCCACCGGCCCGCCGGCGTGGTCGCCGCCGCCGCGTTCGCCGTGTTCCTGGAGGCGGTGCTGGCCGGCACCCCGTGCTGCGCGGGCCGGGACGTGGGCTACCTGTGGGAGCGGCACTACGTGGCCGCGTACGTGTGCACCGCTCTGGTCGGCGCCCTCGGCACGATCCTGGCCGCGCACCGCGTCCGCCGTGAGCGCACCCTGGCGGACGTGCGCTTCGTGGCCGACATCGCGCAGCGGGTGCTGCTCCGGCCGGTGCCGCACCGGATCGGCGACCTGTGCCTGGAGAGCCTGTACCTCTCCGCGGCGGCGGAGGCGCGCATCGGCGGCGACCTGTACGAGGCCGTGCCCACCCGGTTCGGTGTCCGGCTGATCGTCGGCGACGTCCGCGGCAAGGGGCTGCTGGCCGTGGAGACCGCGGCCGCCCTGCTCGGCGCGTTCCGCGAGGCGGCGCACGACGAGCCCGATCTGCCCGCCCTGGCGGCCCGGGTGGAGACGAGCATGAGCCGCAGGGCGACGCAGCTCGGCGGCGGCGAGGCCGGCGAGCGGTTCGTCACGGCCGTGTTCGCCGAGGTGCCGCAGGGGGGCCGGGTCGTCCGCGTCGTCAACTGCGGCCACCCTCCGCCGCTGCTCATCCTTCCCGGTGAGGTGCGCGAGCTGGACCGGGGGCGGTCGGCGCCGCCGCTGAACCTCGGCGTGCTGGTCGGGGACGCGTACCACGTCGACGCCTACCGGTTCCGGCCCGGTGACCAGCTCCTGCTGTACACGGACGGCGTCACGGAGACGCGGAACGCGGACGGCTCCTTCTACCCGCTGACCGAGCGCCTGAGCCAGTGGGGCCCGCTGCCGCCCCGGGAGCTGCTGGACCGGCTCCATCACGACCTGCTGGCCTACAGCGACAACCGGCTGCAGGACGACACCGCGGCGCTGGCCGCGTGTCTGCTCGCCGGCGAGCCGCCCGCGGGCGGACCCGGGGCGGGCGAGCCGGGGGCGGGCGAGCCGGGGGCGGAGGAGCCGGGGGCGGAGGAGCCGGGGGCGGGCGAGCCGTAGGGAGCGGCGGCGGCCGGGCGGGGCCGGTGGTGCGGTCAGAACGCCGTGTGGGCGAACCAGTGGTCGAGGAGAGCGGTCTCGCCCGTGACGGCGAAGGCGGGATCCTTGCGGGACGTGCGGCCGTACAGCAGGAGCAGCAGATCCGCCGCCCGCCCCTGTACGGCCGCCGTGCACGGGCCGGGCCGCGCGGCGCCGCCGTCCGCGGGCGGCAGCGGACACAAGCCGTCCGGGCCGAGCCGCACCCGCCATTCCTCGCCGGAGTCCGCGCACCGGAACGCGACGGTCTCGCCGTCGCCGCGCAACTCCCGCACGCCGGGGGCGAAGAGGCCCGCGTGGGGCAGGTTGACGAGGAACTCGTCGACCCCGTCCGCCGCCGGCACGCGGCCGATGTCCGGCTCCCGGCCGACGGCGCGCTCCGCGTCCACCCGGTGCACGAGTGTCTCGAACAGCATCCGGCGGGCCCAGAACCGGGCGTGCGGGTCCGCGCCCCAGGTCCACATCGGCGCCTCGGGGTCGGTGTCGCGCAGCACGGCCGCCACCGCGGGCACCCCGGCCGCCACCCAGCCGGGATACGCGGCCGGGCTGTCCGGCAGCCCAAGCTCCACGTCCCGGGAGCGTGGCGGCTCCTGGACCAGCCGGGTCAGCAACGCGCAGAACCAGCGCTGCAGCCCGCCCACGTGCCGGGCGAGGTCGGCCAGGGTCCAGCCGGGGCACGAGGGCACCGCGCTCGTGGGGTCGGCGCCGTCGACCGCCTCGGCGAAGCGCAGCGTCTCGCGCGCGATCTCCTCGACGTAGGTGTCGTACGGCAGCGGGTGCCCCGCCCTGCTCGTGATCTCCATCGGCCGCGCCCGTCGTCGTTGCGGAATCCGTCGCGTCCAGTGTGGACGCTGGAGTCCGCTCGAAGGCAAGCCGGGCGGACGGCCGCCGGTCAGCCGAGTCCGAGCACGCTCATGGTGCGCTCGGCCATGCGCTGTTCGCCCAGGGCGTTGGGGTGCACCGGGACGATGTTCTGCCCGAACAGCAGGGGTTCGATCCACCGGGTGCCGGCGGCCTGGCAGGCGTCGTGGCCCGTGGACGCCTGCGCGAAGTCCACGTACACGGCCCCCGTCTCCTCGGCGGCGCGCCGTACGACGGCGTTGAGGTGGGCCTGTATGGCGTGCAGGTAGGGCACGTCCCCCGAGGCGAGCGGCAGTCTGTCGAAGCAGGACGGATCGGCGGTGGCGGGCGTGATCCAGGGGTAGCCGAGCACCGCCACCCGGGCCCCCGGCGCCTTGGCACGGACGCTGCCCAGGGCCTGCTTCAGGGCGGGGTAGGTGTTCGCGTCGATCGCGTCGTCGAAGGAGGTCCCGTACTTGTCCTTGCAGGGGCTGCCCTGTCCGCCGCTGAGGACGCCGGCGGTGCCGCAGGACACGATGGCGTTGATGAAGGTGCCGTTGTCGTTGCCGCCGATCGTCAGGGTCACCAGGTCGGTGTCGGTGGTGACCGCGTTCGCCTGCGGCGCGACCCAGGGGTACTGGGAGGCGGTGAAGTCCTTGGTCTGGGCGGCGCCGCAGGTGACGTCGGTGAGGCGGGCGCCCGTGCGGGACGCGAGGACGTGCGGGTAGTTGGCGGTGGAGCGCAGGCAGAGCGGGCTGGAGAGGTCGACCGGGAGGACGCCCGAGGCGGCGCTGTAACTGTCGCCGAGGGCCGCGTACTTCAGCGGCGTGGCGGCCTGGGCGGTGGTACCGGTGAGGCCGAGCGCCAGAGCACCGGCGGCGGCTGTTGTCGCGGTCATGACACGGCGCAGTGCGGACATGGGCATCTGCTCCCTCTTCTCGGTGGGGGCGCGTGGGGCGCGAGGGGAGCGCGCGGGCACAGCGGTGCCCCGCGGGCTTGGTTCACGAGAACGGTGCGGCTCGAGCAGGGCGAAGCGCCGGCCGGCGGAGCGCGGGCTCGAACGCGCACGTCGACGGCCGTGCAGAACCGGTCACAGGATTACCTGATGGTTCTACTGATAGGTAATGTGCGGGCGCCGCAGCGGCGAGTCAACTATGTTGACGGAACTTCTTGAAACACTCACGTATCCCGATCATCCAGCCGGTCAGCGGCCGTTTCACGCCCTGTCGGCGCAGCGGTCGCCGAGAGCCCGGGAAGCCGGACGGGGCGCCGCCTAAGCTGTGCCGCATGCTGCAGACCGGTTCCGGTTCCACCACCCGTGACGCCATCCACGAGGCAGCCGCCCGGCTGTTCCGGGACCAGGGGTTCGCCAGGACCACCGTCCGCCGGATCGCCGCGGCCGCCGGGACCGACCCGGCGCTGGTGATCCGTCACTTCAAGAGCAAGGAACTGCTGTTCCTGGAGACGATGCACCTGGCCATCGACAACGAGCCGCTGTTCGACGTGCCGCTGGAGCAGCTCGGCGAACGGCTCGCCGAACTCCTCCTCGACCTGGACGGCACCGCCCGCGGCATCTTCCTGGCCCTGGTGCACGGCAGCGGTGAGCCGCAGATCCTCGACCGGCTGCGCGAGACCCACGAGAAGACGCTCATCGCACCCCTGCGCGACCGGCTGCGCGGACCCGACGCCGACCTGCGCGCCCGGCTGGCGGCGGCGATGTCGGGCGGCCTGCTCTACGGCCTGTGGGTGGCCCGGGACGAGGGCCTGCTGCGCACCGACCGCAAGGAACTCATCAGGCGCTACGGCGCGCTCCTGCAGGAGGTCCTGACCCCGCGCGAATGAACCGCCCCCCGTACACGCTGCCCCACACGTACACCGCAGGCATAAGCCCGCACGCATAAGCCCGCACCCGTACGCCCGCACGTCTGCGCCCGCACGTCTGCGCCCGGCGAGCGGTGCTCAGTTGCCCGCGGGCCCTGCCGCACCGGGCGTGTAGTCGCTTATCTCGTATTGGACCTCGTCGTCGACGGCGTCGGCCGACCAGTCCACGGTGATGCGGCGCGGGTACCCGGCGGAGGCGTACTGTGCGTCGGCC
This sequence comes from Streptomyces sp. NPDC056580, assembly GCF_042793175.1. Lineage (NCBI taxonomy): Bacteria > Bacillati > Actinomycetota > Actinomycetes > Kitasatosporales > Streptomycetaceae > Streptomyces > Streptomyces sp. NPDC056580. Next base: position 100,866 of record NZ_JBHTVE010000006.1, on the reverse strand, counting down.
CGGTCCGCGCCCTCGCGCCGCGCCCGCTCCAGTTCCCGCAGCAGCGTGCCGATCGTGGGCACGAGCGTGGGCGAGCGCCGGACGGCGGCGCGGCTCTCCGCGTCCAGACCGGCCGCGCGCACCACCTTCCCCGCCCGCACACTCACGCGGAACGAGCCGGTCAGCGCCCGTTCCCCACCGGTCGAGCGCAGCGTGTAGGTGTAGGCGGACGGCTCCCGCCAGGCGTTGGTCAGCGCCGGATGGGTGGACACGGTGTGCCCCTGGCAGGCGGCGACCGCGCAGACCAGGCCCGCGATCGACGCGAGGCGCGGCAGCGGGTAGCGGGATGTGGGGCGTACGGATGTCATGGGACACCTCTCACTTCGTCGGCTGTCCCTCCTTCGACGCCGGTGGGGGGCCGGACGTTCGCCCGAGGTCCGCAACGTCCTCGTCACCGGTCGGAGGCCCGGGAGAGGATGCGGCTCACCCGGGCGCCCGCGGCCGCGACGAGCAGGACCGCGCACCCGGCGAACACCAGCCCGGCGTCGCGCAGTCCCAGCGCCGACGTCAGCGCGCCCACCCCGACGACCGGCAGGGAGATGCCCACGTAGGCGACGACGAAGAACGCCGAGATGGTGGCGCCCTGGTGGGCCTCCGGCGCCGCCGAGCTGACCTCGCTCAGGCCCGCCCGGAACGCCATGCCCTGGCCGGCGCCGCCGGTCAGCGCGCCGGCGAGCAGCAACGGGAAGGAGGTCAGCAGCAGGGACAGCGCGATCAGGACGAGTCCGGCGACGAGCACCGCGCAGCCCCAGGGCAGGGCGCGGCGGGCGCCGATCCGGCCCATGAGCAGCTGTCCGCCGGTGGAGGCGCAGAACACGCAGAAGACGACGGCGCCGGCGACGGCCAGGTTGCGCTCCCCCAGCGTCTGGCTGAGAAAGGCCGGGGCGACCGCGGTGAACAGCCCGAGCATGGAGAAGCCCGCGAACGCGGCGAGGGCGCACGGCGCGAACACTCCGCGCACCTCCGGCGGCACGGTCATCCCCTGCGGCCGCAGCGACCCTCTCGGGTGGGTGCGGTGCACGGTCTCCGGAAGCACGCAGACGACAGCGGCCGCCGCCGCGAGCAGCACCAGGTGGACCGCGAACGGCAGCTTCAGCGGCTGCGGCGCGTACTCGGCCAGGATGCCGGACAGCAGGGGCCCGAGCCCCAGCCCGCCCATGTTGGCGGCGGTCGCCGCGAACCCGGCCCGGGCCTGCCGTCCCTTCGGCGCCAGTTCGAGGACGGCCGCGGTGCCCGTGCCGCTCAGCAGACCGGCCGAGAAGCCCGACAGCACCCGGCCCGCGTACAGCAGCGGCAGCCCGTCCTCGGTGAGGAAGCACACCGCGCTGAGCGCCGCCAGGCCCAGCGCCGCCAGCAGCACCGGCCGCCGCCCCAGCACGTCGGAGAAGCCGCCGGCGATCAGCAGGGCGGCGATGACGCCCACCGCGTAGGCGGCGAACACCACCGTCACGACGAGTTCGGAGAAGCCGAGCTGCTGCCGGTACAGCCCGTACAGCGGTGTGGGCAGGGTGGTGCCGAGCATTCCGACGGCGAAGACGGCCGCCGCGGCCAGGTAACCCGGCCGCCGCCGGCCCGTCCGCCGGTCCTGCCCGCGGCCTTCTGTGGCGTCACTGATCACACTCAACCTTAGGCGCCCGGCGCCCGGCGGCCGCGTACCGGGGACCGTCCGTCGGGCACGAGGCGCTTTTCCGGCCACCGGGACCGGCCGGGCGCGCAGGTCCTGCGGGCCCTAGGCGGAGTCCCGGACCACCAGTTCGGGGTCGAAGACGACCGAGGTGGGGGTGGTGCGGGTGCCGTGGATGTGCTCGTCGAGCAGCCGGGCCATGTCGGCCGCCATGTCCTCCACCGGCTGGCGGACGGTGGTGAGCGCGGGCCGGCAGGTGGCGGCGACGGTGGAGTCGTCGAAGCCGACCACCGCGACGTCCCCGGGCACCCGGCGGCCGTGCTCGCGCAGCACCTGGCAGGCGCCCTGGGCCATCAGGTCGTTCGCCGCGAACACTCCGTCCAGGTCGGGGTGTTCGGCCAGCAGGTCGGTCATCGCGGCGACTCCGCTGTCCAGCGTGAAGCCGCCCTCGGCCACGGGCACGTAGGGGTGGCCGTGGCGGGCCAGGGTGTCGCGGAAGCCGGCCAGCCGCTCCTGGCTGGCCGCGACCGCCAGCGGGCCGCAGATCGTGGCCAGTCTGCGCCGGCCGCGGGAGAGCAGGTGCTCCGCGGCGAGCCGGCCGCCGTCCCGGTGGGCCAGGTCGACATAGCTGAGCGGGACCGGGCGCGAGGGGCGGGCGAAGAGCACCGCGGGCAGCCGGGCCTCGGCCAGCAGGGCGGGCAGCGGGTCGTCGGCGTGGCTGGAGACGACCAGGGCGCCGTCGGCCCGGCCCTGCCGCAGATAGGTCAGCACCTCCTGGCGGGCCTCGGCGGACTCGGCGAACATCAGCACCGGGTGCACCGAGCGGGGCCGCAGCCTGCCCACGATCCCGGCGACCACCCGCCCGAAGAAGGGGTCGGCGAACACCCGGGCGGCGAAGGCCGCCTGGGCCTCGCCGGAGGTCTCCCCGGCGCCGGACACGACCAGGGCGACGGTCTCCGCCCGCCGGGTGACGAGGGAGCGGGCGGCCCGGTTGGGCGCGTACCCGGTCCGTTCGATGGCGCGGCGGACCGTCTCCTGGATCGCCGGGTCCACGTTGCGCACGCCGTTGACGACCCGGGAGACGGTCGCCCGGGAGACGCCGGCCTCCCGGGCGACGTCCTCGAGCGTCGGGGCCTGTCTGCTCATCCCCGCACCCTAACGGGCCGGCGGCCCGCGCGGATAGAGCGCTCTCCGCCGCCGCCCGGCACTCAGGCCCGGCCGGCCACGGCCACCTCCAGGCTCAGCGGCAGGTCGCCGGCCGAGCGTCCCGCGAGCACCAGGCAGGGCCCGGGTTCCGTCCGCCAGCCTCCCGCGGCGGCGTCCCAGTGGCACAGGGCGCGCGCCGGGACGCGCACCTGGGCGGCCACGGTCTCCCCGGGCCGGGCCCGCACCGCCGCCCAGCCGGCGAGCCACCGCTGCGGGTGGTCGACCTCGGTCGGGCGGGGGCGGGCGAGGTAGATCTGCACGACCTCCCGCCCGGCTCGTGTGCCGGTGTTGCGCAGCCGCACCCGTACCGTGAGGTCGTCCCCCGCCACCGTCCGGACCGGGCCGGACAGATCCTCGTACGCCCAGGTGGTGTAGCCCAGTCCGTGCCCGAACCAGTACGCGGGTGTGCGCCCGGCGCGGAGCCAGCCGCGGTGGCCGACGTGCACGCCCTCGTCGTAGCGGAGCCGGCCCGAGTGCGGCCCGGTGCGGGCGACGGGGGCGTCGGCGAGCACGGCGGGCCAGGTGGTGGGCAGCCGCCCGCCGGGCTCGGTCCGGCCCAGCAGCACGTCGGCCAGGCCGCCGCCGCCCTCCTGGCCGGGGAACCAGGCGAGCAGCAGGGCGCCGACCTCGTCCCGCCAGGGCAGTTCCACCGGTCCGCCGCTGTTGACCACTGCGACGGTGCGCGGGTTGGCCCGGGCGACCGCGCGGACCAGGGCGTCCTGTTCGGGGCCGAGCGAGAGGTGTGTGCGGTCGCGTCCCTCGGACTCGTGCTGCTCTCCGGTGCCGACCACCACCACCGCCGCGTCCGCCTCGCGCGCCGCCCGGGTCGCGGCCGCGAGGGCCGCGGCTGCGCCGGGCGCGGGGGGCTCGGCGCCGACGACGGTGGCCCGGCCGGTGCCGGGGGCGAGTTCCCGGCGGGCGACCAGCAGCGGAGTGGTGCCGGCGGTCAGCCCGGCCGTGACCACCTGGGTGGGCGGGCTCACGTGGACGACGGCCGGGTCGTCGGTCGCCGGGGCGAACACGCCGTCCAGCAGCGGCAGTCCGTCCAGGCGCAGGCCGAGACGCCCGAATCCGGCGATGCCGATGCGCCAGGTCCCGGAGGTGCGGGGGTGCAGTCGCGCGCTGATCTCCACGGTGTGCGCACCGGGCGGCAGCGGGGGTTCCAACTGCCGTCCGCCGCGCCGGTGTTCCGCGTACAGCTCGGCGCCTGCGGAGTCCAGGACGCGGAGCAGCACACCGGGGGCGGCGGTGCGCGGATCGCTGCACAGGGTCATGTCCAGGGGCGGTGGCGGGCCGTCCGGAGCCGGACCGGGTACGTGGACGACCCGGGCCCGGCCGCGCAGGCCGGCCCGCACACCGTCCAGCAGCGAGACCTCGTCCTGCGGGAAGACGCCGGCGCTGCCGCCACCCTGGGTGCGGGTGCGGGCGGCGGGAGCGCCGATGACGGCGACCGTGCCGAGGCGTCCGGGATCGAGCGGCAGGACGCCCCGGTTGGTCAGCAGTACGGCTCCGGCCGCGACCGCCCGGCGGGCCAGGACCCGCGCCTGCCGGGACCGCAGCAACGGCCGGGCCTGGCGGTCCGGGCGGTCCGGGCCGCCGAGGACGCCGCACCACGCGGCCAGCCGCAGCAGCCGGCGCACCTTTCCGGTCACGTCCCGCTCCTCGACCTCCCCCGCCTCCACGGCCCGCGCCAGCGACTCGCCCCACTCCCCCGCCGGGCCGGGCATCTGGAGGTCGAGTCCGGCGCGTGCGGTGTCCCGGGTGCCGCGTACGGCGCCCCAGTCGGAGACGACGACGCCGTCGAACCCCCACTCGTCCTTCAGCGGCGTGGTCAGCAGTTCGTGGGCGGTCATGGTGGTGCCGTTCACCCGGTTGTACCCGGCCATGACCAGCCGGACGCCGGCCGCCACCGCCGCCTCGAACGGCGCGAGGTGCACCTCGCGCAGCGTCCGCTCGCCGATCGAGGCGTCGGCGGTCAGCCGGTCCGTCTCGGCGTCGTTCGCCACGTAGTGCTTGGCCGTGGCGGCGACGCCGTGCGCCTGGATGCCCCGGACGAGGGCGGCCCCGGTCCGTGCGGTCAGCAGCGGGTCCTCCGAGAAGCACTCGAAGTGCCGCCCGGCCAGGGGGCTGCGGTGCAGATTGAGGTTCGGCGCGAGGACCACGTGCACGCCCTTGCGCCGGGCCTCGGAGGCGAGGAGGCCGCCGAGTTCCTCGACCAGTGGTTCGTCCCAGGTGGCGGCGAGCGCGGTGGCCGAGGGCAGCAGGACGGAGGTGTCGCGTTCGTCCCACCCCTCCCCGCGCACGCCCGCCGGGCCGTCCGACATCACCAACTGGCCCAGTGCGACCGATGGTTCGGCCACCGTGCGCCAGGTGGTGGCGCCGGTCAGCAGGCGGACCGCGGCCCGCAGGGTCAGCTTGCCGAGCAGCCGGTCGAGTTCGTCCTCGTCGGCCATCCTCACCCCTTCGTGTCGCCGACCGTCGCGGTCAGCCGTAGACGCCGAACTCGTACAGCGAGTAGCCCCAGCCGGTGCCGCGCGCCGTGCCGTCGACGCGGACGTAGCGGCCGGTTCCGGTGACGTCGAGGTCGTCGACGCCGCCGTTGCCGTCCGCCACGGTGCGCACGGTGCGCCAGTTCTGCCCGTCGTCCGAGGTCCGCACGGTGTACGCCTTGGCGTACGAGGCCTCCCAGAGCAACTGGACGTGCCGGAAGGCGGTGCGGGCGCCGAGGTCGACCTGGATCCACTGCGGATCGCTCCAGTCGCTGGCCCAGCGGGTCTTCTGGTCACCGTCGCCCGCGTTGCCGGCCGGGCACGGGCAGTCCCCGTAACCCGCCTGGTAGGAGGAGGCGGTGGCGGGCTTGCCGAGGGCGAGGTTCGTGCCGTCCGGGGTGGGCGGCACGACCCGTACGGACCGGGTCTCGACTCCGACGTTGCCGTGGCCGTCGGTCACCTTGACGTACATCTTCCAGACGCCGGGCCGGTCGGGCGCGGTGACCCTGAGGCGGCCGCCGCCGAGGTCGGTGAAGGGCAGCGGGGTGAGTTCCTTGCTCTTGTCGATGTACATGCTGTTGTCCAGCACCTCGTAGGAGAGCGGGTCCCCGTCCGGGTCGGCGGCCCGCACGGCGAGGGTCAGGTCCCGGCCCGCCGGCACCCGGCCGGCGTCGCCCTCGACGGTGAACCCGGAGACCACCGGCGGGGTGTTGTCGTGGGAGGTGTCGCCGCCGTACGCCTTCTTCACCGCGTAGTACGACAGCCGCCTCTGGCCGGCGGGCAGCAGGTTGAACCAGATGCCGCCGAAGTCGTACTCGGTGCCGTAGTGGAACATGGTGGCGCCGAGGGCGACTCCCCGGTGTCCCGTGACGCAGTCCCAGGCCCGGGTGTACCCGTCGGCCTTGGCCCGGTCGCCGGGCTCCAGGGGCACGCCGTTCGCGTCGTCCGGCACCTCCCACTCACCGGCCGGACCGGTCTCGGTGACGATGTACGGCTTGGTGTAACCGCCCTGCTCCCACGCGGACTTCACGTCGCAGACGGCGTTGTAGGAGTTGACGGCGTACAGGTCGAGGTCGGGCGCGTTCCTCTTGAAGTACGGCCAGGCGCCGACCCAGGCGTCGGTGGAGGTGACCGGGTGAGCCGGGTCGACGGCGTGGATCCGCTTCGCCACGTCGTTCACGAAGGCCGTGTAGGCGTCGCGCTGGCGTTCCAGTTCGGTTCCGCTGTAGCAGTTCTGCAGTCCGAGCACCGACTCGTTGCCGACGTCCCACATGAGGACGCCGGGGTTGTCCTTGTAGGTCTGCACCCACTTGGGGAACTCGTCGAGCATCTGGTTCTTGTACGCGGTGTCGGTGAGGTAGTTCACGCAGCCGCCGCTGCCCGGTCCGCCGCCAGGCTGCAGCCAGAACCCGGCGATGACCTTGATGCCGTGCGCGGCGGCCGAGTCGAACAGCGGCTTGCTGCCGGCATCGGTCCCCCAGGTGCGGATGGTGTTGACGCCCATGGACTTCAGGTCGGGCAGGTACCGGTCGGCGTCGGCGATGGACGGCCCCCAGGTCAGGCCCTTGATCTGGTACGGCTTTCCGTCCACGGTCAGCTGCCAGGCGCCCTGGCCGCCGGTCACCTTCACGACGCTGCCGGCCGCGTGGGCCTGCGCGGCCGGCAGGGCGGTGAGGGCGCCGGCGGCCAGCAGGCCGGCGGTGAGGGGCGCGGCGAGTCGGCGCGCGCGGGTGCGGGGTGGTGGGGTCATGGTGGTGGGGTCTTCCGGTGTGGGGGGTCAGGGAAGGCGGTAGTCGGCGCCTAGGGCCGCGCCCGCTTCCGGGTGCGTCTCGTCGTAGCCGCGGGCGTCGCACTGGAGTCCGCCGACGACGCAGTGGTCGACCAGCGCCTTGAGCGTGCGGTCGTCCCAGGCGTTGAAGAAGTCGTAGTGGAAGCTGTGGCCCGGCCCGCTGGCCAGCCGCACCTTCGACATGTCTCCGTTGACCGGGAACGCCATCTTGAACTCGATCATCGGCAGCGCCACCGGGTGGTCGGCGGGGCAGACGTTGTCGTTCGTGCCGGGCTTCACCACCGGGTAGGCCATGTGGCTCTTGTGGTCGGGGGTGTCCAGGTACCGGCCGTCCCAGCAACTGGGCGCCTGGAAACGGATGTTGAGCTGGACGTCGGGCCGGGCGGGGCAGTTCGCCGGGAACTCGGTGTTGAAGAAGCTGTCGCCGCACTCCCAGCCCTCGACGAAGCCCGGGTGGTGGCGGAACTCGTCGGCGCTCTGCATGGGGCTGCCGACGACGAACCTCAGCCCCTTGGGGAAGGGCCGGACGCTGGTGTAGTCGGTGACGCCGGCCTTGTAGTAGATGACCTGCGGGCCGACCGGCAGGACGGGCTTGTCCCCGTTGTAGAGGGTGGGCATCCAGTACCCGGAGAGGTCACCGGGGGCCTTGCAGGTGGTGCCGCCCGCGCTCAGGGTCGCGGTCGTGCTGCCGGCGTTCGTGGTGGTGTTGCCCATGAACGTGTGGTCGTGGGACTTGCCGGGCTGCTGCGGATAGACGATCGGGTCGTCGGGCCGGGTGTGGCTGACCGCGCAGTTCGCCTGGAACTCGTGGAAGTAGCGGTGCGGTGGGTTCTGCGTCGACGGGGTGACGCCGGTGACCGGCGGGTCGGCGGGGATGTAGCCGTCGCCGTCGGGGTCCTCGGGTGAGGACGCGGTGGACAGCGCCATGGTGTGGCCGGTGTGGACGACGGTCGCGGACGGCGTGGACGACGCCGCGACGCCGCTGAGTCCGAGCGGGGTCAGCAGCAGGGCGGAGGTGACGAGCGCGCCCGAGAGGATCTTCGATCTCCGTGACATGCGGGCTCCTCGGAGGGAGGTGGGGGCTGAGGCCGTGCGGAGCGGGAGAGCGCTCTCCCACCGCTGGAGTGTTGGGGCGGCGGGGGAAGGTGTCAAGGGAACCGGCCAAAGGATCAGCAGCGGGCTTTCGCTCACTTCTCGAAGGCGCGGGTGAGCATGTGACGGTCACTCAGAGGGCTTGTGGGGAAATCCCGTCACAACTCTTGACGCACCGTTCACGCCAATGAAGCATCCAACGTCGAGAGAGCGCTCCCAAGCCCCACTTCGTTCACTTCCTGAACCAGGAGAGCCGCGCATGCCCCCCGCCACCCCCGACATCCCCTCCTCCCCCTCCTCCCCGGTCGGCCGCCGGGCCGTGCTCGGCGCCGCGGCGGCGGCCGTGCCCGTGCTGGCCGGCGCCGCCGCCCCGGCCGGCGCCGCCGCCCGCGGGCGCCGGTCCCCGCGCGCCCTTCCCGGTGGCGGCGACCTCGGTCCGAACGTGCTCGTCTTCGACCCGGCGACGCCCGGCATCCAGGCCAAGCTGGACGAGGTCTTCGCGAAGCAGGAGTCCGCCCAGTTCGGCGACGGCCGCTACGCGCTGCTGTTCAAGCCCGGCACCTACCACGGCCTGAACGCCCAGATCGGCTTCTACACCTCCGTCGCGGGCCTCGGCCTCTCCCCCGACGACACGACCATCAACGGCGACGTGACAGTCGACGCCGGCTGGTTCGACGGCAACGCGACGCAGAACTTCTGGCGTTCGGCGGAGAACCTCGCCCTCGTCCCCGCGAACGGCACCAACCGGTGGGCGGTCGCCCAGGCGGCGCCGTTCCGCCGGATGCACGTACGGGGCGGGCTGAACCTGGCGCCGTCCGGCTACGGCTGGGCGAGCGGCGGCTACATCGCCGACAGCCGGATCGACGGCCAGGTCGGGCCCTACTCGCAGCAGCAGTGGTACACCCGGGACAGCGTCGTCGGCAGCTGGCTCAACGGCGTGTGGAACATGGTGTTCTCGGGTGTCCAGGGCGCCCCGGCACAGGGCTTCCCCAACCCGGTGTACACCACGCTGGACACCACCCCGGTCTCCCGCGAGAAGCCGTTCCTGTACGTCGGCGACGGCGAGTTCCGGGTCTTCGTGCCGGAGAAGCGCACCAACGCCCGCGGGGTGACCTGGGGCAACGGCACACCGAGGGGCACCTCCCTGCCGCTGTCCCGGTTCTACGTGGCCAAGCCGGGCGTCAGCGCGGCCACCCTCAACCAGGCGCTCGCGCAGGGCCTGCACCTGCTGCTCACGCCGGGCGTCTACCACGTGGACCGGCCGATCCAGGTCGACCGCCCCAACACCGTGGTACTGGGCCTGGGTTACGCCACCCTGGTGCCCGACAACGGGGCCACGGCGGTGAAGGTCGCCGACGTCGACGGCGTGCGGCTCGCCGGCTTCCTCGTCGACGCGGGACCGGTCAACTCCCGCACCCTGCTGGAGATAGGCCCGGCGGGCGCCGCCAAGGACCACTCGGCCAATCCGACCACGGTGCAGGACGTCTTCGTGCGCATCGGCGGCGCGGGCGCCGGCAAGGCGACCACCAGCATGGTGATCAACAGCAGGCACACCATCGTCGACCACACCTGGGTGTGGCGCGCGGACCACGGCACCGGCGTCGGCTGGGAGACCAACCGGGCCGACTACGGGGTGGTGGTCAACGGCGACGACGTGCTCTGCACCGGCCTGTTCGTGGAGCACTTCAACAAGTACGACGTGCAGTGGAACGGCCAGCGGGGCCGCACGATCTTCTTCCAGAACGAGAAGGCGTACGACGCCCCGAACCAGGCCGCCGTACAGAACGGCGCCGTCAAGGGATACGCGGCCTACAAGGTCGGCGACGACGTCACCGCGCACGAGGGCTGGGGCCTGGGCAGCTACTGCTACTACAACGTCGACCCGGGCATCGTCCAGCACCACGGCTTCTCCGCGCCGAACCGTCCTGGCGTCAAGTTCCACGACCTGCTGGTGGTCTCGCTCGGCGGCAACGGGCAGTACGAGCACGTGATCAACGAGACGGGGGCCCCGACCTCGGGCACGTCGACGACGCCGTCCACGGTGGTGTCGTACCCGTAGGACCGCGGCGCGCGGGGGCCGTGGCGCTACAGGTCGAACTCCACGTGTTCGAGGTCGGTGAACTCCACCTCAAGGCCGTGGGCGCGGCGGCCGCTGTCGCGGAAGTAGACCTCGCCCAGGGCCTCGGCGGCGATCTGCCGCAGCCGGTCCTCGCCGGCCCCCGCGTCCCGCGCCTCGAAGAGCCGGGCCGCGTGGTGCGGGGGCAGGGCGAGGGTGAGGTGGCGCAGCCGGGCGTCGTCCGTCGAGCCGGGCGCGGCCGTGTAGCCGAACCGCGCGCGGGTGTCGATGACGATGCCGGTGCTGGTGGTCGCGGCCCGCTTCGCCCTGGCCCGGACCTGCGGCTGCCAGCGCCTGGCGACCTCGCGTTCCAGGCGCTGCGCCAGGTCCGGCCGCGGCCGCCTGATCTGGTCCTTGACATAGCGTTCCACGGTGCGCCGGGTGACGCCGAGCAGTTGGGCGACCCGCGCGGTGCTGCCCCTGTGCTGCCTGACCAGGTAGCGCATCCTCGCCCCCGCGGACCTGGGGAGGGGGCGGGTGAACGCCCCCCGCACCGCCTTGTCGAGCCCTTCGCCGACCGTGTCCATCGGTCCCCCCGCCCCTACTGTCCGTCGTCGTGGGCGGTGACCATGGTGCCGGCGCAGGCGCCGCGGAGCCGCTCGCACCGGGCGTCCGGATACCTGCCCTTGTGCCGGCGCACCCAGGCCTCCGGCGGGGCGACGGCGTCGAGCAGCTCGGTCATGCGGCACCTCCTGCCCCGAACCCTAGCGTCAACCGCACGTTCGGCGTACCTATCGCGTCCATGGCGCGTTCAACGGGACGGCGCGGCCGGTCCGGGCGTACGCCACACGAACACCTCGTTGCCCGGTACGCGCGCCGAGAAGCGGCCCTCCGGCGAGCGGGACCGCAACAGCTCGCGCAGGTCGGCCTCGAAGGCCCCGAGGTGTTCGCCGAAGAGCCCGGGAGCGGAGGACGACATCGACAAGACCCAGGCGACGACGTCGTCCACGTCCCGTTCCAGCGCCTGCCCGCCGGGCACCACGTGCCGCTCGGGCCCGAGGAACCCGGCGCGGGCCAGCACCGCCGCCTCGCCGCTGGGCGTCCCGCGCGGCAGCACCCCGCGCCCGGCACGGCGTACCGGGCCCAGGTACTCCTTGACCAGTTCGACGACGGCCGGGTGGGGCACCGCCGGGTACGGCAGGCCCTCGACGCCGCGCCGCTCGCCCTTCAGGTCCGACACGTGCACCAGCGCCCCGCCGGGCTCCAGCATCCGGTGCACGGTGGCGGCCACCAGGTCGCGGTCCATCCAGTGGAAGGACTGGGCGAAGACGGCGACGCCGAACGTCCCGAGCCCCGCAGGGAGGTCCTCCGCCCGCAGCCGCACCCACCGTGCCCGGCCGGCCGCCTCCCCGCAGGCGGCCCGGCGTGCGGCCTCGGCGATCATCCCGGGGTCGGGATCGACCCCGACCACCTCGGCGAACAGGTGCGACAGGGGCAGCGTCAGGGTGCCGGGTCCGCAGCCCACGTCCAGGAGCCGTCCGGTCCCGTCCGGGGCGAGCAGCTCGGCCAGCCGCGGCACCAGGGCAGGGGCGTAGGGCGGCCGGCCCCGCCCGTAGTGGACCGCGGTTCCCGCGAACAGGGTCTCGTCCCAGGTCCAGCCCTCGGCCACGGCGGCCTCCTCTCCCCCGCCGGCTCCGTCCGGAGCCGATCATGTCAGGGCACGCGTTCGGGTAGGGTTCGTCATGAGGCCGGAGGTCCGTGTCGCGGCGGACGCCGGCGAGGACACCGGGCGTCCAGGCGGACCCTTCCGCGCGCCGGGGCGCCGCTCGACGGTAGGTTGATCGCCATGAGTGACAACGTGTACTTCGACATCACGATCGACGACGAGCCGGCCGGCCGGATCGTCTTCAAGCTGTTCGACGACGTGGTCCCCAAGACCACCAGGAACTTCCGCGAGCTGGCCACCGGCCAGAACGGTTTCGGTTACGCCGGCTCCTCCTTCCACCGCATCATCCCGCAGTTCATGCTGCAGGGCGGCGACTTCACCCGGGGCAACGGCACCGGCGGCAAGAGCATCTACGGCGAGAAGTTCGAGGACGAGAACTTCGACCTCAAGCACGACCGTCCTTACCTGCTGAGCATGGCGAACGCGGGCCGGAACACGAACGGTTCGCAGTTCTTCGTCACGACGATCGTCACCGACTGGCTCGACGGCAAGCACGTCGTCTTCGGCGAGGTCGTCGAGGGCCAGGACCTGGTGAAGCGCATCGAGTCGCTCGGCAGCCGCAGCGGCACGCCGAGCGCGAAGGTCACGATCGCCGAGAGCGGAACGGTCTAGCGGGCGCCCCGGGCGGACACGCCGGTGACACCGCCCCCGTCCGGCCCGGGCCGATGAGCGGCCGTGCCCGGTCGCGGGCCCGGCCCGCTCCGCTGCGCTTCGACGGCTGGATCGCGGGAGCCGGGACGTCGTCCGGCACTCGGCTGGTGCTCGGGCACTGGCTCCGCTCGCCCTTCGGCCCGTTCAGCGACGTGATGCTCGAACGGGCCGACGGCCACCGCCTGCTGCTGGCCCCCACCCCGGAGACGGCCCGGTTCATCGGCGGCACCTACACCTTCGACGAGGTGCGGGTCGTGTCCGTACGGGTGCGTGCGGACGATCGCTGCTGGACCGTGGACGCGGAGCCGCTGCTCCGGATGAGTCTCACCGTCGGGCGGCGCGGTGCGACGGGGCTGCTGCTCAGGGCGGTCCCTGGCGCGCTGGCCGCGTCGCCCGCGTGGACCGCCGTGACGGATCCGCTCGCCCGCCTGCTGCTGGGGGTGCGCACGCGCGGGAGCGCCGGCGGGGGCAGGCGCGAATGGTACGGAGCGCGTGATCAGCGGGCCCTGACCGCGGCGACGGCCACCTTCGAGGGACGGGACCTCGGTGCGCTCGCGCCGGTCGCACCGCCCGTGCGCTTCGGTTTCGGCTCCACGCCCCGCCGGCCGTCCCTCGTCCGCGTGACCACCACGGTCCGCGAGACGGCGCGGCCCACCGCCCCGTGACGGTGCACGACCGGGCGGGGCGGGCGCCTCCCGGCGCCGCCCTGCGGTGTGTACTCCCGTACGCGGCGGGGACCCGGCAGCCGGACCCGGGCAGCAGCCCACCGGAGGGGGTCCGTGCGGACCGGCTCGTTCCGTCGGATCATGGCAGACCAGGGGCTCGGCAGGTGCCGTCCGTCGAGGGCGGGCGCAGGGCCGCCGGACGGCGGAGAGCCCGGGTGCGCGAGCACGGGAGGGACCCGTGAGGCAGTGGCGGCGCGGCCTCCACCGCGCTTGGGAGTGGCTCGGCGTGCGCGCGCTGTTCCGGCGCGGGCGGGACCTGGAGCTGATGCACCGGGCGATGGGGTTCGCCACGCTGGCCCTGGTGACGCTCGCCCCGCTGCTGATCGTGGTCGCCGCCGGCGATCCGCTGGTCCGGGGCGGCTTCGCCTCGTGGCTCACCGACGGCATGGGCCTGTCCGGGCCGTCCGCCGACGCCCTCACCGGCATCATCAGTCCGCCGCGCAAGGTCATCGGCACCACCAGCGTGCTGAGCCTGGTGCTGCTTGCGGTGTTCGGGGTGTCGTTCGCCGGCAGTGTGCAGAACGGTTACGAGCGGATCTGGAGTCTCGCGTCCGGCCCCTGGCACCGGGTCTGGCGGCAGGCGACCTGGCTCGTGGTGATGACCGGCTACCTCTACCAGGAGGTGCAGACCCGGCCCGCGCTGCACGGGGTGCCACGGGTCCTGACGTCCGTGCTGAGCGGCGTGCTGTTCTTCTGGTGGGGCCAGCGGTTCCTGCTGGGCGGCCAGGTCACCTGGCGCCGCCTGCTGCCGGGCGCGATCGGCACCGTGGTCGGTCTGGCCGGGCTGCGCGCCTTCTCGCACCTGGTGTTCACCCCGCTCATCGTCACCAACGCGCTGACCTACGGGGCGATGGGGACGGTGCTGGTGGTCGAGTCATGGCTGATCGGGGTGGGCTTCGTGGTGTACGGGGGCGCGCTGTTCGGCCGCTGGTTCTGCGAGCACCACTGGATGCCGTCCCACGACGAGTGAGGGCCCCGCCCATCAGCGCCGGGGCTCCGCGGCGAGCAGGTCCGGCCAGTCCTGGGCCGCCGCCCAGTCGGCGAAGGTGTGCCAGCCGACCTCGGGGTGGGCCCGGCGCAGGGCGGTGACGTCGACGTCGAGGCCGGTGGTGCCGAAGTACCCGAACATCGCCGCGAGGTCGTGCGAATGCGTGCGGACCTGGGACAGGGGCACCTCGCGGTGCGCGACCGGGAGACCGGCGGCCGTGGTCAGCACCGCGGCGATGCCGGCGGCGGTGAGTTCGTCGGAGGCGATGTCGACGCGGCGGCCGGTGAACTCGGCGGGGCGCGTGAGGGCCAGGGCCGCGAAGACGCCGATGTCCTCGGCGGGGATCAGTGTCAGGGGGCGGTCGGCCGGCATGGGCCAGGCGAAGGTGTTCTCGCGCAGGCCCTCCAGCGTCCAGCCGGAAGCGAAGTTGTCCATGAAGGCCGCCGGCGCCACGACGGTCCAGGGAACGCCCGTCGTGCGCAGGTGACGCTCGATCTCGGCCTTGCTGTCGTAGTGCGGTATGCCCGTGCGGCGGTCGGCGTGCGCCGCCGAGGTGAACACGACGTGCCCGAGCCGGGCGTCCGCGGCCGCGTCCAGCAGGGTCCTGCCCTGGCGCACCTCGGTCGCGGTGTCGGTGCCGAACGGGGTGGTCACCGCGAAGAGGGAGTCGGCGCCCGCGAGGGCCGCGTCCAGGGAGGGGCGGTCGTCGAGGTCGGCGCGGCGTACGTCGGCGCCGAGCCGGTGCAGGGCCCGGGCCGCCGGTGCGGCCGGGGTGCGGGTGAGGGCGCGGACGTGGTGTCCGGCCGCGAGCAGCGCGCGGGCGGTGGCACCGCCCTGGGCGCCGGTCGCGCCGGTGACGGCGATGGTGAGCATGGCTGGGCTCCTTGGGTGAGTCGGGGTCGTGGGGCGCGCGGAGGGGCGCACGGGAAGGCCGGGAGGCGCGGAGAGACCGAGCGGCGCATGGTGAGCGGCGCGGCGCAGTGGCTGCGCCACGCAGAAAGATACCTTGAATTCGCTGCGCCGTGCAGCCGATTTGGCCGAGGGCCACCGCCTCCGGCTGCCGGGTCCGGCCTTCAGGGTTCGCGGTGTTCGTGCGCCGCCCGCTCCAGGGCCTCCGCCTCGGCCTCGGCGATGCGGGTCTCGGCGGCCACGTCCACGGAGCGCGTCAGCCACCAGTACAGCAGCGCGGACACGGGCAGCCCGACGAACAGCGAGATGTCGGCGCCGCCCAGCGCCTCGGCGGCGGGGCCGACGTACAGCTTGCCGACGGAGAAGAACGGGATCATGACGGCGAAGCCGACGAGGTAGGCGATGATGCCGTGCCAGCCCCAGCGGCCGTAGATACCGTGCGGGTTGAAGATCTCGGCGATGGCGTAGTGGCCGCGGCGCACGACGTAGTAGTCCATGAGGTTCACCGCGGTCCACGGGATGAACAGGTAGAGCACCACCAGCAGGAAGTCGTTGAAGTTCTGCAGGAAGTTGGCGGTCGCGGCGAGCGCACCGACCAGCGAGAGCGCCGCGGTCAGCCCGATGGTCAGCAGCCGCACGCCGAGGGTGGGCCGCACCCGCCGGAACGAGTCAATGGCGCTGATCAGAGTCAGTGAACCGCCGTACATGTTCAGCGCGGTGACGGAGATCAAGCCCAGCGAGGCGAAGAGCAGCACGATCGCGCCGAATCCGTCGAAGATCTTGTCGCCGGCGGCGTTGATGGACCGGATGGTCTCGAAGTCCTTGCCGGCCCAGGCTGCCAGCAGCGCGCCGAGCACCATCAGCCAGATGCCGCCGAGCGCGGAGCCGAAGTAGGTCCAGTAGAAGGTCTTGCGGACGGTCACGTCCGGCGGCAGGTACCGGGAGTAGTCCGAGACGTAGATGGCCCAGCTGATCTGGTAGCCGGCGACCACGCCGAACTGCGCCAGGAACGGGGTCCACCGGAAGCCGCCGAGGTCGAAGGAGCCGGGCGGGTAGTGCAGGGTGACCAGGACGCCGACGGTGAAGACGCCGAAGACGACGAGGAAGGTGTAGGTCAGGAAGCGCTCCGCCTTGTGGATGATGTCGTAGCCCACCAGCGCGATCACGAGCGCCACCACGGTGACCACGACCACCCACAGCCGGACGCCGCCGTGCAGCGTGGTGTGCAGGGCGTCGGCGGCGAGGCTGCTGTTGAAGACGTTGAACCCCGCGTACTGCACATAGGCGAAGAGCCACACCAGCAGGGCGCCGCGGTAGCCGAACTGGGGCCGCGACTGGATCATCTGCGGCAGTCCGAGCTGGGGCCCCTGGGCCGAGTGGAAGGCCATGAAGAAGGTGCCGATGACGGTGCCCACGACGATGGCCAGCAGCGACCAGATCAGGTTGCCGCCCTGGGTGATGCTGATCAGCCCCACCGCCAGGGTGGCGATCTGCGCGTTGGACATGAACCACAGCGGACCCAGGTGCCAGAGCCTGCCGTGGCGCTCGTCCAGGGGGACGTAGTCGATCGAACGGACCTCGAGACCGGACACCCTGGACTCGCCTGATGTGCTCATGACGCCTCCCGGACCAGGCACGCCTCCTGGTCTCATTCTGCGCCCATCACGATCTGTTGCCCTGCTCACAAATCGCCCCGAAAGGGCCTTTTCGTGGCATCGGTCACTTCACCGGACCGTCCTTCTGACTACGTTCACACCGTCGTGTCCCTGTCCCCCGCACCGCCGAGGCCCCTCACCATGCCGTTCCGATCCTTCCTCTCGCCGCGCCCGGGCAAGCGCGCGGCCGCCTGCGGCGCGCTCACCGTGGCCGCCGCGACGCTGCTTGCCTCCGGCGTCCTCGCCCCGGCGTCCGCCGCCGCGGCCACCCCGGCCGCCGCCGGCCCGGCGGACTTCCCCGCCTCGGTCGGCGCGCACGGCAAGGCACGGGTGACCGCCGCGGTCCTCGACCTCGACCTGCCGGGCCGCGCGCCCACCGTGTTCGGCGAGGAGACCCCCTACGACACGGCCAGCATCATCAAGGTCGACATCCTGGCCGCGCTGCTGCTCAAGGCGCAGGACTCGGGGCGCGCGCTGTCCGACGGGGAACGCGCGCAGACCAAGAAGATGATCGAGCACAGCGACAACGCGGCGGCCAACGCCCTGTGGCGGAGCATCGGCCTCGCCCCGGGCCTGAAGGCGGCGAACAAGCGGCTCGGGCTCACCGAGACCGTGGGCGGCCCCGGCGGCAAGTGGGGCCTGACCCGGACCACGTCCGCCGACCAGATACGGCTGCTGCGCGCGGTGTTCGACACCGGGCAGGCCACGAAGCCGGGTTCCGCCCCGGCGCTCGACGCCGCGTCCCGCGCCTACGTACGCGGCCTGATGAGCAACGTCGCCGACGACCAGTCCTGGGGCGTGTCGGCGGCCGGCGGCGCCGGAACGGCCCTGAAGAACGGCTGGCTCCAGCGCGACACGACCGACCTGTGGGACGTCAACAGCGTCGGCCGGATCACGGCGGGCGGACACCACTACCTGGTCGCGGTCCTGTCGGACGGCAACAAGACCATGAAGGACGGCGTCTCGCTGGTGGAACGGGCGGCCCGGGCCGCTGTGTCCACCGCGACGGCCGGCGCTTCCTGACCGCACGACGCGGCGGCGGGAGGGAGGCGGGGGCGCCGTCAGGCGTCGCGAGTGCCGCGAGTGCCGTGGCCGGAGCCGCCGCGGGTCCTGGGGCCGTTGGCCGGGGCCGCCTCCAGGCGCCGCGAGTGCCGTGACCGGGGCCGCCGTCAGGCGCTGCGAGTGCCGTGGCCGGAGCCGCCTCCAGGCGCCGCGAGTGCCGTGGCCAGGGCCGCCGCGCCGTGCCGGTGCGCATGGCCCGGCGGGCGCCGCGAGCACCGCGGGTCCCGTGGCCGGAGCCGCCTCCAGGCACCGCGAGTGCCGTGACCGGGGCCGCCGCGCCGTGCCGGTGCGCATGGCCCGGCGCGGCGCCCGCCGGGCCGCGGCGGCGGACCGGCGCCCGCCGTCACAGGTCCCGCCGGGGCTCCGCGCACGCGCCGCGGCCAGGGCTACGCCGGGTCCGCGGCCGGTGCGTCGACGGGGACGCCCAGCCGGTCGGCCACCGAGGTGAGCGCCGCGCCCAGGGGCAGCGCGACGCGGGTGCGGGCATGGCGGTCGCCCCGGGTGGGGTCCCGGTTGACGATCAGCACCGGCTTCTCCGCCTGGGCCGCCTGGCGGACGAACCGCAGCCCGGACATCACCGTCAGGGAGGAGCCCAGGACCAGCAGCGAGGAGGCCTCGCGGACCAGGGCGCGGCAGTGCTCGACCCGCAGCGGCGGGACGGCCTCGCCGAAGAACACGACGTCCGGTTTGAGGATGCCGCCGCAGACCGTGCAGGGCAGCACCCGGAAGTCGCCGACCTGGTCGTCGGTGAGGTCGGCGTCGCCGTCCGGGTTGATGCCCGCGGCCACCGGATCGAAGCCCGGGTTGGCCTCCTCCAGCCGCCGGGCGAGTTCGCGGCGGGGACTGAAGGCGCCGCAGGAGAGGCAGACGACCCGGTCCAGGCTGCCGTGGAGTTCCACCACGTCCTCGGTGCCGGCGGCCTGGTGCAGGCGGTCGACGTTCTGGGTGATGACGCCCGAGAGCAGCCCGTGCCGTTCGAACGCGGCCACCGCCCGGTGCCCGGCATTGGGCCGGGCGCGGCCGAAGGTGCGCCAGCCGAGGTGGCTGCGCGCCCAGTACCGGCGCCTGGCCCGGGGGTCCGCGGTGAACTCCTGGTAGGTCATGGGGGTGTGCCGGGTCAGGCTGCCGCCCTCGCCCCGGTAGTCGGGGATGCCCGATTCGGTGGAGATGCCCGCCCCGCTGAGCACCAGCACACCGCCGGCGCTCAGCGCGTCGGCGACCGGCTCCAGGTCCGTGGTGCCCGGCGGCAGGTCGTCCGCGGGGGTCCAGCTCAGGGTGGGGCGCATGCGCATGCCGTCAGGGTACGGAACCGGCCCGGCGCGCCACCGCGTCAGCCGTCCGGCGTTCACCTCCTCCGTCGCGGCGACCATGCCGGGTCCGTTCCAGCCGGTGTACAACGCCCCGCCTTCGTGCAGTCCAGGCGGTCGTCCTCGGCGTTGGTCAGCGGGTCGTAGCCGTTCTCCGCGAACTGCCTGGCCAGTGCGTATCCGATTCCGCTGGAAGCCCCGGTCACCAGGGCGAGTGGCCTGTTCTCGTTCATGCCGGTGCGGGTGACCACGCCGGTCGCCGCCCAACCGCCGGAGGCGCCCGGAGGCGCCCCGGATGGGCCCTCCTCCGGCGGCCCCGCCCGGGACGCGGGCGCCGGACCGGGTTCCCGTGGTCCCGTACTCGTGGCCCGGGGAGCGGCGGGCGTCGGATCGGCTCGGTCAGGCGTGCGCCGGACCCGTGACGAGGGCGCGGCGAGGGGCGGCGGGACACGGCCGGGCGGCGCGGGAGGTGCCGGCCGGGATTCCCGGCGAGGATGGACTCCGGGGCCAACCGGCTGGGAGGCGGGTATGACGGTGAACCGTGTCGGTCTGGTCGTGCACGGCGGACGGGCGGAGGCCGTGGCCGCCGCGAGCGCCGTGCGCGAATGGTGCGCCGAGCACGCGGTGGCCTGCGCCGACATCGACGTGTGGCGGGAAGGCGAGCGGCACAGCGCCCGGGAGGAGGTCGACGCGGCCGGCGATCCGGACCTGATCGTCACCCTGGGCGGCGACGGGACGTTCCTGCGCGGCGCCCGGCTGGCGGCCGAGAACGACGCCCTCGTCCTGGGCGTGGACCTCGGGCGGGTGGGCTTCCTGACCGAGGTGCCCGCGCCCGCGGTGCGAGCCGCGCTGGAGGCCGTGCGGGAGGAGAGGATCACGGTCGAGAACCGGATGCTGCTCACCATGCGGGCGTCGTGCCGGCTGGAGGTGCCCGCGCACATGGAGGCGCTGGTGCGCTACGGCCGCGGCCCGATGCTGCCGCCGCCACGGGTGCGCTCGGAGTGCGAGACCGGTGACGACTGGGGGATCGCCCTGAACGTCATGGCCCTGAACGACGTGGTGCTGGAGAAGCTGACCCGGGACCGGCAGGTGTCGGTCGGCGTCTACCTCGCGGGCCGGCTGCTGGCCGCCTACTCCGCCGACGCACTGCTGGTCGCCACGCCGACGGGCTCGACCGCGTACAGCTTCGCCGCGGGCGGCCCGGTGGTGTCGCCCCGCGCGGAGGGTCTGATCTTCACTCCGGTCGCCCCGCACATGACGTTCAACCGGTCGGTCGTGGCGGCCCCGGACGAGCCCATCGCGCTGCGCGTGCTGGAACGGTCCGGGCAGGCCGCCGTCAGCATCGACGGCCAGGTCCGCGGGGTGCTCGACCCCGGGGACTGGATCGGCGTGTACGCCGCTCCACGCCGGCTCAAGGCGGTCCGGCTGGGCCCGATGGACTTCTACGGCCGGCTGCGGGAGCGCATGAGGCTCACAGACGCCCCGGCAGCGCTCGCCGACGGCGACGCCGCGCCGCTGTGGCCGGTGCGCACACCGCCGCCGGGCGACCTCGCGCACCTCGCCATGCCCACCGCCCCGCACCGGGCGCCGCCCCTGACCTGACGCTCTGGGCCGGCCCGCGCGGTCTCCCCGCCCCGTCGTGCAACCATTCGCCATATCCGCATGTCTCACCCCATAACAGCATGGCGTGACCAAGGGGGACATCATGCGGAGAACAGGAATCATCGCGACAGTTCTCGTCCTGGCGGGCGCCGGACTGGGCGGCGCGGCGACGGCGGCGGACGCGGCTCCGGCGGCCGCCGCGCGGGCCACGGCCTGTCCGACCGGCTGGGGCAGCGGAGCCAAGGGCGGCCCGGCCACCGGGGCGGTGCCGCTGAAGAACGTCAGGACGGGGCGGCACGACTGCTACGACCGCATCGTGTTCGACGTGCCCGGCGGCGGCCGGGCCGTCCGCTACCACGTCGCGTACGTCGAACGGCTGCGGCAGAGCACCACCGGGCGCACCATCCCGGTCGCCGGCGGGGCCGTGCTCGACATCCGTGTCGGCGCGCCGAGCTACGACCCGGCGACCGGCGCGGTCACGTACCCGGGGCGTGTGGGCCGCACCCTGCCGGGCGTCGACGTGCGCGGGTACCGCACCTTCCGGGACACCCGGTTCGCCGGGAGCTTCGAGGGCGAGACGCAGGTGGGTCTCGGCGTGCGGGCCCGGCTGCCGTTCCGGGTCCAGCAGGCGGCGGGCCGGCTCGTGGTCGACGTGGCCCACAACTGGACGGGCGCCCGCTGAGCGGGTCCTGCGGGTCCCGGCCCGTGTCACATCTGGGAGCGGGTGGCGCCGAAGTGCGTCTCGTGGTTCCAGACGTGGCGGCAGGACGGGCACTGCAGGTGCAGCAGGCTGCCGGTGTTGGAGAGCAGGTAGCGCCAGTGCCCGCGGCACGGGCGCCCCTGCTCGCAGGTGGCGCAGCCGCGGCGGTCGTCGCAGTTGGGGCAGGCCACCCAGGCACGGCGGCCGATGTCGGCCTGCGGATCAAGCGGCAGCATCGCCGCCACCGCGCCGGGGCAGCACACCGGCCGCGATCAGCTCCTCGTAGAGGCGCTGCTGCTCGGCGTCGAGGCCGGAGTACAGCAGGTCGTACGCCTCCTGCTCGCCGTGCAGGGCCGCCACCGGGTCCCAGCCGGCGCCCAGTGCGGCCACGGTGTGGGTGCGCCGGAGCATCTCGTGGGAGCTGAGGTCGACGGTGAACTCGACGAGCCGGGCGGCGCCGGGCCGGTCCGCCGGGGGCCGGCCGGCCCCCGCGGACTCGTCCGGTTCGGACTTTTCGAGAGGTTCGCCGGGTTCGCCGGGAAGGATGGGGCCATGGGGGGACATGTGTCCGAACGTAGATACGCCCGGGCCGCCGGGGCAAGAGCGGGTGGGAAGCGGGTGGGAGAAGTCACAGGGTCAGCGGGCGATGAGACCGGTGAACCGCTCGGTGTCGATGTTGCCGCCCGAGGCGATGACGCCGATCCGTCGCGGCGGGTCGTCGACGCGCCCGGCCATGAGAGCCGCGAGGGCGCTCGCGCCGCTCGGTTCGAGGACGATCTTCAGGCGTTCGAAGGCGAACCGCATGGCGTGGACGATCTCCTCGTCGCTGACGACGGAGACGGCGTCGACCAGGCGCTGGTTGATGGGGAAGGTGATCTCGCCGGGCGTGGCCAGGGCCTGGCCGTCGGCGATGGTGCGGGGCACGGGGATGGTGACGCGCGCGCCGCCGGCCAGGGAGAGCCTGGTGTCGTCGCCCGCTTCGGGCTCCACGCCGACCACGCGGATGCCCGGGTGCAGCGCCTTGGCCGCGGTGGCGCTGCCCGCGATGAGGCCGCCGCCGCCGACCGGCACCACCAGCGCGTCGAGCGCCCCGGTGTCCTGGAGGAGTTCGAGGGCCGCGGTGCCCTGGCCGGCGATGACGTGCGGGTGGTCGTAGGGCGGGATCAGGGTCAGGCCCCGGTCCTCGGCCAGGGCCTCGCCGAGGGCGGTGCGGTCCTGGGTGTAGCGGTCGTAGGTGACGACCTCGGCGCCGTACCCGGCGGTGGCCGCCAGTTTGGAGCGGGGGGCGTCCTCGGGCATCAGGATGACGGCGGTGGTCCCCAGCTCGCGGGCGGCCAGCGCGGTGGCCTGGGCGTGGTTGCCCGACGAGTAGGCGGCGATGCCCTTGGCCAGTTGCCCGGGCGAGAGCCGGGCGGCGGCGTTGTAGGCGCCGCGGAACTTAAAGGCGCCGACCCGCTGGAAGTTCTCGCACTTGACGAACACCTCGGCGCCGACGACCGAGTTCAGCGTGCGGGAGGTGAGCACGGGGGTGCGATGGGCGATGCCCTGGAGGCGTGCGGCGGCCTCCCGGACGTCGTCGAACGATACGGGCGATGCGTCGGCCATGTCGGGTCCTTGTGACGGGAGGGGCGGGGCGGCGGGTCGCCGGCCGGCGGGCCGGCGGGGTGCGGTCACCAGCCGGTGACGCGGTTCCAGACGGCCTGGATCCCGGGCGCGGGACCGGCGGTCCGGCTGCTGTCGACGACGTGGTAGCCGCGGTGCTGGGCGGCGGTTGCGCAGGCGTGGTTGGGCAGGACGCGCAGGCGGGTGCCGACGGGCAGGTCGGGCAGGGGGGCGCCGTCGCGGGCGGTGAGGGTGCCGTGCTCCTGGCTGGCGGCGGTCATGACGAGCCCGGGCACGAGCCGTCCGTCGAGGCCGGCGACCAGGCCGTAGCCCTGGTCCTGGGGCTGTGCGGAGGTGCCGCGGTCCCGGGACATGGCCATCCAGCCGCCGTCGGTGATGATCCAGCCGTACTCGGGGCGGTGGCCGATGACGGTGACGACGACCGACAGGGCGAGGTCGTCCAGTTCGCAGACGCCGAGGCCGGCCATGACGAGGTCGAAGAAGACGTAGTTCCCGGCGCGCAGTTCGGTGACGCCGGTGAGGTCCTCGGCGGCGTGGGCGGTGGGAGTGGAGCCGACACTGACGACGGGCACGGGCAGGCCGGCGGCGCGCAGCCGGCCGGCCGCCGCGACGGCGGCGTCGCGTTCCCGCCCGGCGGCCAGGCGCCGCTCCTCGGGGGTGTGGGCGAAGTACGACTCGCCCGCGTGGGTCAGCACCCCGTCGAGGCAGCCCGCGTCGTGCAGGGCACGGCCGATGCCGACCAGTTCCGGGGCGTCGGGCCGCAGGCCGCCGCGGTGGCCGTCGCAGTCGATCTCGATCTGGGCGGGAAGGCCGATGCCGGTCTCCCGGGCGGCATCGACCACGGCCCTCGCCTGTCCGGCGCTGTCGAGCAGGACGCGCAGGGTGACGCCGCGCCGCCGCAGCGCGAAGGCCCGGGGCAGCTTGTGGGGGTCGATGCCTACGGCGTAGGTGATGTCGGTGTGGCCGCCGTCTGCGAACGCCTCGGCCTCGGCGAGGGTGGAGACGGTGACGGGGCCGGGCGTGCCCGGGTGCGCGAGCGCGGCGACGTCCAGGCTCTTGGCCGTCTTGACGTGCGGGCGCAGGGCCACGCCGAGGCGTTCGGCGTGCCGGGCGAGCCGCTCGATGTTGCGCCGCACCCGGTGCACGTCGACGACCGCGAACGGGGTGTCGGGGTCGGCCAGCGTCCGGGCGGGCGGGGCGGTGGGCGCCGGAGCCGTCTGCGGCCCCGGGGCCCCGTCGGCGAGCGCGGCGGTCCGCTCCTCGGTGCTGTGCGGCAGACGGCGGTCCGCGGCGGTCATGGGCGGCCTCTCACCTGGTGTAGTTGTAGACGGTGGCGCGGGAGACGCCGAGCAGGTCGGCGATGCTCTGGGCGGCGTCGCGCGAGTCGAAGTAGCCCTCGGCGTGCAGGTGCCGCACGAGTTCCCTCTTGGCGTCCCGGCTCAGCGAACGCGGGGTCCCGCCGCGCTCGGCGGCGAGTGACTCGACCGCCCCGCGCAGCTCGCGGGCGTTGCGGTCGCGCAGTGTCTCCAGCGGGGGGTCGCGGTGGTCGGTGTCGGTGGCGACGAGCCTGGACAGGGCCAGCGTGACGGGTGACAGCACGGAGACGTCGAGGTTCAGGCAGAGGGCGGCGATGTAGTCGCCGGCGCTGTTCTTGATGCCGATCGAGGTGCTCTTCGCCGGGCGGCCGTCGGGGAACCGGTTGGGGTAGTTCTGGATGACGCCGGGGTAGTCCGGGTCGGCGATCCGGGCCAGGCCCAGCTCGGTCGCGGAGTCCCCGGTCCGGCGGCCGGAGAGGTTGTTCTCGATCGTCCTGATGGCGTGCCGGGGGTCGCGCAGGTCGTGCAGGACCACTTCGCACAGGCCCGGGAACATGCGCCCGAGGGCGACGGCGATCTTCTCGGCCTCCCGGATGAGGTGTTCGTCCGGGTCGGCGGCCGCGGACGCCGCCGACCCGGCACGGCGCACCGGCTCCGCGCCGTCCGTCACGTGATCCATCGGCCCCTCCCCGTATATGGACTCGAAATCCAACTCTGGACGGAAAGGCTAACCCGGGAGCCCGCCGGCGTCCAGAGCCGGATCGCCGGGACGGGCCGCGGGGACGGGCGCCCGAGGTGGCCGGGGTGGAGCGGCGGCCGGACACTACTGGTGGACGGGCCTTTCCCGTGGTCTGCTGGAGGTAGCGGGAAGGACTCCTTGGAGACGCGGGGAAGCGGCTCGCGGCCGTGCACCGCGCAATCAGGATCCACGAGAAGCGGATGGCGTCCTTCCCGCCCTCATGCGCCCTTCCCGGCCCCCGCGGCCGGGCCGAAGGGCCCACGGGCGGGGCCCGAGCGGCCCGTGGTGCCGAGGCCCCGGGAGGCCCACGCTGGCACCAGACGCCACGAAGGGAGCCGGGGCCATGACCTCCGCCACCACCACCTTGAACGCCGCTCTGCCCGCCGAGCACCGTGAATCCCTGATGCGGGCGGCCCGCGAGGTCTCGTTCGCGAGCGGTGCCCGCCTGTTCGAGGAAGGCCGGCGGGCCGACCGCTTCTGGATCGTGCGCACCGGCACCGTGGCCCTGGACCTGAGGGTGCCCGGCCGCCGTCCCGCCGTCATCGAGTCGCTCGGCCACGGCGACCTGGTCGGCTGGTCCTGGCACTTCCCGCCGCACATCTGGCAGTTGGGCGCCGAGGCGCTGAGTCCCGTGCGGGCCTGGGAGTTCGACGCCGGGACCGTCCTGGACATGTGCGCCGAGGACCCGGAGTTCGGCCGGGCGATCGCGGTCTGGGTGGGGCGGGTGGTCGCGCAGCGGCTGCACGCGTCCCGGATCCGGCTGCTCGACCTCTACGCCCCCTACGGCAGCGGCGGCCTGGTCTGACCGCCCGGCCCGGCGGGGAGGACCCCGAGGAGGACACCATGACAGGCAGCCCGTACCGGGTAAGCGACGTGATGACGCGGGCGGTCGTCGCGGTCGGCCGCAGGGCACCGTTCAGGGAGATCGTCGAGCGCATGGAGGAGTGGAAGGTCAGCGCGCTGCCCGTGCTGGAGGGGGACGGCCGGGTGATCGGCCTGGTCTCCGAGGCCGATCTGCTGCCCAAGGAGGAGTTCCGGGACAGCGACCCGGACCGGCTCACCCAGCTGCGCCGCCTGCCCGACCTGGCCAAGGCCGGAGGGGTGACGGCGGACGAGGTGATGAGCGCCCCGGCGGTCACCGTCCACGCCGACGCCACGCTCGCCGAGGCGGCGCGGATCATGGCCCTGCGGCACGTCAAGCGGCTGCCCGTGGTGAACGCCGAGGGAGTACTCGAGGGCGTCGTCAGCCGCTCGGACCTGCTGAAGGTGTTCCTGCGCCCGGACGACGACCTCGCCGACGAGATCCGGCGCGACGTCGTCGACGTCCTCTTCCCGGCCCCGGTCGAGCCGGTGCACATCACGGTCTCGGACGGCGTCGCCATCCTGACCGGCCGGGTCGCCGACGCGGCCCGCATCCCCCTGGCGATCGGCATGGTCCGGGCCGTCGAGGGCGTGGTGAGCGTGGAGTCCCACCTCACCGCGGCCGAGGGCTGACGCCAGGCCGCTCCGACAGGGCCCCGCCCCCGAGCCGTGGTGAGCGTGGAGTCCCACCTCACCGCGGCCGAGGGCTGACATCAGGCGGGTCCGACAGGGCCCCCGAGCGGCCACGCCTCCAGGCGCCTCTCCCCCGCCCTCACCCCCGTCCCCCGCTGAACTTGCGCCACTCCGGGCCGACGCGCTTCCACTCCTCGTCCCATTCGGCCAGCCGCCGGCGCAGCAGGGCCGCCTGGAGCAGCCGGCCGCCGCCCCAGACCGCCGCGCCGAAGAGCGGACCGACGAGGATGCCGGTCAGGGCCGCCTGCAGGACCGCCTCCGTCCTGCTCAGGGGCTCCGGGACCACCCGGCCGGCGGTGTCCGCCCACACCGTGAGCCGGGTGCCCGCCAGGGCGTTCGGCAGGACCCTGGCCGTGGCCCGGTGCACCGATCCGCCTGCGTCGGTCCAGCGCACCGTGGCCCGCACCCGGCCGTCGTCGTGTCCGTTCGCGGCGGACGGCGTCTCCGGCTCGACGCCGGTGACCACGGCGGCGACCGGGTGTGCGCGGGCCCGCCGTGCGGCGAGGTCCGAGTCCACCGAGTGCGCCGCCAGCAGCCCCGCGAAGGCGCCGCCGACCAGGACCAGGAACCAGACGCCGAGCACGATCCAGGCCTCGACGGCGTCGCTGTGCCGGCGCAGCGCGTTGTGCCGCCAGCGCCACAGCCGGACGGGGGACTCGTTCGGTCGGGATGGTTTCGCGGGCATCGGGGACGGCCTCCTCTCGGCTCCGCCTGCCGTCGCCGCCGTCAGGCGGGGGCCGCCGGCCGCAGCTCCGGAAGACCGGGGCCCGCGTGCGGGTGGCGGCGCGGGCCGGTCAGGGCGCAGCGCACGTCGACGACACCGGGCACCGAGCGCGCCAGCAGGGTGGCGAGCGGCACCAGCGCGGTGTCGTGCACGCGCCCGGTGAGGGTGACCACCCCGTCGCGCACCTCGACCCGCACCGGCGCCTGCCGGGTGCCGAACAGCCGCACGACCACCTCGCGGGCGACGTCCTCGGCGATGTCCTCGTCGGTGCGCAGGAACACCTTCAGCAGGTCGGAGCGGCTGACGACCCCCCTGAGGGTCCCGTCGGGACCGACGACCGGCAGGTGTTTGACCCTGCGGCGGGCCATGACGCGCGCCGCGTGCGCGAGGGTGGCCCCGGGCGGCACGGTGACGGCCGGGGCGGTCATCAGCTCCGCCGCGGTCACCGCGTCCGCCTTGCGGAGGTCGGCGAGGTGCCGCAGCTGCGCGGACCGGTCCGGGTCGCCCTCGCGGTACTCCTCCTTGGGCAGCAGATCGGCCTCGGAGACCACGCCCACCACCCGGCCGTCGGCGTCCAGCACCGGAAGGGCGCTCACCTGCCACTCCCGCATCGCCTGCGCGATCTCCTTGAAGCCGGCGCCGGTGCGCAGCGCGACGACCGGACAGGTCATCACGTCGTTCACGACCGTCGGAGTGCCGTTCATGGCGCCCTCCGGGGGCTCGGATGCCTTCCTGGGACTTCTTCAGCGTGCGCCCGCGACCCCGCCCGGGGCATGGGCCGAGTGGCCCGTTCCCGCGGCCGGAGCGTCCCTCACGACGGCCGGTCACACGATCGCGAGGGACCTGTGGCCCCCGGTACGGGTCCATCGGCACTACGGACGCCGGCGCGGCATGGGCCACAGTGGTCGCAGGAGCGGCACCGATCCCCCGCGGTGTCGCTCCGTCGTCCGCGCCCGGCGCCCGGCCGCGGTCGCGGGGGCGTCGCCGGCCCGCCTCACACGGTGATCCGGCGTCCGGTGATGGTGAACGGGTCGATGCGCACCCACACGCTCCGGACGCCTCCCGCCCAGGGCAGGCTGTACGCCCGCTCCGCCAGCCGGAGCTGCTCGTGCCGGTCGGTGACCGCGTGGGCGGGCCCGCGCACCAGGACGCTCCAGCCCTGGCTGAACGCCTCGTCGATGCGGTCCACTTCGAACGCCACCTGGAGTCCGGCGGCCAGCGAGGGGGTCGCGCCGCGCGCGGTCCGGAAGACGATCGCGCCGTCCACGACGGTGTAGTTCACCGGCACGATCAGCGGGCCCGACGCCGTGGGCACCGCGAGCCGCCCGACGCCGTGCATGGCCAGCAGGGTGCGGCACTCGCTCGGGCGCAGTCTGCTGAACTCCGGTGCGCGTGCGGCCCGTCCGGTGCCGGGCGGCAGGTCGACGCCGCCGCCAGTGAGTTCGTTGACGGTGGTCTCCAGCGCCTCGGCCAGGTTCATCAGGGCGCCGGTGCCCGGCGCGGCGCCGGGGTGCTCCTCCAGGTACCTGAGATAGCTGGCCGCCATTCCGGCGCGGGCCGCGGCCTGCCGCCGGGTCAGGCCGAGCTGCAGCCGCCGGGCGGCCAGCCGCCGGCCGAGGTCGCCCAGCGCCGTACGGGTCTCCGCCTCCGGGGCGTCGGTGACCGCTCCCGCGGAGAGGCCCGCCGCCGTGCCCGCCCTTGTCCTGCCGGTCATGGTCCCTCGCCTCCGTCTCGCTTCGTGCTCAGGCCGCGGGGACGGCCAGTTCCGCGTGCTGCTCCCCGCCGAGCACCACCTTGAGCGCGCCGGTCTCGGCGGCCCGGGAGAAGATGTCGTAGGCCTCCTCCATCTGCTGCAACGGGAAGGTGTGGGTGACCAGTCCACCGGTCGGCAGCCGGCCGGCCGCGGCCATCCGCAGCAGCGTCGGGGTGGAACGGGTGTCCACCAGGCCGGTGGTGATGGTCACGTTCCTGATCCACAGGTCCTCGAGGTGCAGGGTCGCGGGCCGTCCGTGCACGCCGACGTTGGCGACGTGCCCGCCCGGACGGACGACGCGGGTGCACAGCTCGAAGCTCTCCGGGACGCCGACCGCCTCGACCGCCACGTCCGCGCCCAGCCCGTCGGTCAGGTCGTCCACCAGTTGCCGGGGCGCCTCCCGCGCGTCGGCCACCGCGTCGGCGCCGAACCGCCTGGCCGCCTCGAGCCGGGCCGGCGCCAGGTCGACGGCGATGATCCGCTCCGGCGAGAACAGGCGTGCCGTGGTGATCGTCGCGAGGCCGATGGGGCCGGCGCCGACGACCACGACGGTGTCTCCAGGGCGGACCCGCCCGTTGAGGACGCCGACCTCGTAGGAGGTCGGGAAGATGTCCGCCAGCAGTACGGCGTCCTCGCTGCGTACGGCGCCGGGCAGCGGGTGCACGGACAGGTCGGCGTGGGGCACGCGGACGTACTCCGCCTGGGTGCCGTCGATCAGGTGGCCGAGGATCCAGCCCCCGCCGTCGCGGCACTGGCCGTAGCAGCCGTCCCGGCAGAAGCGGCACCGGCCGCAGGAGGTGATGCAGGAGATCAGCACCCGGTCGCCTGGCCGCACGGTGTTCACGTCGCTGCCGGTCTCGACGACCTCGCCGACCGCCTCGTGGCCGAGCACCGTGCCGGGGCGCACCTCGGGCACGTCGCCCCTGAGGATGTGCAGGTCCGTCCCGCAGATGGTCACGGCGCCGACCCGCACGATCACGTCGGTCGGCTCCTTGATCGCCGGGTCCGGCACGTCCTGCCAGGAGGCCTGCCCGGGACCGTGGAAGACGTAGCCCTTCATGACGCTCCTCACCTCTTCGGTCTGCCGCGGCGCCAGGGCGTCCGGCGGGTGCGCGGGCGTGGGCCTGACTCCGGCGCGGCGCCGGAAGTGCCCCGCATGTTCAGCTTGTGCGGTGGGCGGGGGTCACGCTTGGGCCGACCGGCCCTCGCCACCGGCCGGAAGGCGTCCGTCCGGATCCCGCGCGGGCCCGCCGGCACGCCGACCCATACCGGCCCCGTCCGCGCCCACGCCGGTCCCTGTCCGGGCCCCGCCCCGCCCGGCCCCGCACGGTGCCGTCTCCTGCCGTCGCCCGACCCTGTCGTGCCCGCGCCGGGCCCGTTCCCCGCCCCGTGGGCCCCGTCGGCCCCGGGATGGGGCCGACCGGCCCTACCGCCCACGCCCCGGAAGGCGTTTGTCTCGTTGCATGCCCGAGAACCGCACGACGTCCGGCCCGCGCCCCGCGCCCAGCGAGGGCGGCGGCACGACCGTCGTGGCCCTGGACGGGGAGATAGACGTGTTGTCCGTGGACGCGCTGGCGCAGCGGCTCGACGCGCTCACCGCGGGCCCGCGCCCCGATCTGGTGCTCGATCTGCGCCCGGCCACCTTCATCGACTGCGCCGGGCTGGGCGTCCTGTGCCGGGCGCGGAACCGGGCTCTGGCCCGCCGGGGCCGGCTGCGGCTGGTCGCCGAGAGCACGAGCTTCACGCGCCTGCTGCGCCTGTCCGGCCTGGGCGGAGTCTTCGAGGTGCACCGGGGGCTGCCCTAGCCGCCCCCGGCCCGCCGCCGCGCCCGGGGCACGGAACCGGGGCACGGAACCGAGTCCCTCCTGGAGTCACCATGTACGGCACCCCGCACATCGTCAGCGACGTCATGACGCACACGGTCGCCGCCGTCGGCCGCCGGGCCCCGTTCAAGGAGATCGTGGAGATGATGCAGGACTGGCGGGTCAGCGCCCTTCCGGTGATCGAGGGCGAGGGCCGGGTCGTCGGTGTCGTCTCCGAGGCCGACCTGCTGCCCACGGAGGAACTCCGGGACGATCCCGCGGAGGAGTACACCCGGCTGCGCCGCCCCGCCGACATGGCCAAGGCAGGCGCGCTCAGCGCCGGTGACCTGATGACCGAGCCGGCCGTGACCGTGCGCGCCGACGCCACCCTGGCCGAGGCCGCCCGGGCGATGGCGCGGACCGGGGTCAAGCGGCTGCCGGTGGTCGACGAACTCGGGCTGCTGCAGGGCGTGGTGAGCCGCGCCGACCTGCTCAAGGTCTTCCTGCGCGGGGACGAGGAGATCGCCGAGCAGGTCCGGAGGGAGATCGTGTCCTACCTGTTCCCGCCGCCTTCGTCGTCCCTGCACGTGGTGGTCGAGGACGGCGTCGTGACGCTCGTCGGCCGGGTGCGCGACAGGGCCCTGGTGCCGGTGGCCGCCCGGCTGATCAGGGCCGTGGAGGGGGTGGTCGACGTACGGTTCGACCTGCCGCCGGGAGGCCGGGACGCGGTGGCCGGGCAGGGCGCCGCCACCGAGTGACCGCGTGGGCGGGGCCTACTTGGGCCCGGGGCCCACCAGCACGACCGGACAGTCGCGTGCTGCGGCACGTGCCGGCTGACGGAGCCGGGCGGGGCCCGGGCGAAGCCGCCCTGCCCCGGCTGCCGACGACCAGCGCCTCGGCTCCCTCGGCGGCCCGCAGCAGCACCTCGGCGGGGTTGCCGTGCGCCACGTGGGTCAGCACCGAGCGGGCCACGTCCGCGCCGAGCACGTCGGTGACTTCCCGCCGCATCCGGTCACGGGCCTCGTCCCGGTCGATGTCCATGTCCACCACCGGCCCCGACCAGCCTGACCTCCACGGTGCGCGAGAGGCACCGCACCGCCAGAGGTGAGCGCCCTACCGGATGGCGGTAGGCGGCAGTTGCGCGGGGCTGACCAGCTCGCCCAGGACCTCGGCCATGAACTGGACCAGCCAGCGCTGCGAAGGACTGCGGGACGCCTCGTGGCGGGCGTAGAGCGCGATCTCGATCGGCTCGGTGTCGAACGGCAGCCGGACCAGCCGCAGCCGGTGGGAGGCGGTGAACACCTCGCCGACGTACTCGGGGACGATCGCGATCAGGTCGGTCCGCTCCAGCAGGTACGGCAGCACCGAGAAGCGGGTGGCGTCCACGGCCAGGCGGTCCAGCAGCCCGTGGGCGGCGAGCAG
This sequence comes from Streptomyces sp. NPDC056580, assembly GCF_042793175.1. Lineage (NCBI taxonomy): Bacteria > Bacillati > Actinomycetota > Actinomycetes > Kitasatosporales > Streptomycetaceae > Streptomyces > Streptomyces sp. NPDC056580. The sequence continues at coordinate 68,313 of NZ_JBHTVE010000006.1, read as the reverse complement.
CGACCTGGGCGCGACGTGCCCGCTGGGCCCGTACACCGACGCGTGCTGCTCGGCGGCCAGTTGGGCCAGGGTGACGCCGGCGCCGCGGATGCGCGGATGGTCGGCGGCGACCACGCCGACGTAGCGCTCGTGGAACAGCGGGATGCGCACGGTGCGGTGCGAGGTCAGCACCGGTGTGGCCACGAAGGCGTCGAGTTCGCCGCGGCGGAGCTGGCTCTCGGCGTCGTCCACGTCAAGGGAGCGCACGGCGAACGACACCCGGGGCGCGCGCTCGCGCGCGGCCGCCACCAGGCGCGGCAGCAGCGTCACCTCGCCCAGGTCGGAGAAGGAGACGGTGAAGCGGCCGCCCATGGCCGCGGGGTCGAAGTCGTCGGACTGGCGGATCGCCCCGTCGATGTCGGCGAGGGCGCGCTGCAGCGGCTCGTACAGGCGGCGGGCGCCGGCGGTGGGGGTGAGGCCGCGGCCGGTGCGGCGGAAGAGCTCGTCGCCGAAGTGGCGGCGCAGCTTGCCCAGGCTGTAGCTGACGGTCGGCTGGGTGACGTGCAGGGTCTCGGCGGTGGCCGTGACGCTGCCGGTCTCGTAGAGCAGCACGAAGACGCGGGCGAGGTTCAGGTCGAAGCTGCTCATATCGACGGAGTCTATATCGCGGCCGGGCAACATCTATTGGTGACCATGTCGCCAGCTCCTTAGCGTGTGCTGCGTCACTTCCGAAGGGAACAGCACCCGTGCCATCCGTGCGTCATGTCGCCCATGAGTTCCTGCGTCGTCAGGGGCTCACCACCGTCTTCGGCAACCCCGGCTCCAACGAGCTGCCCTTCCTCGCCGACCTCCCGGACGGGTTCCGCTACGTCCTGGGCCTGCACGAGGGGGCCGTGGTGGGCATGGCCGACGGCTACGCCCAGGCGACCGGCCGTCCCGTCCTGGTCAACCTGCACGCCGCGTCCGGCTCCGGCAACGCCATGGGCGCGCTGACGAACGCGGTGGCCTCGCGCACGCCCCTGGTGGTCGTGGCCGGCCAGCAGGTGCGGCCGGCCATCGGGCCGGAGGCCAACCTCGCCAACGTCGACGCCTCCGCGCTGATGCGGCCGCTGGTCGGCTGGGCCGCCGAGCCGGCGTGCGCGCAGGACGTGCCGCGCGCGCTCGCCCAGGCGGTCTTCGAGGCTGGACTGCAGCGGCGGCCCACCTACCTCTCCGTGCCGTACGACGACTGGGCGGCCGACGCGGGCGAGAACTCCCTGGCGGTGCTGGACCGCCGGGTGGAGCGGGCGGGCGTGCCCGGCGGGGAGCAGGGCCGCCGGCTGGCCGAGGCGGTCGCGGCGGCGCGGCGGCCGGCACTGGTGCTGGGCGGCGACATCGACTCGGCCGGGCTCTTCCACGACGCGGTGCGCCTCGCCGAGCGGCTGGGCGGTCCGGTGTGGGCGGCGCCGTCGCAGTTCCGGCTGCCGTTCCCCAACCGCCACCCGCTGTTCCGCGGGGTGCTGCCGGCCGGCATCGAGCCGGTGTCCCGGGCCTTCGAGGGCCACGACCTGGTGCTGGTGCTCGGCGCCCCGGTGTTCCGGTACCACGAGTACCTTCCCGGACGGTACCTGCCGGAGGGCACCCGGCTGATCCAGGTGACCGAGGACGCCCCGGCCGCGGCGCGGGCGCCGATGGGCGAGGCGCTGGTGGCCGATCCGGCTGCGGTGATCGAGCTGCTGCTGAAGGCGCTGGACGCGCCCGCGGCGCCCACGGGCGCGTTCCGTCCGGCGCCCGAGCCGGCGTCCGCCGAAGGGCCGCGCCTGCACCCCGAGCAGGTGTTCGCGGCCCTGCGGGACGAGCTGCCCGGCGACACCGCCTACGTCGTGGAGTCGACGTCGACGAACGCCGCGTGGTGGCGCCAGATGGACCTGCGCGAGCCCGGCTCGTACTACTTCCCGGCGGCCGGCGGCCTCGGCTTCGGGCTGCCCGGCGCGGTCGGGGTCGCCATGGCCCAGCCCGGCCGCCCGGTCGTCGGTGTGATCGGGGACGGCTCGGCCAACTACGGCATCACCGCCCTGTGGACCGCCGCGCGGCACCGGGTCCCGCTCACCGTGGTGCTGCTGCGCAACGGGACGTACGGGGCGCTGCGCTGGTTCAGCGGTCTGCTCGGCGTGCCGGACGCGCCGGGCCTGGACATCCCGGGCCTGGACTTCACCCGCATCGCGGAGGGCTACGGGGTGCCGGCCCGGCACGTCGGCGGCGCGGACGAGCTGCGGGCCGTGCTGGCCGAGCGGCCGGACGGACCCCGGCTCGTCCAGGTCGACACCGCGCTGACGACGCCCTCCTGACCACCCCCCGCCCGAACGCCCGAACCCCTCTCAGAGAACTCGCCGCCCGACAGGCGGCGGAAGGGAAACCGATGACATTCCTGGACAGCGCCGTCTGGGGCGAGAAGTTCCACAGCGACGGCTGGCGGGACGCCGCCGCCGGGCGGCCGGTGACCGAGCCCGCGACCGGGGACCGGCTCGGCACCGTGGGCCTGGCCACCGCCGAGGACGTAGCCCGGGCCGCGGCCCGGGCCGCCGAGGCCCAGCGGACCTGGGCGGCCACCCCGGCCGCGGAACGGGCGGCCGTGCTGCGCCGCGCCGGCGAGCTGTTCACCGAGCACGCCGCCGAGATCGAGGACTGGCTGGTGCGCGAGGCCGGTTCGGTGCGCTCCAAGGCGTCGTTCGAAGTGGGGCTGGCCCTGGGCGAGTGCTTCGAGTGCGCGGCGCTGCCGACGCACCCGCAGGGCGAGGTGCTGGCCTCCGAGGAGGCCCGCTGGTCGTTCGCCCGGCGCCGGCCGGCCGGTGTCGTCAGCGTGATCGCGCCGTTCAACTTCCCGCTCATCCTCGGGCTGCGCTCGGTGGCGCCCGCGCTGGCCCTGGGCAACGCGGTCCTGCTGAAGCCGGACCCGCGCACCGCGGTGAGCGGCGGCGTCGTCATCGCCCGCGTCTTCGAGGAGGCCGGGCTGCCCCCGGGCCTGCTGCATCTGCTCCCGGGCGACGCGTCGGTCGGCCGGGCCGTCGTCGAGGCGCCCGAGGTGCGGGTCGTCTCCTTCACCGGCTCCACCCCGGTCGGCCGGGCGATCGGCGAGCAGGCGGGCCGGCTGCTCAAGCGGGCCCACCTCGAACTCGGCGGCAACAACGCCCTGGTGGTGCTGCCGGGCGCGGACGTGCGCAAGGCGGCCGCGGCCGGCGCGTTCGGCTCGTACCTGCACCAGGGGCAGATCTGCATGACGACCGGCCGCCACATCGTGCACGAGTCGCTGCTCGAGGAGTACGCGGCGGTGCTTGCCGCGAAGGCGGACGCGCTGCCCGTGGGCGACCCGGCCCGGGAGGACGTGGCGCTGGGCCCGATCATCGACCGGCGGCAGCTCGAGCGGGTGCACGGCATCGTCACCGAGAGCGTGGCGGCGGGCGCGAAGCTGGCCGCGGGCGGCGAGATCGTGGGCGCCGGGTACCGCGCCACCGTGCTGACCGGCCTCACCCCGGACATGCCGGCCTGGCGCGAGGAGATCTTCGGTCCGGTTGCGCCCGTCATCGGCTTCTCCACGCCCGAGGAGGCCGCGCGGATCGTCAACGACTGCGAGTACGGGCTCTCCGTCGGCATCCTCGGTGACGTGGGCACGGCGATGAAGCTCGCCGACCGGATCGACTCCGGCAAGATCCACATCAACGAGCAGACGGTCGCCGACGAGCCGCACGCCCCGTTCGGCGGGGTCAAGGCGTCCGGCACCGGGTCCCGGTTCGGCGGAGCCGCCGCCAACATCGAGGCCTTCACCGAGACCCAGTGGGTCACCGTACGGCCGGACATAGCCGACTACCCGTTCTGATCCCCGTGTGCCGGTCCCGCCGGACCTCCGCGCCGGCGCACCGGCCTCCGCTCGCCCACCTCCGTCTCCCGTAGCCGCTCTGGGGGGAATGTCTCCATGACATCCGTCGTCTCTTCCGACGCGTCCGACGCGTCCAACACCTCCGCGGGCACCGGCGCCGCCGGCCGCAACGTCTGGACGGTGGTCCTGTGCTGGATCACCGTCATGCTCGAGGGGTACGACCTCGTCGTCCTCGGCGCCATCATCCCGACCCTGATCAAGACCAAGCACCTCGGCATCACCGCCGGGGACGCCACCACCATCGCCACGCTCTCGCTGGTCGGCGTCGCCATCGGCGCGGTGCTGGTCGGTCCGCTCGCCGACCGGCTCGGACGGCGTCTGCTGCTCATCGGGTCCGTGGTGCTGTTCTCCGTCTTCACCCTGCTGGTCCCGCTCGCCTCCTCGGTGGCGATGTTCGCCGTGCTGCGGCTGATCGCCGGGGTGGGTCTCGGCGCCTGCATGCCGGTGTCGCTGACGATGATGGCCGAGCACATGCCCGCCAGACGCCGGGCACGCGCCAGCACGCTGACGATGACCGGCTACCACACCGGCGCCGTGATCACCTCGCTGCTGGCACTGCAGGTGACCGACAACTGGCAGGTGCTCTTCTACGTCCTCGGCGCGGCCGGGCTCGTGGTGGCGGTCGTCCAGTGGTTCCGGCTGCCGGAGTCGGAGGCGTTCGTGCGCGCCCGCGAGGCCACCGGGTCCCAGCGCGTGCCGTTCACCGAGCTGCTCAAGCCGGCCTACCTGCGGGCGGGCATCGGCATCTGGGTCGCCTCCTTCATGGGCCTGCTGCTGGTCTACGGCCTCAACACCTGGCTGCCCAAGCTGATGAACGAGGCCGGCTACCCCGTCCCCACGGCCGTCACCCAGCTCCTGATCCTCAACGCCGGCGGCGTGGCCGGGCTGGTGCTGGGCGGCTTCGTCGCCGACCGGCGGGGCATCAAGCCGGTCACCCTCGGCTGGTTCGCGGTCTCGGTGGTGATGCTGGCCTGCCTCAGCGTCAGGATGCACAGCGACCTGCTGCTCGACACCGTGGTCTTCCTGACGGGTGTGTTCGTCTTCTCGGCGCAGGTGCTCGTCTACGCCTACGTGACCGGCTTCTACCCGGCCGCCGTCCGCGGCACCGCCCTCGGCTCGGCCTCCGGCATCGGCCGCATGGGGTCGATCGTCGGCCCGACGATCACCGGCGCCCTGGTCGCCGCCGGGGTCGGTCACCCGTGGGGCTTCTACTTCTTCGCCGCCGTGGCCGTCCTCGGCTTCTTGGCCGTGCTCACGCTGCCGGGCCGGGCCCCCGCCGCCGCTGCCGGGCCGGCCGAGGCGGAGGCCGTCCAGCCGGCCGTCTGACCGGCCCGCGGGCGCGCGTCCGCACCGTACGACCGCGGCACGGGCCGGACACGGCCCGTGCCGCGGTCGTGTCCGGCCCGTGCCGCTGGGAGAGCGGGACGCGTCCGGCTGGTGCAGCCTGGGTGTGCAGGCCACCACTGGACAGGGAGCGGAGGATGCCGGCGGAGGTCGATCACGCGGCGCTGTTCGCCGCCACCCCGAGCCCGTACCTCGTCCTGGGTGCGGACCTGGTGATCGTGGACGTCAACCGGGCGTACCTGGAGGCGACCGGGCGGACCCGGGACGACCTGATCGGGCAGCACGTCTTCCAGGCGTTCCCGGACAACCCGAACGACCCGGAGGCCGACGGGACGCGCAACCTCGGCGCCTCACTGCACCGGGTGCTGTCCACCCGCGAGCAGGACACGATGGCGCTGCAGAAGTACGACATCCCCGTCGTGCGCCGGCCGGGGGAGTTCGAGGAGCGCTGGTGGTCCCCCGTGAACACCCCCGTGCTGGGGCCGGACGGGCAGGTGGCGTGGATCATCCACCGGGTCGAGGACGTGACCGCCTTCGTCAAGGCCTACCAGGCCGGTGACCCCACCCGGATCCGGGTCGGCATGCCCCTGGAGGCCGCGCAGACGCTGGAGGCCGAACTGTACGTCCGGGCGCGGGAGCTGCAGCGGCTGAACGAGGAGCTGCGGCAGGCCAACACCAGGGAACGCGCGGTCGCGGTGACGTTGCAGGAGGCCATGCTGTACGCGCCCGACCTCGCCCACCATCCGCACGACGTGGCGGTGCGCTACCTGCCCGCGATCGGTTCGCTCAACGTGTGCGGGGACTGGTACGACGTGGTCGACATCCCGCCGGACCGGCTCGCCGTGGCGGTCGGCGACGTCATCGGGCACGGCCTGGAGGCCGCCGCGGTGATGGGCATGCTGCGCAGCGCGCTGTCGGCGGCCATCCGGGCCCTGGAGCGGCCCGCGCAGGCCCTTGAGGTGCTGGGGCTGTACGCCCGCTCGATCGAGGGGGCCCTGGGCACGACGGCGGTGAAGGCGATCGTCGACCGGCGCAGCCAGCTCATCACCTACAGCTGTGCCGGGCACCCGCCGCCCGTGCTGGCGCACCCGGACGGCCGCATGGAACTGCTCGACCTCGCCACCGACCCGCCGCTCGGCGCCCGGCCCATACACGTGCCGCGGCCCCAGGCCAGCATCCAGTACACGCCCGGCGACACCCTGGTGCTGTACACCGACGGGCTCATCGAACGCCGCAAGGAGGACATCGACGCCGGGATCGACCGGCTGAAGGGGGCGCTGGTGGAGTGCGGCAGCCTGGGCGCCGAGCGGCTCGCGGACACGCTGCTGAACAGACTGGGGGTGGCGGGGGGCGGCCGGGACGACGTCGCCCTGGTCGTCGTCCGGCTGTGAGGGCGCCGCCGGGACGCGCGGCACGGGCGCCGGTTCAGGGCAGCGTCGGGACAGCGGTCCGGGCCCGCGCCGCGGCGGAACGCGGACCGTCCGTACCCCGCGAGCGCGTTGGCGTGCGGGAACGCTGCGCCGGGCTCGCGCGGTGTGTCCAAGGGCGGGCGTGGCACTATCGTTTCCCCCTCTGACACGACCCGGAGAAAGGATGTCGGTGTGGCGATGAAGGCCTTGCGTGCGGCGTTGGAAGCGGTCTACGTACGGCGCCTGAACCGCAAGCTGGAGGGCCTGCCCCGGCCGCGGCACGTGGCGATCATGCTGGACGGCAACCGCCGCTGGGCCCGGGGCGCGGGACACAGCGACGTCCGCGAGGGCTACCGCGTCGGCGGCGCCAAGGTCACGGACTTCCTGCACTGGTGCACCGACGCCGGGATCAGCCACGTCACGCTGTGGATGCTGTCCGACGACAACCTCCACCGGCCCGCCGACGAACTCGGCCCGCTGCTCGGCATAATCGAGGAGACGGTCCAGCGGATCTGCGCTCCCGGGGAGCCCTGGGAGATCGAGATCATCGGCGCCCTGGACCTGCTGCCCGGGAACACCGCCCGCGTGCTGAAGGAGGCCGCGTCGGGCACCGTCGGCCGGGGCGGGCTCAAGGTCGACGTCGCCGTGGGCTACGGCGGCCGCCGGGAGATCGTCGACGCCGTCCGGGCGGCCTTCGACAAGCACATCGGCGCGGGCGGCGATCCCCGGGACCTGGCCGCGGAGTTCGACCTGGAGCACATCAGCGACAACCTGTACTCGCCGGCCGGTCACGACACCGACTTCATCATCCGCACCTCCGGCGAACAGCGGCTGTCCGGCTTCCTGTTGTGGCAGTCCGCCTATGCGGAGGTGCACTTCGTCGACGTCCTGTGGCCGGCCTTCCGCCAGATCGACCTGCTGCGCGCCCTGCGTTCGTACGCGGACCGGGACCGCCGCTACGGCCGCTGACCCGACTCGGCCGCGCCCGGGCCGTCGTTGGACCGTCCGGCCCTGGTCGCCTAGCGTGCGGCGCATGACAGAGCGACGCGCGATCCTCAGCGGTTCCGCCTTCGAGGAGCAGATCGGCTACGCCCGCGCCGTGGTGGACGGCGACCTGGTGCACGTGTCCGGGACGACCGGGTTCGACTACACCACGATGACCATCTCCGAGGACGTGGTGGCGCAGGCCGAACAGTGCCTGCGCAACATAGAGGCCGCGCTGGCCGCGGCCGGCTGCGGCTTCCCCGATGTGGTGCGGGTGCGCTATCTCCTGCCCGAGCGCGCGGACTTCGAGCCGTGCTGGCCGGTGCTGCGGCGGGCCTTCGGCGAGGTCCGCCCGGCCGCGACGATGCTCGTGTGCGGCCTGGCAGACCCCCGCATGAGGATCGAGATCGAGGTGTACGCGCGCCGCCCGTCCGCTGTGTGACGGATCGTCGGACCGGGTGGGGACGGACCGGTCACCCGGGCGGCGGACGGCCGTTGCCCACCTGGCGTTTCCTCGTTGTCCCGGAAGCACCCCGGAATTGTCCTTGATCGGTAACAGCGGGAGCCTCCGGCCGCCCCCGCCCGTCCTGTCAGGTGCACGGGGACACCGACACGGCAGGAACGGGGCGGGACATGGCACGGCACGGCGGGCGGGGATGGTACGGCCGGGTGGTCGCGGCGGCGCTCGGGGTGACGGCGGTGGCCGCCGCGACCTCGGTGTGGACCGCGCAGGCCGGTCCCGCGGGCGGGCAGCAGGCCGTGGCGAAGCCCGCCGTCCGGAAGGCCGCCCCGGTCGCCGCCGGCATCGTCCACGCCTCCGACGGCGGCGAGCACGCGGTCAACATCACCATCGACGACGGCCCGGACCCGGCCTGGACCCCGCAGGTGCTGCGGGTGCTGCGGGACAACGGCGTGAAGGCGACCTTCTGCATGGTCGGGCCGCAGGCCGAGGCCCACCCGGACCTGGTCGAGCAGGTGGTGGCGGCCGGGCACCGGCTGTGCGACCACACGGTGTCGCACGACACCACGATGGACAAGAAGCCGCAGTCCTACCAGTCCGAGCAGATCGTCAACGCCGAACGCCAGATCACCAAGGCGTCCGGCGGTGTGCACCCGATGTACTACCGCGCCCCCGGCGGCGCCTTCACCCCCTACAGCCGGCACCTCGCGGCCTCCCACGGCATGCGGCCGCTCGGCTGGAACGTCGACTCCAAGGACTTCGAGCGGCCCGGCGCCGAGGCCATCGTCGCCACCGTCCAGCGGGAACTGCCCAACGGCCCCACCCTGCTCTTCCACGACGCCGGCGGCGACCGCTCGCAGACGGTGGCCGCCCTGCGGACCCTGCTCCCCTGGCTGAAGCAGCAGGGCTACTCCTTCGGCTTCCCGGTGCGCTGACCTGAACGGGGGCGAGTCGGCCGGCGCGCGGGGCGCCGGTGCCGGCCGGCCCGGTGTCAGCCCGGTGTCACCGCGCCGTCAGCGGCCCCTGTAACTGTTGTGCCTGTGAACGGCGCGGGAGACCGGGCCGGGAACAGGGAGAGGTGCCCGGAGCGGCTGATCGGGGACCATGAGCACGTCTCGAGGTCGGACCCCTTGGGTCCACGCAGGTTCGAATCCTGCCCTCTCCGCCGGGAAAACCGCTGGCGACCGCACACGCGCCCTGCTGGGATGGCCGGATGCAGGATGTGGCGCCGACGACCGTGGACCGGGGCGGGTACCCGGACGCGCCGACCCCCTGGGAGCGGGAGGGCTGGCGCCGTGCGGCCCTCGGCTGGGTGGCGGACGGGCTCACCGCTCACGGGCTGCGCGTGTCCGGCGCCCTCCGGGTACGGCTGCGGCCGTGGTCCGTGCTGGTCCGGGTGCCCGTGGCGGACCACGGGGCCGCCACGGGCCGGGGGGCCGTCTGGTTCAAGGCGAACCCGCCGTCCAGCGCCTTCGAGGGCGCCCTCACCGCCGCGCTGGCCCGCTGGGTGCCGCGGCACGTGCTGGCCCCGCTGGCGGTCGACGCCGGCCGCGGCTGGTCGCTGCTGCCCGACGGGGGCGCCCTCTTCAGGGACGTGCTCCAGCGGGAGCCGGTCGGGCCGGAGGCCTGGGAGGGCCTGCTGCGCCAGTACGCGAGCATGCAGCGCGAACTGCTCCCCCGCGTGCGGGAACTGGAGCGGCTGGGCGTACCGAGTGCCCGCACCGCGGAACTCCCGCGCGTCTTCGACGAGTCGGTGGCCGGCAGCCCGGCGCTGCGGCCGGACGAACGCGCCCGGCTGACGGCGCTCAGGCCCCGGCTGGAGGACTGGTGCGGCGAACTCGCGGCCCTGGGCGTGCCCGACTCGCTCGACCATGTCGACCTGCACGACGGCCAGTTGTTCAACCCGGCACCCGGCCGGTTCACCTTCTTCGACTGGGGCGACGCGGCCGTCTCCCACCCGTTCTGCAGTCTGCGGGTCCCGGCCCGCAGGGCCTCGGACCGGTACGGGCCGGACGTGCTGCCGCGGCTGCGCGACGCCTACCTGGAGCCGTGGACGGGAGCCGGCCGCACGGCGGCGGAACTCCGGCGCGCGGTGGACCTCGCCTGGCGGCTGAGCGCCCTGGGCCGGGCCCGCGCCTGGGGCCGCCTGTTCCCGTCCGCCGCCGCGGCCGCTCCCCTCACGGCGCGGAGCGCCCGCTCGCTGCTGGAACTCGCCGAGGAGCCCCCGCTGTAGCCGGGGCGACTGACGTGCCGCCCCGGTCAGGGCAGCGGGGTGCCGCCGGTCGCGTTGAGGATCTCGGCCGTGACGAAGCTCGCCTGGTCCGAGGCCAGGTACACGTAGGCCGGGGCGAGTTCGGCGGGCTGGGCCGGGCGGCCGAGCGGGCTCTGCTTGCCGAACTCGGCCGTGTCGGGCATCGTCGCCGGGATCAGCGGCGTCCACACGGGGCCGGGCGCCACCGCGTTGACCCGGATGCCGCGCTCGGCGACCATCTGGGCCAGACCCTGCGTGAAGGTGACGATCGCTCCCTTGCTCATGGCGTAGTCGAGCAGGTGCGGGCTCGGCTTGTACGCCTGGACGGAGGTGGTGTTGATGACGCTGCCCCCGGCCGGGATGTGCGGAAGGGCGAACTTGGTGAGCCAGAACATGCCGTAGAGGTTCGTCCGCATCACCCGGTCGAACTGCTCGGTGCTGATCGCCTCGATGCCGTCCGGCTGGGACATCTGGTAGGCGGCGTTGTTCACGAGGACGTCGATGTGCCCGAACTCGTCGACCGCCCGCCCGATCAGCGCGCGGCAGTTGTCCTCGTCCCTGATGTCGCAGGACACGGCGACCGCCTTGCGGCCCGCGTCCTCGACGAGCCGGGCCGTCTCACGCGCGTCGTCCGCCTCCTCGGCGAGGTGGGTGAACAGCACGTCCGCGCCCTCGCGGGCGAAGGCCAGGGCCACCGCGCGGCCGATGCCGGAGTCACCGCCCGTGATCACGGTCTTGAAGCCGCGGAGGCGGTCGGCGCCCCGGTAGGAGTCCTCGCCGTGGTCCGGCGGGGGGTCCATCGGGCCGGTCCAGCCTGGGTGCGGCTGGTCCTGGGAGGGGAAGTCCGGGCGGGCGTGCCGGGTGGTCGGGTCGGGCTGCGGGCTCTGTTCGGCGGTCACGTCTGGCCTCCGTGGTATCGGGCGGGCGGGACAGCCGCCCGAGTTCCCCGATCATCCCCGCCGCAAGCCCCCTGCCTGCGAGAACGTTGAACCGCCGGCCCCGGCCGTACCCGCCCCCCGGTGCGCTCAGGTCTGGGCGGCCCGGTGCTCCGGGGTGCGCAGCAGCTCCCTGCGGGCGTTGTTGCAGATGCGCAGCAGGTGCTTGGACACCGCGCAGGGCACGGTGTCGGCGCGGCACTGGCGGCACGTTTGCATGTGGTGCTCGTACGTCAGGCGCGCGTTCTCGAAGGCTTCAGAAGACATGGACGACATGGACTTCTCCGGGCAGAGCACGCCCCTCGGACGTGCGAAGTTGACTGGCGGGTAACACCCGCGGAGAAGATCATCACGTTACTAGCGGTAGCGGAAAATCGCCGTCGCCGGCCGGGGCGGACTCCCCCGTGCTGCGTGCGCCCCGGCCGGCGTGGGCCGGCCAGGGAGTGACGACCTGGCCGCCGAAGGTCACCACGAGGCTGCCGTCCGAGGCGAAGGACCAGCCGAGGGCGCCGGAGCAGGACGCGCACCGGGAGCCGTCGGCGCCGGTCCAGAACTGGTTGGGGCCGTCCGCGTCACCGACCGTCTTGTCGTTGGACCCGCCGCTGGAGAAGCCGCGGGAGGTGGAGCTCCGGAACACCGAGGTGCCCTTGTCGAACGAGTAGTCGCGCTCGGCGTTGTCGATGCCGACGTTGCCGGCGATCTGCATCGAACCGGGGTTGCCGTTGCAGGTGAACCCGTGGTGGCCGTCGCGGTAGGCGATGCCGTGCCGGACCACGTGGTCGACCGCGACGCCGTCGCTGAGCGCCTGCCCGGGCGAGGTCCTCGACTTCGGCGCTGAGAGAGCCCGGCCGCCCTACTCGCCGGGAGCCAGAGCGGCGGCCAGCACCTCGGCCGCTCTGCGGATCAGCCCGTTGTCGACGGGCGCGTCCTCGGTGTCCTTCGTGGACAGCACGGTGAGCAGCACGGGCGTCTGCCGGGTCGTCCAGGCGACGCCGATGTCGTTGGCGGTCGCGTAGGACCCGGTGCCGGTCTTGTCCGCGAGGACCCAGCCCGGGGGCAGTCCGGCGCCGAACCGCTGGCTGCTGGTGGTGTTGCCCTTCAGCCAGGTGACGAGCTGCTCGCGGTCGGCGCGGGCCAGGGCCCGCCCGAGGGTCAGCCGCTCGAAGCTCTCCCCGAGGGCTCGCGGTGTGCTGGTGTCCCGAGGGTCGCCGGGGACGGCGGTGTTCAGGTCGGTCTCCCAGCGGTCGAGCCGGCTCACCCGGTCACCGAGCGACCGGAAGAACCGGGTGAGCCCCTGCGGACCGCCGATCTGACGCAGCAGCAGGTTCCCGGCGGTGTTGTCGCTGAACTGGATCGCGGCGGCGCACGCCTCGCCCACCGTCATCCCCGTTGCCAGGTGGTCGTCGGAGTACTGCGAGTTGTCGAGGATGTCCCGCCCCGGGTAGTGGATCACCTTGTCCAGGGGCGCGCAGCCGGCGTGGTCGCGCAGCACGGCCGCGGCGGCGAACGCCTTGAACGTCGAGCACATCGCGAACGGCTCCCCGGCGCGGTAGGCCGCGGTCCGGCCGGTGCGCGTGTTGCGGGCGTAGACACCGAGCCGTGCGCCGTAACGCAGCTCGAGATCGCTGAACTCCTTTCCGAGGTCTACGGTTTCGGCGTCCGGGGCTGCCGAGGCGGGTGCGGAGGCCAGGGCGGGGGCCACCGCGGCGGCGGCGGTGAGGGCGAGACCGGTCTGGAACAGGCGGCGGCGCGGCATCGGGTCGGCACTGGTCATGTGCGGAGTCCTCCCAGGTCGTCGGTGACCGGATGTCGGTCGGTGGATCTTCGACGGGGACAGCGAAACAGCAGGACTCCGCCCATGTCCAAGAGTCAACTTTGAAGTGCCCATACCCAATTGATATGACTGCTGGATGGATCTGCTCGCACACCTCGAGGCGTACGTCGCCACCGTGGACGAGACGAGCTTCTCGCGCGCCGCCGACCGGCTCGGGATCGCCCAGCCGCTGCTCAGTCGCCGCATCAAGACGCTGGAGTCCCGCTTCGGCGGCCTGCTGTTCGACCGCTCCCGGCGGCAGGTCGCCACGACCGAGCTGGGCATGCTGCTGCTCCCCTACGCGCGGGACGTCCTGGACCGGGCCCAGCGGCTCGACCAGGCCGCCCGGTCGGCCCAGCGGGCCCAGGTCCGGATCGTGGGGGTGCCCGCCGACTGTGCGCCGGCGGAGCTGGCCCGGGTCATCCGCGCCGGGGCGGAACGCGGCAGCACGCTCGGCGTGCGCGAACTGCCGCCCCAGGAGCGGGAGGCCCGGCTGGCGGACGGCTCGCTCGCGTTCGCGCTGCAGCGCGTCCCGCCGGAGCACGCCGCGTACCGGGTGCCGCTCGGCCTGGCCTCCGCGCCGCCCCCGGACGCCGGACGGCCGGCGCACGCCGCCCCGGGCGGCGCCCGCGGACGCCCGGTCCACCTGGAGGACCTGCGGCCACGCCGCCTCGGCCCCGCCACCGGCGCGCGGACCGCTCCCCTGCCGATCCTGACCCTGGCGGAGGACGACGTGCCGTACGCGCGCGACAGACTGGGGCGCGCGGCGGCCCGCTCCGGACTGCCCGAGCAACTGGTCCGGCCGGCCGGGCCGGCGGCCACCGCGCTCGCCGAGACGCTGGCGGGCCGGGCGGTGCTGCTGTGCGACGAGCCGTTCGCGCGGCGACACGGGGCCGACTGGGCGCCGCTCGCCGACGCCGCGCTGCACCGGGGGTACGAGGTGCGGGGCACCCCGCGTCAGCAAAGCGGCGACGTACCGCAGTGGCTGTCAGCGGCACTGGCCGCGGCGGCCGGCGCCTCGACGGGTGCGCGCGCCGCGCGGCGGCCCGGGTCCGCGGACGCCGCCTCCCGGCTGGCGGCCCGCGGATGACCTGGGACGCGGCCCACCGGGCGCCCCAGGTCTGCGGCGACGGCCCCCTGCTGGACGTCGCCGAGGCGATCGCCCAGGACTGGGCGGCGCTCGGCGTCCGGGGCTCGTTCCTCGCCCGCGACATCGACACCGGCGACCGGCTCGGCTTCGACACCGAGGAGCCCGTCCCCCTGGCGTCCGTGGTGAAGGTGCCGCTCGCCCTGGTCGTGCTGGACCTGATCGCGGAGGGCGGCCTCGACCCGGCCCAGCCGGTGACGGTCGACCCGGCCACCAGCAGCGTCGGCCCGACCGGTATCGCCGCGTTCCGCCATCCCGTCACGGTCGCCGTCGGCGACCTGCTCCTGCTGATGCTCTCGGTGAGCGACAACGCCGCCGCCGACGCGCTGTTCGACCTGGTGCCGGTGGCCGACGTCGACGCCCGGCTGCGCTCCTGGGGCTGCGCCGGCATCCGGGTGCGGCACCGGATGAACCACATGTACGAGTGCGCAGCCGGCGCCGCGGGCAACGACTTCTCCCTCGCGCTGGAACTGGCCGTCCGCGACGAGCGGGCGGGACGGCACACCATCGAGACGCTGGACCCGGCGCACGCCAATCTCGGCACCGCCTCGGCGCTGGTCGACCTGCTGCGGCGGGTGTGGCGCGACGAGGTGGCGCACCCTGGGGCCACGGCCGAGCTCAGACGGCTGATGGGCCATCAGGTCTTCACCCAGCGGCTGGCGAGCGAACTGCGCGCCGACAGTCTGCGGCTGAGCGGGAAGACGGGGACGTTCCTTCACCTTCGGCACGAGATCGGCGTGATCGAGGCGGACTGCGGGACCCGGGTGGCCGTGGCCGCCCTCACCCGGGCGGACCGGCGGGCGGCGCAGGCGCCGGACATCGACCTGGCGATCGGGATCGGCGCACGGCAGGCGTTCGAGGCGTTGCGCGGGTGAGGCGCCGGGAAGCCGGGGCGGGCGGGAAGCGGGCCGCGGGGACCGGTCAGCCCCGGCCGCCGCTGTAGTTGCGCCACTCGGGCCCGACGCGCTTCCACTCCTCGTCCCACTCGGCCAGCCGGCGCCGCACCAGCGCGTTGCGGACCAGCCAGCCGCCGGCCCAGACCGTCGTGCCGGCGACCTGGGCGACCAGGGCGCCGGTCAGGACCGTCTGCAGCATGGCCTCGGCCGCGGAGGCGGGCGCGGGCACCGCCCGACCGGTGCGGTCCGTCCACACCGTGACCTGGGAGCCGGCCGGAGCGCCGGGCAGGACCTTCGCCCGGTCCATGTGCACCTTGCCGTCCGGGCCCGTCCAGCGGGCCGTGGCCCAGACCCGGCCGTCGTCGTAGCCGCTGCCGGCGGCCGGGGTCTTCACGGCGCCGTCGGTGAGGACCGCGGAGACGGCGTGCACCTGGGCCCGCCGTGCGGTCAGCGTCGAGTCCACGGAGTGCGCCGCCGCCCAGCCCCCCAGGGCCGCGCCCAGCAGGGCGAGGGACCAGGTGACGAGCACGACCCACGCCTCGACGAGGTCGCTGTGCCGGCGCAGCGGGTTGTGCCGCCAGCGCCACAGCCGGTCCCGTGTCACCGTAGTGGGAGGTGTCCGAGTCATCGGCCGCCGCCTCCTCTCGCCTGCCGGCGGCCGCGTGCCACGCGCGGGTCCGCTCGGCGTTCGGAGGATCCGGATCGGGATCCGAATCGCCACCTCACCATCGTGCACCCCGGCCGCCCCGAACGCAGTACCGGGGACGGTCCTCGGCTCCGAGGCGCGGGCGGCCCCGCTCCACGCGGTCGGCGGTTCCGCCCGGCACACGGCGAGGGGCGTCCGGCCCCGGCCCGTGCGGGCCGGGGCCGGACGCCCCTCGGTGGGCCGGTCAGGCCAGGTCGAACCGGTCCAGGTTCATGACCTTGTCCCAGGCGGCGACGAAGTCCTTCACGAACTTCTCCTTCGCGTCGTCAGCGGCGTAGACCTCGGCGAGCGCGCGCAGCTCGGAGTTCGAGCCGAACACCAGGTCGGCGCGGCTGCCGGCCCACTTCACCTCGCCCGTGGCGGCGTCCCGGCCCTCGAACGTGGTCTGGTCCTCGGTGGTCGCCGACCACGTCGTGCCCAGGTCGAGCAGGTTGACGAAGAAGTCGTTCGTCAGCGAGCCGGGCGTCCTGGTGAAGATGCCGAGCTGCGAGCCCTCGGAGCCCACGCCCAGCACCCGCAGACCGCCGACCAGCACGGTCATCTCGGGGGCGCTCAGCGTCAGCAGGTTGGCCCGGTCCAGCAGCAGGAACTCGGCCGGCAGGCGGTTGCCCTTGCCGAGGTAGTTGCGGAAGCCGTCGGCGGTCGGCTCCAGCGCCTCGAAGGACTCGGCGTCGGTGTGCTCCTCGCCGGCGTCGACCCGGCCCGGCGTGAAGGGCACCTCGACCTGGAAGCCGCCTTCCTTCGCGGCCTTCTCCACGGCCGCGGCGCCGCCGAGGACGATGAGGTCGGCGAGGGAGACGTGCTTGCCGCCGGCGGAGGCGTTGAACTCCTGCTGGACGCTCTCCAGGGTGCGCAGCACCAGCGCGAGCTGGTCGGGCTGGTTGACCTCCCAGCCGCGCTGCGGCTCGAGGCGGATGCGGGCGCCGTTGGCGCCGCCGCGCTTGTCGCTGCCGCGGAAGGTGGAGGCGGACGCCCAGGCGGTGGTGACGAGCTGGGAGACGGTCAGGCCCGAGTCGAGCAGCTTGGCCTTGAGGGCCGCGATGTCGGCGTCGTCGATCGCCTCGCCCTCGCGCTCCGGCAGCGGGTCCTGCCAGAGCAGGGTCTCCTGCGGAACCTCCGGGCCGAGGTAGAGCGACTTCGGGCCCATGTCGCGGTGGGTCAGCTTGTACCAGGCGCGGGCGAAGGCGTCCGCGAACTCCTGCGGGTTCTCGTGGAAGCGGCGGGAGATCGGCTCGTAGATCGGGTCGAAGCGCAGCGCCAGGTCGGTGGTGAGCATCGACGGGGCGATCTTCTTCGAGGAGTCGTGGGCGTGCGGGACGGTGCCCTCGCCCGCGCCGTCCTTCGGCTTCCACTGCTTGGCGCCGGCCGGGGACTCGGTCAGCTCCCACTCGTAGCCGAAGAGGTTGTCGAAGAAGCCGTTGCTCCAGCGGGTGGGCGTGGAGGTCCAGGTGACCTCGAGGCCTGAGGTGATGGTGTCGGCGCCCTTGCCGGTGCCGTAGCTGCTGCGCCAGCCCAGGCCCTGCTCCTCGAAGCCGGCGGCCTCCGGGTCGGGGCCGACGTGGTCGGCGGGGCCGGCGCCGTGGGTCTTGCCGAAGGTGTGGCCGCCGGCGATCAGGGCGACGGTCTCCTCGTCGTTCATCGCCATGCGGCGGAACGTCTCACGGATGTCGCGGGCCGCGGCGATCGGGTCCGGGTTGCCGTTGGGGCCCTCCGGGTTGACGTAGATCAGGCCCATCTGGACGGCGCCGAGCGGGTTCTCCAGCTCGCGGTCGCCGGTGTAGCGCTTGTCGTCGAGCCAGGTGGTCTCCGGACCCCAGTAGACGTCCTCCTCCGGCTCCCACACGTCCTCGCGGCCGCCGGCGAAGCCGAAGGTCTCGAAGCCCATGGACTCCAGGGCGACGTTGCCGGACAGGACCAGCAGGTCGGCCCAGGACAGGCTCTGGCCGTACTTCTTCTTCACCGGCCACAGCAGGCGGCGGGCCTTGTCCAGGTTGGCGTTGTCCGGCCAGCTGTTCAGCGGGGCGAAGCGCTGCTGACCGGCGCCGGCGCCGCCGCGGCCGTCGCTGATGCGGTAGGTGCCCGCGCTGTGCCAGGCCATCCGGATGATGAAGGGGCCGTAGTGGCCGAAGTCCGCCGGCCACCAGTCCTGGGAGGTGGTGAGCACCTCCAGGATGTCCTGCTTCACGGCCGGAAGGTCCAGGGACTTGAACGCCTCGGCGTAGTCGAAGTCCGCGCCCAGCGGGTTGGCGACCGCCGGGTTCTTGGCAAGGATCTTCAGGTTGAGCCGCTCCGGCCACCACTGACGGTTGCCACCACCCTGGGTCGGGTGCAGGGCTCGCCCGTGCGCGACGGGGCAGCCGCCGCTCGGCTCCTCCGAATTCGCGTCAGTGACGATCGCGTCGTGGTTCTCAGTCATGGCAATCCTTCCGAATGGAACGGAACTCTGTGCTCAGCAACTCTGGAACTCGGGAACTCAGGCGATGCGGCCGGTGGAACAGCCCGGGCAGGTGCCCCAGTAGACGACCTCGGCCTCGTCGATCGAGAAGCCGCGGTCGTCGGACGCGGTCAGACAGGGCGCCTCGCCCACCGCGCAGTCGACGTCGGCGAGCGCACCGCACGACCGGCACACGATGTGGTGGTGGTTGTCGCCGACGCGTCCTTCGAACCGGGCCGGGCTCCCGGCCGGTTCGATCCGCCGTATGAGGCCCGCCGCGGTCAGCGCGTGCAGTGCCTCGTAGACGGCTTGCAGCGAAATGTGGCCCACGCGGTCACGGACCCCGGAAGCGATCGCCTCGACGCCGAGGTGGTCACCCGCACGGACTGTCTCCAGCAGCGCGACGCGGGCCGCCGTCACGCGCAGGCCGGACCCGCGCAGTTCCTCGGCGGTGCTCGGAGTACCGGATGCGGTCATGGGCCGAACCTACCCCTGTAAACACGAAGGGTTCAATAAAACGAAGGATGCAATTCTGGCCTCCCGCCGGCACCCGGTGTCCGCCCGTGCGTGGCCTGGCCCGGCATCGCCTGAGGCGCCGTGTGAACGCATCATGTGGCCGCACGGTCCACCCGGACGGGGCACCGGGCCGACGGGTCCTCCGGACGGGTGAGCGCGGGGCCGGCGGGACGGATCACCGCGTCGCGGCGCAGGCGTCCGGAGCGCCCCCGCCGCCCCGCTCACGAGGACCGGGACGCCCGGGAGCGGGGCTTTTCACTCGTAAGGACGCGCGGGTGCGGCCGGCCGTGGCATACGGCGGACCCGGTCGTTCGGCAGCAGTGTGATGTTCGCAACGCGAGGTGAGTGGAAAGGGGCGACCGGGCAATGTTCCCCTTTATGCCCCACGCAACCCTCCTGCGGCAGGTGATGTGATGACGACGGCGACGCCCCGGACGACCCGGACGCCGCCCGCACGAACCGGCGACGACAGGGCGGGCTCCGCCCCGCCGGCCGCCGCCCCCGCCCTGCCGTCCCTGACCGGGCTGCGCTGGGTCGCGGCGCTGCTGGTCTTCGGACTGCACGTGAACAACTTCGGCTACTTCGGGGGCGAGCCCGGCCGTCTCGTCCTGTGGGGATTCGGGGCGGGCGCCACGGGCGTGTCCTTCTTCTTCGTGCTGTCCGGTTTCGTACTGACGTGGTCCGCCCGCCCCCAGGACCGCGCGCCGGCCTTCTGGCGGCGGCGGATCGCCCGTGTCTACCCCGTGCACCTGGTCACCCTGGGCCTCGCCCTGCTCATGGCCTACGCACTGCCCCGCCAGCCGAGACCGACCTCCGGGCAGGCGCTGTCCAACGTCCTGCTGGTGCACTCGTGGTGGCGTCCCTGGTGGCAGACGCTGAACCCGGTGAGCTGGTCGCTGGCCTGCGAGGCGTTCTTCTACGCCGCCTTCCCGCTGCTGTTCCTGCTGCTGCGCCGGCTGGGCCCCCGCGGCGCGACCGCGCTGGGGGTGCTGTCGGTGGCGGCCGTGCTGGTCCTGGCCCGGGCGGACGCCCACCACTGGACGGAGCAGGCCCTGTACTCGATGCCCGCGGCCCGGCTCCCGGAGTTCGTGCTCGGCGCCGTCACGGCCCGGCTGGTGCTGCTCGGCCGGTGGCGCGGGCCCGGGCTGGAGGCCTCGCTGGCCCTGGCCGTCATCGGCTACTTCCTGGTGCCGCAGGTGACGCCCGGCTACTCCGCCACCGTCTGCACCATCGCCGGGTTCGCGCTGCTCATCCCGGCCGCGGCCGTCGCGGACCTGCGCGGACTGCCGTCGTTGTGGCGGCGCCGGCGGCTGGTGCGACTCGGGGAACTGTCGTTCGCCTTCTACATGATCCACCTGCTGGTCCTGCGCGCGGGCACCCAACTGCTGGGCACCAAGCCGCACTTCGGTCTGCTCGCCGGCCTGGCGGTGACGGCGGTCGCCTTCAGCGTGTCGCTGGCGCTGGCCTGGGTGCTGTACGAAGCGGTGGAGCGGCCCGCGAGGCGCCTGCTGCTGCGCCGCCGGGGTGCGGGCCGCCCGTCGCGGGAGCGGCCCGAGCCGGTCCCCGGCGTTCGGGAGACCGCGGCGCCGGCGCGGGACTGACGGCTGGCCGCGTGCTTCCCTCGCTCGCCTGCGCGCCGCCGCTCGCGGCGGCCCGTGCAGCCCGGCCGGTCGTCCGTGTGCCGGTTCGCAGGCATGACCCGGCGGCAAAGAGGAACCCGGTCTCTCGTACAGCCGACGAGAACGAGAGGTGTTCCTGTATGTCGCAGGTCGAGGAATCCGTGCGGGTCGGCGTCCCGGTGCGCACCGCGTACAACCAGTGGACCCAGTTCGAGACGTTCCCGGAGTTCATGGAGGGGGTGGAGCGCATCGAGCAGCGCAGCGACACCCTCACCCACTGGGTGACCAACGTCGGTGGGGTACGCCGGGAGTTCGACGCGGCGATCACCGAGCAGCAGCCCGACGAGCGGGTCGCCTGGACCACTGTGGACGGCGAGGCGAAGCAGGCCGGCGTCGTCACGTTCCACCGCATCGACGACTCCACCACCAAGGTCATGCTGCAGCTCGAGTTCGAGCCGGAGGGCGTGACCGAGAAGGTGGGTGACAAGCTCGGCGTCGTCAAGCGGCGGGTCTCCGGGGACCTGCACCGGTTCAAGGAGTTCATCGAGCGGCGCGGCGGCCTGGAGACGGGCGCGTGGCGCGGCGAGGTGGGCGGCCCGGGCGGCGGCGGGACGTACTGATCCGTCGCACGCGCGAGTGACGTGCCTAACAGTGAGGAGAGGTCTCCCTGATCCTGGGTAGACGGCCCTCCGACACCGGCCCGGCGGCTTCGGCCGCCGGGCCGTCCGGGGTTTGTGCCGGTCGGCGGCGCGGATCCCGGCCGTCCGCCGTACGCAGGCCATCGGCCCGGGACCGGCCGGACGGGGTGGAAGCGGGCTGTGCGGAAGGGAGAGGATGTACGTGCCGGAGCAGGATGCGGCCGAGTCGGCGTCTCGTGTGGTGAGCGCCTTTCTGGAGCGGCGCCGGGAGCAGATCGCACAGCGCTGGGCGGACGCCCCCTTGTTCCGCTCGGTGTTCACCGTCTCCCGCGACGAGGCGGTCGAGGCGTGCAAGGCCGTGCTGGACGCGCTGTCGGACGTGGCGATGAGCGGCCGCCCCGAGGACGTCGACGCCCCCGGCTTCGGTACGGTGCGCGAGCAGCTGGGCCGGATGGCCGCCACCCGCGCCCGCACCGGGTCCAGCCCGGCGCAGATCTCCGGCGAGGTGGCCTCCTTGCGCGGTCCGGCGGTCGAGCTGCTGCGCGGGGAGTTCCCGGACCCGGCCGGCCCGGAGGCCCAGGCAGCGGTGCTCGCCCTGACCCTGATCATGGGTACCCTTCGTCTTGTGGTGATGGAGACGGCGCTGCACGCGGGTGAGGACCTGATCCACCGGCAGCGCCAGCAGCTCCTCGAAGTGGCCACGCCGGTGATCCAGCTCTGGGAGGGCACCGTCGCCGTGCCGCTGATCGGCACCCTGGACAGCGCGCGCAGCCAGGTGGTCATGGAGTCGCTGCTGGAGGCGATCGTCGAGGAACGGGCCAGGTACGCGATCCTGGACATCACCGGTGTGCCCACGGTCGACTCGCTGGTCGCGCAGCACCTGATGAAGACGGTGGCCGCCGCACGGCTGATGGGGGCGGAGTGCATCGTCTCCGGCATCCGGCCGGCCATCGCGCAGACGATCGTGCAGCTCGGCATCGACCTCGGGTCGGTGGTCACCCGCGCCTCGCTGGCCGACGCGCTCGCCTACGCGCTCGGCCGGCAGGGCATCGAGGTCTCCGCCCGCGCCGACGCCGCGGCGGCCGCGCGGTGAGCCGGCCCTTTCCCGCTCGGACCCAGGTGCCCGTGCTGGCGCTCGGCGACATACTTCTCGTCTCGTTGCAGGGCGAGCTGCACGACGGCCTGGCGGAGCAGCTTCAGCACGACATCTCCAGCCGCGTCGCCACCAGCAGGGTGACGGGCGTGGTGCTCGACATCTCCGGCGTCGACATCGTGGACTCCTTCCTCGGCCGGGTGCTCGCGGAGATCGCCTCGACGGCCCGGCTGCTCGCGGCCCGTACGGTGCTGGCGGGCATGCGGCCGGCGGTGGCGATCACCCTGGTCGAACTGGGGCTCACGCTGCCCGGTCTGATCACGGCTCTCGACGTCGACCGCGCCATGGAACTGCTGTCGCCGGAGGAGGAGTGATGCCGGCGTCGCCCGGCCACGCCTGCGCGACCCGCCTGCCCATCGGCTCGGACGGGGACCTGGCCTACGTCCGGCAGCAGGTGCGGCAGTACGCGGCGCAGCTCGGCTTCGGCCTGGTGCAGCAGACCAAGCTGGTCACCGCGGCCAGTGAGCTGGCCCGCAACACGCTGGTGCACGGCGGCGGCGGCGGGGCGGAGATCACCCCGCTGGACCGCGGCGGCGTCCGCGGGCTGCGGATGCGCTTCACCGACGAGGGCCCGGGCATCCGGGACCTGGAGCTGGCGATGACGGACGGCTACACCTCCGGCGGCGGACTCGGTCTTGGGCTGAGCGGCGCAAGACGGCTCGTCCAGGAGTTCGAGGTGGACACCGAGCCCGGCCGGGGCACCACGGTCACGGCCGTCGCGTGGGTCAGCCCGGTGCCGCCGTCCAGGACGGGGGCCTGATGACCCGGGTGTGGGAGATCCCGGTGCACGACTCGACACGGGTGCGGGACGTTCGGGTCGCGGCCGAGGCCGCGAGCTCCGCCGCGGGCCTCGGTCAGGAGCGCACCGCGGCGGCCGCGCTGGTCGCCACCGAGCTGGCCACCAACCTGATCAAGCACGCCGGCGGCGGCCGCATGGTGCTGAACCTGGTGACCGGGCCGGCCGACGGCGCGCCGTCGGTGCAACTGTGCTCGCTCGACCAGGGGCCGGGCATCGCCGACGTCGGCACGGCCCTGCGGGACGGCTTCAGTACCGCCGAGGGCTCCCTCGGCGCGGGCCTGGGCAGTTGCCGCCGGCTCGCGAACGCCTTCCACCTGCACACCGCCCGGGGCCGCGGCACGGTGGCGTCGGCGCGTGTCGACCGGGAGGCCGACCGCACCGGCGCGCCCGCGCACGAGGCGCCGGTGGGCGGGATCACCGTCGCGCTCGACCAGGCGGAGCACTCCGGGGACGGCTGGGGCTGGGCACGCTCCGGTTCCCTGCTGACGCTGCTGCTGGCCGACGGTCTCGGTCACGGCGCCAACGCGGCGCACGCCTCCACCGCCGCGGTCGACGAGCTGCGCGGGAGCGCGCAGCTGCCGCCGGTGGAGATGCTGAAGCGGCTGCACGCCGCGCTGCGGCGCACCCGGGGCGCGGCCGTCGCGGTGGCACAGGTGGACACCGAGCGCCGGGAGCTGCGTTTCGCCGGGGTGGGCAACGCCGGCGCCCGGCTGCGCACGGGGGGTGTCTGGACCTCCCTGGTCTCCCATCCGGGCATCGTCGGGGCGTACTTCCCGGCGCAGGTGCCGCTGCGGAGGGCGCCCTGGGACCCGGACAGCCTGCTCGTCCTGCACAGCGACGGGCTGCCGAGCCGCTGGTCGCCGCCCGACGACCCCGGTCTGCTCGCCCGTGACCCGTCGGTGCTGGCCGCGACGATCCTGCGCGACGCGAGCAGCCCCGCCCGCCCCGTACGCGACGACACCAGTGTGGCCGTACTGGCCCCCGACCGCCGGACCAGCTCCCATGACAGCCGCCCGTGACCTCTGGACCGTCGCCTCGACCGCCGACGCCGCCCGCGCCCGGGCCGTGCTCGCGCGGCTCACGGCCGACGCCGGCCTGCCCGCGCTCGACCGCGCCCGGTTCCTGACCGCGTTCACCGCGCGGCTGCGCCGCTGTGTGGGCGAGGGCGGCGCCGAGGTCGCCGTCCGCGCCGACGCCGACGGGCAGTTGCACGTCACGCTACGGCAGCCGGGCCGGCCCGGGGCCTGGCGGCACGCCCTGACCTGCCCCCGCCCCATCACGTCACCGCTGCCCTCGCCCGCCGGACTGGACGGCGCCGGGCTCGCGGAGGCACTGCTGGACGCCGACGCCGACGCGGACGCCGTGCTGGAGAGCCTCGCGGAGACGGAGGAGCTGGTCGGTTTCCACCGCGAGGAGCTGCACCAGACCAACCAGGGGGTGCTGGCGCTGCACGCCGAGCTGGAGGCGGCCGCGCTGGCGCAGCACGAACTGCTGGACGCCGAGCGGGCGGCACGTGCCGCGGCCGAGAACGCCCGGCGGCTGCTGACCTTCCTGGCGAACGCGAGCGCCGCCCTGAACGCCTCCCTCGAACACGACGACATCCTGCGCAGGCTGCCCGATCTGCTCGTGCCGGAGTACGCGGCCGAGGTCGACATCTGGCTCGCCGACGAGGAGCGGACCCCGTCGGGCGACCGGGCGGCCCTCACCGCGGCCCGCACCGGCCGTCCGCAGCACGCGGCGCGGCACCCGGGCGAGCTGCCCGGCGTCGAGGACCAGCCCCCCTCCCCCCTCTCCCCCGACCGGCCGCTGCTGTGCATCCCGCTCGGCGCGCGCACGGTCCAGGGCGTGCTGACGCTGACAGCGCCGGGTGAACGGTTCGACCCGGACGTCACCGTGATGCTGCTGGAGCTGGGCCGGCGGGCGGGCATCGCCCTGGACAACGCCCGCCAGTACGAGCAGCACCGGGACGTCGCCGAGGCGCTGCAGCGCGCCCAGCTCACCGACCTGCCCGAGGTGCCGGGGCTGTCGCTGGCGGCGCGCTACCTGCCCGCGACCCGCGGCCTGAACATCGGCGGGGACTGGTACGACGCCTTCCCGCAGCCCGACGGCAGTGTGCTCGCGGTGATAGGTGATGTCACGGGGCACGGACTGCGCGCGGCGGTGATCATGGGTCAACTGCGCACCGCGCTGCGGGCGTACGCCGTCGAGGGCAACGGCCCGGGCCGCATCCTCACGCTGCTGCACCGGATGCTCCGCCACCAGCAGCCGGAGCTCTACGCGACCTGTGCCGTCGCCCGCTTCACCCCGGGCGACCCGGCCGTGGTGTGGGCGGCGGCCGGGCACCCGCCGGCCATCACGCGCGATCCCGGCGGCAGGGTGCGCGTCCTCGACCTCAAGCCGGGGATCATGCTGGGCGTGCCGCTGGCGTACGAGTACGAGGAGCACACCGTGCGGCTGCCGCCCGGGTCGACGCTGGCCCTGTACACGGACGGCCTGGTGGAGCGGCGGGCGGCCGGGATCGACGCGGGCATCGAGCGGCTGGGCCGGGCCCTGGAGGCGCTGGGCGCGGCGGAGCTGGAGGACCTGGACGCGGCGGCCGAGTCGCTGCTGAAGCCGATGCTGCACGACTCCGAGCACGACGACGACGTCTGTCTGCTGCTCTGCCGCACCTCTCCGGCCTGAACAGCGGTGCGCCGGCCCCCTGTTGCCCGGGGGCCGGCGCACGCGGCCGTGTCAGTGCGCGGTGCAGGTGCTCGCGCCGCCCGGGTTCAGCAGGCCGATGACGTCGACGCTGTCGCCGCACAGGTTGAGGCCGAGGTCGACCGGGACCTGCGTGACGTTGCCGGAGAGCACGCCCGGGCTGTTGACGGCGGTGCCGGTCGTCGGGTCCGGGTCGGCCGCGTGGGCGGCCGTCGTACCGGCCAGGGCGAGAGAGCCCGCGAGTACCGCCGCCGTGGCAAAGCTGCGCATACGCATGTGTGTTGCCTCACTGGTTGACGTAGGGACTCTCTCATCACACCGGCTGCGCGCGGCGGTCGCCCGTCGGGTTACGCCGTTGGGGGACCGGCGCGGCTCAGGCGGCGGCGGGGAAGCGTTCCCAGACCCGGTGGGCGCCGAGCAGGCCGTTGAGCTGCTGCAGCACGGCGGTGGCGCCGTCACCGGTGACCACGCCGGGCGCGTCGAGCGGGATACCGGCCGCTTCGAGCGCGCTCTCGCCGCCCTTGGCCGCGCCGATGGCCTTGCCGTGCCGGTACGCCTCCGCCAGCAGCAGCCCCACCCGGGGATCGGGTGTGCCCTGCACGGGCGCGGGCAGGCCGGCCTTGGCGTCCCGGGCGCCGAAGGCGTCGACGCCGACCCCGGGGGTCCCGGCCACCAGGAGGGCGTCGAACTCCACCGAGCGCGCGGTGGCGTACGTCCGCTGGACCGTGAGGGCGTCCGCGCCCTCGTCGAGGGTGCCGCCGTTCGGCGCCACGATCAGCGGGACCATGCCGCTGTCGAGCACTTCCTGGCGCACCTCCCGGACCCCGTCGAGGTCGCCGTCGGGGCCGGTGACGATGCCGATGATCCGGCCGTCGCTGGGCCAGGTGAGGCCGACCTGGGAGAGGGCGGGGCTCGGTTCGACGTCCGCGAGCGGCACGGTGGGCTCGGGTGCGGGCAGCCCGAGGCCCGCGGCGACAGCCGTGCACAGCTCCGGGTCGATGTTGGCGAGGACCTGCAACGCCCGCTCCCTGATGGCCTGTTCGTAGCACTTGCCGAGCTCGAAGGTGTAGGCGTGGATGATGTGCTCGCGCTCCACCGGGCTCATGCTGAGCCAGAACCGGCGGGGCTGGCTGAAGTGGTCGTCGAACGACTCGGGCGCCTCACGGACCTTGGTCCCCTCGGGCACGCGTACGGGCGTCTCGATGAACGCGCCCGTGTCGGCGCCGGCGGTGAACGGGCAGCCTCCGTCGAGGGAGTTGGGCCGGTAGGGGGCGACGCCCCGGTGAACGGCCGTCTGGTGCATGCCGTCGCGCAGCATGTCGTTGACGGGGGCCTGCGGCCGGTTGATGGGCAGCTGGGGGAAGTTCGGGCCGCCCAGACGGGTGATCTGGGTGTCCAGGTAGGAGAAGAGCCGGCCGGCGAGCAGCGGGTCGTCGGTGACGTCGATGCCGGGGACGAGGTGGCCGACGTGGAAGGCGACCTGCTCGGTCTCGGCGAAGTAGTTCGAGGGGTTGCGGTTGAGGGTGAGCAGTCCGATGGGCTGCACGGGGGCGAGTTCCTCGGGGACGATGTTGGTGGGGTCCAGCAGGTCGATGCCCTCGAAGGTCTGGTCGGGGGTGTCGGGGAAGGTCTGGATGCCGAACTCCCACTCCGGGTAGGCGCCCGCCTCGATGGCGTCGTAGAGGTCGCGGCGGTGGAAGTCCGGGTCCACGCCGTTGATGATCTGCGCCTCCTCCCACACCAGGGAGTGCACGCCCAGCTTGGGCTTCCAGTGGAACTTCACCAGGGTCGTCCCGCCGGCGGCGTCGACCAGGCGGAAGGTGTGGACGCCGAAGCCCTCCATCGTGCGGTACGAGCGCGGGATGCCGCGGTCGGACATGTTCCACAGCGTGTGGTGGGTGGCCTCGGTGTGCAGGGTGACGAAGTCCCAGAAGGTGTCGTGGGCGCTCTGCGCCTGCGGGATCTCCCGGTCGGGGTGCGGCTTGCCGGCGTGGATGACGTCGGGGAACTTGATGGCGTCCTGGATGAAGAACACCGGGATGTTGTTGCCGACCAGGTCGAAGACGCCCTCGCTGGTGTAGAACTTGGTCGCGAAGCCCCGGGTGTCGCGGACCGTGTCGGAGGAGCCGCGGGAGCCCAGGACGGTGGAGAAGCGCACGAAGACCGGTGTCTCGACGTCCTCGGCCAGGAACGCCGCCTTCGTCACGGTGGCCGCCGTGCCGTAGCTGCGGAACACCCCGTGGACTCCGGCCCCCCGGGCGTGGACCACGCGCTCCGGGATGCGCTCGTGGTCGAAATGCATCACCTTCTCCCGCAGGTGGTGGTCCTGCAGGAGCACCGGGCCGCGGGGACCGGCCTTCAGCGAGTGGTCGGTGTCGTACAGCCGGGTGCCCTGGGCGTTGGTGAGGTAGCTGCCGCTCTGCGCCATCCGGGCCTGGTCGGCGCCGGTGGGCTGACCGGTCGGCGAGACGGTGTCCGGGCCGCTCTGGTCGGGCTTGGGGGGCAGCGGCTCGCGGGGGTGGGCCGGTTCGGCGACCGACGGCGACTCGGGGGCCGGCTTACCGGGGATGCTCTCGCTCATCGCTACCATTCCTTCGCTGGTCATGTGGAGGCCACGCCCGGCACGGGAGTCCGGCATGTTCTGCGCACGGCGGCCCGCGCCGGCCCGGAGCGGGACGCGGCGGTGGGCGGGCACAGGGCTCGGGGGTCCGGTTCGGACCCTCACACCGAGGTCCCCAGGCCGGGGCGTCCGAAACCGGGGGCCGTACGGCCTGTCCCGTGGGGTGAAGTCGGGCCGGAGACGCGGCGCGTCGTCCGCGCGCCCGGACCTTCGGACATACGCGCCCGGACCCGGGGACCGTCGGGCGGGGTCAACCACTCCCAGCCGAAAGCGGGTTCGGAGGAGGGCCGTTTCTTGACCCGCGAGCGGACCGGCACGCGGCCGTCCGCACTCGCCACCCTAGGCGCTGCGCCTGGGCCGCGCAGTTCGGCTCGCGCCGGTCACGGGCGGGCGACCACGCGGAAGGACCGCACCGAGGGATCGGCAGCGTCGGAGATCAGGAAACCGTGCTCGACGCCGCTGCGCAGGTAGTCGACGACCGGCTCCGTGATCACCTCGCCCGGCGCCACGACCGGGACGCCCGGCGGGTAGGGGCTGATCGTCTCGGCGGAGATCCGGCCGACGGCCCTGTCGGCCGGAACCTGCTCGGTGGGGCCGAAGAAGGCCTAGCGGGGCAGGACTGCCTGCTCCGGTTCGAGGGCGCGGGGGTCCGGCAGGTGGACCGGGGGCTGCCGTTCGATCGAGTCGGCACCGTTCACCAGGGAGCGCACCGCGTCGAGCAGGATCTTCTCGGCGTCGTCGTCGGCGTGGGCGATCGAGGCCACGCGGGCGAGCCGGTCACCGTGGCGGACATCGCGGGGGCGGCGCGGATCACCGTGCGGACCCTGCGGTACACCTTCCGCCGTCATCTGGACACCACTCCGCTGGCCCAGCTGCGCCGGGTGCGGCTCGCGCACGCCCACCACGACCTGCTCGCCGCCGATCCGGCCGGCGGGGCACGGTCACGGAGATCGCCGCCCGCTGGGGTTTCCACCACCCGGGCCGCTTGGCCTCCCTGTACTCGGACACCTGCCGGCGCGCTCCCCGGCCGGCGCCGGCCGGGGAGTGAGGGCGCTCCCGCGCGTCCGGCGGACGCGCGGGAGCGGGGCGTGCGTCACGGGAACGAGGTCACCTTGGACGGGACGGTGTCCGTCCCGGAGGTGGGGGCGCCCGTGCTGTTGACGACATGGGCGTACTGGCCCTTGCCGCCGAGGGAGATCACCAGCAGGTCGTGCATCCTGATCCCCGGGCCGGTCGGGACCTGGAAGCCGTGCGCCTGGACGATCGTGGGATCGGCCGTGAAGTTGCAGTAGCTGCCCAGACCCCACGCCTCGTGCGTGGTGACCGAGTCGGCGACCTTGTAGGCCGCGTAGCCGACGATGCCGTCGTGGGTGATGGCGGCGGCGTTCGGGGCGTCGTACGCCTTCTCGTTCTGGAAGAAGATCGTGCGGCCGCGTTCGCCGCTCCAGTAGACGTCGTACTTGTTGAAGTGCTCGACGAACAGGCCGGTGGCGAGGACGTCGTTGCCGTTGACGCGCAGGCCGTAGTCGGCGCGGTTGGTGTTCCAGCCGACGCCGCTGCCGTGGTCGGCGCGCCAGAGCCAGGTGTGGTCGATGACGACGTTGTTGCTGTTGACGACCACGGAGTTGGTGGCGAGGCCGGGTCCGGCGCCGCCGATCCGCACGAAGACGTCCTGCATGGTGGTCGGGTTGGCCGAGTGGTCGGCGGACGAGCCGGGGTCGCCGATCCGCAGCAGCGTGTCGGAGTTGGCGGTCCCCGCGTCGATGAGGAACCCGGCGAGTCTCACCCCGTCGACGTCGGCGACGTGCACGGCGTCGACGCCGTTGTCCGGGACCAGGGTGGCGAGGCCGAGGCCGAGGACCACGGTGTTGGCGCGGGTGACGTCGATGGTGCGGTCGAGGTGGTAGACGCCCGGTGTGAACAGGAGGTTGAGGCCCTGGGCGAGGGCCTGGTTGATGGTGGCCGCGGTGGCGCCGGGCTTGACGACGTAGAACTGGTCCAGCGGCAGGGACGTGCCCGCGTTCGCCGGCCAGGAGACGCCCCGTGCGTTGGTCCGCTTGGCCGGGACGAACACCTTGTAGGCGGAGCCGTCCAGGTAGAGGAAGGGCTTCTCGCGGGAGACCGGCGTGCTGTCCAGGGTGGTGTACGGGCCGCTGTCGAAGTTGGTCGCCGGCGCGCCCTGGACGCCGGAGAAGGTCATGTTCCACACGCCGTTGGTCCAGCCGCCGACCGAGCTGTCGCGGGTGTACCACTGCTGCTGGGAGTACGGGCCGACGGTGCCGTCGATCTTCGAGTCGGCGATGTAGCCGCCGGAGGCCCAGCCGTAGCCGTTGGGGGCGAGGTTGAGGCCGCCCTGGACGTGGATGCGGCGGAACGGGGCGGCCTGGGCGACCGCCCAGCGGTCGGTGCCGTTGGACGGCCTGATGGCGAGGTTCTCCGCCGAACGCCAGAAGTTCTGCGTGGCGTTGCCGTTGAACCAGCCCGCGTCGACGGTCACGTCACCGTTGATCTGGGTGTCGTCGGGGTTCATGCCGAGCCCGGAGATCGAGGTGTAGAAGCCGATCTGGGCGTTGATGCCGTTGTAGGTGCCCGGCTTCAGCAGGAACTGGTAGCGCCCGGTGCCGAACTGGCTGGACTCCTGCTGTCTGAAGACGTCGTCGAACTTCTGCTGGAGGTTCGGTGTGGAGGGGTCGACGACGATGACGTTCGGACCGAGGTCGCCGCCGCCCTGGACCGGCGGCACACCGGTGGAGCCGGTGTGCACGGCGACCTCCCACAGGGAGTAGCCATAGCCGGTGCCGCGGGCGGTGCCGTAGACCCGGACGTAGCGGCCGGTGCCGCTGACGTCGTAGGAGGCGGTGCCGCCGCTCGCGCCGGTCACGCTCTTCAGGGTGCTCCAGGTCTGGCCGTCGGCGGAGGCCTGGAGCTGGAAGTCCTTGCCGTACGCCGCTTCCCAGTTGAGGTCGATCCGGCACAGGTCCTGGACCGAGCCGAGGTCGACCCGCAGCCACTGCGGGTCGGCGGCCTGGCTGGACCAGCGGGTTCCGGTGTCGCCGTCGAATGCGGCGGAGGCGGGGGTGCCGGCGTTCTCCGTGGAGGACGCGGTGGCGGGCCTGCCCTGGGCGGCGTTGGCGGTGCCGCAGGCGGACTGGCTGCCGCCCGCCGTGCCGTAGACCTGGAACTCCCACAGGGAGTAGCCCCATTGGGTGGCCCGGTGCACGCCGAGCATGCGCACGTAGCGGCCCTGGCCGGAGACGTCGAGCGTGTCGACGCCGCCGTCGGAGCCGGTCACGGACTTCAGGTCGGTCCAGGTGCCGCCGTCCTTGGATATCTGGACCTTGTAGTCCTTGCCGTATGCGGCCTCCCAGTTGAGGACGACCTGGCTGACCGTGGCGGTGGCGCCGAGGTCGACCTGGAACCACTGGTCGTCGGTGGCGGCCGAGGACCAGCGGGTGCCGGTGTCGCCGTCGACGCCCTTGGCGGCGGCGGTGCCCGCGTTCTCCTCGGAGGACGCCGTGGCCGTCTTCCCCTGGGACAAGGGGGTCTCGGCCGCGACGGCCGGCGGGTGGGTGGTGGGCAGGGCGATCAGCGCGGCCGTGGCGGCCAGCGCGATGCCCAGGGATCTCAGTCTCATGTGGTGGCTCCATGCGGCTGCGGAGGTCAGGAAACTGACCCCATGGCTTAGTTCATGTTTTGATTTAAGTGATGAGCCAAGCGGGCGGCAAGCCTTCGGAAGTGAAAACCTGAAATACGCGCGACCTGGCGGGGCCGCGCGCCAACTCCACTAGTCCGTCTGGTTCTTGACCATCTCCAGCAGCGCGGCGTGGGTAGCGGCGTCGGCGGCCGCGATCAGTCCGCCCGCGCCCGTGTGCAGTGGCTGGCCGTGGATGCCCGTGACCGTGCAGCCGGCCGCCCGGCACAGGGCGATGCCGGCGGCGAAGTGCACGCTGTCGCGCAGGTCGCCGTCGGTGACGTACGCGGCCCGGCGGCCGGCGGCGACCCAGGCGACCGCGAGGGTGGTGGAGACCACCCGGGGCCGGAACAGCCGGCCGAAGCCGGGGTCGGCCAGGAGCCGGACCGCCTGGAAGCCGGGGGCGTTGGGGAACGGCGGATCGAGGTTCACGTCGACCAGCCGGGACTCCGGCGAGGGAGCCGGCTCCTCGTCCGCACCGTCCCGGTGGACCAGGGCGCGGTGCCCGTCGGTCCAGAACATCTCGCCGCCGAACGGGTCGGCCGTCGCGGCCGCGGTGATCGCGTCGCCCTCCCGCAGGGCCACGTTCACCCCGACCAGCATGTTCCGCACGGCGTAGTTGAGGGTGCCGCACAGCGGGTCGACCAGCCAGCGGCGCGGGGTGTCCGCGGCGCCGCTGCTGCCGCTCTCCTCGCCCGTGACGGCGTCGCCGGGCCGGGCGGCGCGCAGCACGTCCAGGATGGTCCTCTCGGCCGCGAGGTCGGCCGTCGTCGCGAAGTCGCCGGCGGACTTCTCCACGCGGTCCAGCCGCCCGCCGTACATCTCGCGGACCACGGCGGCTCCCGCCTGTGCCGCCCGGCGGGCGAGGTGGGCGTCCGACTCCGGGTCGATCATGTCCACGGGGGAAGGATAGCCCGCGCGGTCGTGCATCGAACTCCCCCTCGGCCACGGTCGGTTGGCCGGCGCGGGCCGGACTTCAGCGCTCGGTGCGGGGAAGGCCGGGCAGCGGGGTGTCCCAGTCCAGCAGGCGGTTCAGCGCGTCGTCCTCGCGGGGTGCGCCGGGGGCCGCGGAGGCGTCGCGCGCCGGGGTGCGGGCGCCGCGCGAGATGGCGCCGCTGACGGTGATGTTGTGCTCCGCGCGTGGGCGGCGGTGATGCTCGTACACGGTGAGAGCGGTCCGCTGGTCCGGAAGGTCGCGCAGGGCCTTGGCGAGGACGACGGCGTCCTCCAGCGCCATCGAGGCGCCCTGACCGGTGGCGGGCGAGGCCGCGTGCGCCGCGTCGCCGACGAGCAGGACACGGCCCGCTTGCCAGGGGGTGCCCAGCGGCAGCTCGGTGGCGTCGGTGGCCATGACGCTGCCGTCACCGGCCGCGACGATGTCCCCGGCGGGCGTGGCGTCCTCGCGCAGCAGCGGCAGCAGTTCACCGCGCAGCCCGGCGGGCGTGGGGTCCGGCTCCCCGCCGGCGGGGCGGGGGCCTGCGGCGACACGGGCGAACCAGTACGTCTCCCCCGCCGGCGAGACCGCGTAGCCGAACGCGGCCGCGCTGCCGCGCACCATGGTGATGGCGCCGGTCTCCCCCGGCGCGGGTGCCGTGTCCGTGTAGCCGTAGTACAC
This sequence comes from Streptomyces sp. NPDC056580, assembly GCF_042793175.1. Classification (NCBI taxonomy): domain Bacteria; kingdom Bacillati; phylum Actinomycetota; class Actinomycetes; order Kitasatosporales; family Streptomycetaceae; genus Streptomyces; species Streptomyces sp. NPDC056580. The sequence goes on along the minus strand of NZ_JBHTVE010000006.1, from coordinate 34,691 downwards.
CCGCTGGCCTGCGTACCGGGGACGGGCGGCGGGCGCCACGACGAGCCGGCGCACGGCCGAGTTCAGGCCGTCGGCGCCGATCAGCAGGTCCGCGGTGGCGCTGGTGCCGTCGGAGAAACGCGCGGTCACCGCGTCGGCGCCGTCGTCCACGGCGACCAGGCGGGCGCCGTGGCGCAGGGGTGTGCCACGGCGGACCGCCTCGGCCTGCAGGGCCGCGTTCAGTTCGCCGCGGCGCAGGCAGCGGTACCGCAGGGCGGGATCGTCCGCGCCGGCGAGCGGGGCGCGCGCCACCTCGCCGCCCCGGTCGTCCAGCAGGCGCAGGGAGGTCAGCGGGAAACCGATGGCGGTGACGGCGTCCGTGGCGTCGATCTGGGCCAGGGCGCGCATGCCGTTGGCGGCGAGGGTGAGGAAGGCGCCGATGTCCTCGGCGGTGTCGGGGTGGGCCTCGAAGACGGCCGCGTCGTGTCCGGCCTTGCGCAGGCCCAGCGCGGCCGCCGTGCCGGCGATGCCGCCGCCGATCACCAGAATGCGTGCCACCGGTACCACCCACCGTTTCCGTTCGCGTGCCCGACGGGTGGCACAGCTTAGGGGGCCCGGGCGGTGGCCCCTCCGGCACGGGCGTGCGGAATCGGCCACGGGCCGGGCCGGACGGCGGCGCACCGCCCGGCGCCGTCCGCTCGGGCCCGGCCTCGGCATACCCGCCCGGTGACGTCGGTCCGGCCCGCGACCGGCCGGGGCGACGGCGGCCATCGGTCCGGCCGGCGCCGGGCGCCGCTGGCACACTGCCTGATCGGCGTGCTGAACGGCACGCGACCGATGAGAGGCGGTACCCCATGTCCCTGTCCGAGCCGGCCGCTCCCCGGCCCGCCGACCTGCTGGCCGCCATGCCGTTCGCGGCCCGCCTGGGCATCGAGCTGCGCGAGGCCACGGCCGACCGCGCCGTCGGCAGCCTGGCCTGGTCGCCGGAGGTCTGCACGGCGGGCGGCGCGCTGCACGGCGGCGCGCTGATGGCCCTCGCGGACAGCGTCGGCGCAGTGTGCGCCTACCTGAACCTGCCGGCGGGCGCCGCCGGGACCTCGACGGTGGAGTCCAAGACCAACTTCCTGCGGGCCGTCACCGCCGGGCAGGTCCTCGCGACGGCCCGTCCGCTCCATGCCGGCGGAACCCTGCTGGTGGTGCAGACGGATCTGCGCGACGACCGGGACCGGCTGGTCGGCCAGACCACGCAGACCCAGATCGTGCTGCGCGGGAGCGGGGCCTGAGGGCCACCGGCACCTGAAGTAAAGAACTCGTATGGTCTAGTCCAAAGACCCCTTTGGACTAGACCAACATATTGACGTGACCGCAACAACTCCCGGAGGCTGGGGCGACCTTCCGCCGGGCAACTCCCTCCCCCACCCCCTGGAGCTCGCAGATGAGACCTGTTCGCGCATGTCTGGGCGCGGCGGCCGCCGTCGCGCTGGCCGCCGCCGGCACCACCGCCCTCGTCACCACCAGCGCCTCGGGCGCCACCTCCGCGCTGAGCGACCGGTGGTACGCCGCCGCCCCCTATCTGATGCCGCTGGACAACGACCCGCCGAACGCGGCCGACATCATGGACGCCACCGGCCTCAAGGCCTTCCAGCTCGCCTTCGTCCTCGCCCCGAACGGCGGCGGCTGCTCCCCCACTGGGGCGGCACGTCCCCCGTCTCCTCCGACACGGCCGTCCAGTCGGTGATCAGCACCATCCGCGCCAAGGGCGGCGACGTGTCCGTCTCCATCGGCGGCTACGGCGGCACCAAGCTCGGACAGGCGTGCGCGGACCCGGCCGCCACGGCCGCCGCCTACCAGCAGGTCGTCACCAAGTACGGCCTGCACGCCATCGACTTCGACCTCGAGGAACCGGAGTACGAGAACGGCGCCGCGATCAGGAACGAGATCGGCGCCGCGAAGATCCTCCAGCAGAACAACCCGGGCCTGTACGTCTCCGTGACCACCGCCGGCACTGCGGACGGCACCGGCTGGTTCGGCAAGCAGATGCTGCTGGAGGCCAAGTCCCAGGGCTTCACCCCGAACAACTTCTCGATCATGCCGTTCGACGGCGGCTTCAACGGGGCGGCGAGCCAGACCACGGCGCTGACCAACTTCAACTCGGTCCTGCAGTCGACCTTCGGCTGGGACCAGGCGACGGCCTACGCCCACGAGGGCTTCTCCGGCATGAACGGCCGCAGCGACACCGGCGAGTACTTCAGCCAGGCCGACTTCCAGACCGTGCTGGACTACGCCACCAGCCACCACATGGACCGGTTCACGTTCTGGTCCCTGAACCGCGACCGCCAGTGCACGCCGGCCGACAACGGCGGCCGCACGTCGGGCACTTGTTCGAGCGTGGCGCAGAGCCCCTGGGACTTCGCGAAGTACTCGGTGAAGTTCGCCGGCGCCACCCCGCCCACCACGACGCCCACCCCCACCCCCACGCCGACCCCGACCCCGGGCGGCGCCTGCAAGTCCGCCTGGAGCTCGACGGCGGTGTACACCAAGGACAACGAGGTCTCGTACGGCAAGCACAACTGGAAGGCCAAGTGGTGGACCCAGAACGAGGTGCCCGGCGCCTCGGAGTGGGGCCCCTGGCAGGACGAGGGCGCCTGCTGACCCGCTCGGCGCGTCCGGGCCGCCCAGGGGCCCGTCCGCACCGCGGACACGCGGCGCGACCTGCGCGACTGGTACATCGGGGCGTACGGTCGTAGCGTCGATGTGCACGCGGTCGGACACGGAACGACAGTGGGAGCGGCCATGCGCGGATCATTGGTGGGAACGGCGGTCACGCTCGCGGCGGGCGCCATGCTCACGGCGGCCATGACGACGGCCTCCGCGGACACGAAGGCCCCGCAGGACACGCCGGCCGGCCAGGGCCGGCGCGCGGAGCCGGTGCTGGTCGACTGCTCCTTCCAGCGCAACGTCCGCCCGGCCGACTTCATCCTGGCGTGCGGTGACGGCAACAGCCGTCTGCTGGGTCTGCAGTGGAGCAAGTGGGGCTCCCGGGCGGCCGTGGCCCAGGGGCTCAACGCGGTCAACGACTGCAAGCCGTACTGCGCGGCCGGCAGGTTCCACTCGTACCGGGTGACGGTGCGGCTGGACCGCCCGGCCCCGTGGAAGGGGCACCCGGGCGCCCGGCAGTTCACCCGGATGACCCTCGCCTACGAGGGCGCCCGGCCCCAGGGCTACGAGCAGGTCGTGACCTACCCCCTCTGGAGCTGACCGGGCCCGCCGGTCCGCACGCCCGCCCGCCGCGGCCGGTCAGCCGGCCGCGGCGGGCGGACGCTTGTGTCACGCGATCTCCACCAGCAGGTCGCCGCCCTCCACCTGCTGGATCCGGTTGATGGCCAGCCGGGACACCCGGCCCGCCTTCGGCGCGGTGATCGTCGCCTCCATCTTCATAGCCTCGATGGTGGCCACGGTGGCGCCGGCCGCCACCTCGTCGCCCTCCGTCACCGCGAGCGTCACCACACCGGCGAACGGCGCCGCCACATGACCCGGGTCCCCGCGGTCGGCCTTCTCCGTGACCGGGACGTCGGTGGCCGCCGCGCGGTCCCGCACCTGGATGGGCCGGAGCTGGCCGTTGAGCGAGGACATCACGGTGCGCATGCCCCGCTCGTCGGCCTCGCCGACCGCCTGCAGCTCGATCAGCAGCCGGACACCGGGCTCCAGGTCGACGGCGTACTCCTTGGCCGGGCGCAGACCGTAGAAGAAGGCCTTGCTGTCCAGCACGCTGGTGTCGCCGAAGCTCTGGCGGTGCGCGTCGAACTCGCGGGTCGGACCGGGGAACAGCAGCCGGTTGAGGGTCGCTCGGCGGTCCTTGGCCAGGCCGTCGCGGTCCTCGGCGGACAGCTCGGGCGCCGGCCTCGCCTCGCCGCGGCCCCGCAGGGCCTTGGTCCGGAAGGGTTCCGGCCAGCCGCCGGGCGGCGTGCCCAGCTCACCGCGGAGGAAGCCGATCACCGAGTCGGGGATGTCGAACCGGTCCGGGGTCGCCTCGAAGTCCTCCGGCGAGACCCCGGCGCCCACCAGGTGCAGCGCGAGGTCGCCGACCACCTTGGACGACGGGGTCACCTTGACCAGCCGGCCGAGGATCCGGTCGGCGGCGGCGTACATCGCCTCGATGTCCTCGAAGCGGTCGCCGAGTCCGAGGGCGACGGCCTGCGTACGCAGGTTGGAGAGCTGGCCGCCGGGGATCTCGTGGTGGTAGACCCGCCCGGTCGGGGAGGCGAGACCCGCCTCGAACGGGGCGTAGATCTTCCGGACGCCCTCCCAGTACGGCTCCAGGTCACCGACGGCGCCCAGGTCCAGGCCGGTGGGCCGGTCGGAGTGGTCGGTGGCCGCGACGAGCGCCGACAGCGAGGGCTGCGAGGTGGTGCCGGCCATCGAGGCCACCGCGCCGTCGACGGCGTCGGCCCCCGCCTGGATCGCGGCGAGGTAGGTGGCGAGCTGGCCGCCGGCCGTGTCGTGCGTGTGCAGGTGCACGGGCAGGTCGAACTCGCGGCGCAGCGCGGTGACGAGCCTGGCGGCGGCCGGGGCGCGCAGCAGTCCGGCCATGTCCTTGATCGCCAGGACGTGCGCCCCGGCGTCGACGATCTGCTCGGCGAGCCGCAGGTAGTAGTCGAGGGTGTAGAGCCGCTCGGCGGGGTCGCTGAGGTCGGCGGTGTAGCAGAGGGCGACCTCGGCGACGGCGGTGCCGGTCTCGCGCACCGCCTCGATGGCGGGCCGCATCTGGCCCACGTCGTTCAGCGCGTCGAAGATGCGGAAGATGTCGATGCCGGTGGCGGCGGCCTCCTGCACGAAGGCGTCGGTCACCTCGGTCGGGTACGGGGTGTAGCCGACGGTGTTGCGGCCGCGCAGCAGCATCTGCAGGCAGATGTTGGGCACGGCCTCGCGCAGCGCGGCCAGCCGCTCCCACGGGTCCTCGGCGAGGAAGCGCAGCGCGACGTCGTAGGTGGCGCCGCCCCAGCACTCCAGGGACAGCAGCCCGGGCAGGGTGCGGGCGACGACCGGGGCGACGGCGAGAAGGTCCTTGGTGCGCACCCGGGTGGCCAGCAGCGACTGGTGGGCGTCGCGGAAGGTGGTGTCGGTGACTCCGATGGTCGGCGACTCGCGCAGGTGCCGGGCGAAGCCCTCGGGACCGAGTTCGACCAGCCGCTGCCGGGAGCCGGGCGCGGGCTCACCGGCCGGCAGCGGGGGCAGCTTGGTGACCGGGTCGAGCAGCTCGGGCCGCTCGCCGTGCGGCTTGTTGACGGTGACGTCGGCGAGGTAGGTGAGCAGCTTGGTGCCGCGGTCGGCGGAGTGCCGGGAGGTCAGCAGGTGAGGGCGCTGCTCGATGAAGGAGGTCGTGACCCGGCCCGCCTGGAAGTCGGGGTCGTCCAGGACCGCCTGCAGGAACGGGATGTTGGTGGCCACACCGCGGATCCGGAACTCCGCCACGGCACGCCGGGCGCGTCCCACGGCCGCCTGGAAGTCCCGGCCCCGGCAGGTGAGTTTGACCAGCATCGAGTCGAAGTGGGCGCTGATCTCGGTACCGGCGTGGGTGGTTCCGCCGTCCAGGCGGATGCCGGAGCCGCCCGGGGAGCGGTAGGCGCTGATCCGGCCGGTGTCCGGGCGGAAGCCGTTGGCCGGGTCCTCGGTGGTGATGCGGCACTGCAGGGCGGCGCCGCGCAGGGTGACGGTGTCCTGGGAGAGGCCGAGGTCGGCGAGGGTCTGGCCGGAGGCGATGCGGAGCTGGGCCTGGACCAGGTCGACGTCGGTTACCTCCTCGGTGACCGTGTGCTCGACCTGGATGCGCGGGTTCATCTCGATGAAGACGTGGTTGCCGTCGCGGTCGAGCAGGAACTCCACGGTGCCCGCGTTGCGGTAGCCGATCTCGCGGGCGAAGCGCACCGCGTCGCCGCAGATCCGCTCCCGCAGTTCGGGGTCGAGATTGGGCGCGGGCGCCAGTTCGATGACCTTCTGGTGGCGGCGCTGGAGCGAGCAGTCGCGTTCGAAGAGGTGGATGACGTCGCCCTCCCCGTCGGCGAGGATCTGCACCTCGATGTGGCGCGGGTCCACGACGGCCTTCTCCAGGAAGACGGTCGGGTCGCCGAAGGCGGACGCGGCCTCGCGCGAGGCGGCCTCGATGGACTCGCGGAGCTGGGCGGGGTCCTCCACCCGGCGCATGCCGCGCCCGCCGCCGCCGGCCACCGCCTTGACGAAGACGGGGAAGCCGACCTCCTCGGCGGCGCGCACCAGTTCGTCCACGTCGGTGGAGGGCGCCGAGGAGCCCAGCACGGGTACGCCGGCGGCGCGCGCGGCGGCGACCGCGCGGGCCTTGTTGCCGGTCAGTTCGAGCGTCTGCGCGCTCGGCCCGACGAAGGTGATGCCCGCCTCCTCGCAGGCGCGGGCCAGCTCAGGGTTCTCCGACAGGAAGCCGTACCCGGGGTAGACGGCGTCGGCGCCCGCCCGGCGGGCCGCGCCCACGATCTCCTCGACGGAGAGGTAGGCCCGCACGGGGTGTCCGGGTTCACCGATCTCGTAGGCCTCGTCGGCTTTCAGCCGGTGCAGTGAGTTGCGGTCCTCGTGCGGGAACACGGCGACCGTGCGCGCACCGAGTTCGTAAGCCGCGCGGAATGCGCGAATCGCGATCTCCCCACGGTTGGCGACCAGCACCTTGCGGAACATCCTGGATCCCTTCAGCTGCCTGGCGGCGACGAACACCATGGTGTCAGCCATCCCTGCCGTACGTCGCGGCAACATTAGGGGGTGCCAAAACGTCTCGACGTGCGAGAACCGTCACACGGGCGAGGTGGGCGACACCACAGGCCCCCTCGGTCGATGGTCCAGGCCGGTGACCGTCCCGGTACCCGGAAGGAACACGGACTCTTTCCTCTTCGATCCCGAACTCTCGTACAGTGACCGGCAGTTCACACCCGAGTGTCTCCTCTCCCCCACCCGGATGTCTCCGCCTGCCCTCCCTTGCCCCTCCCTGCCGCGAGGCCCTCGCCCCGGCTCAGGGGACTGAACCGGCTGCCCGTCCGCTTCACTCCCGTACTCGCCCGCTGATCACCGCGTCCCCCCGGCCGGTCCGTTCGCCGGCCTGGCCCCGGGGCTCCCCCGGACATGCGCGACACCCCTGACCCCGCCCCTGGGAGGCACGTCACGATGAGCACCCGTACCGGAGCACCGCGGATCGCCCGACCCATTCGTCTCCGACCTGGCCGGCGAGAGCGCCGCACTGCGCGCGGCCGGCCCGCTCGCCGCCGTCGAACTGCCGGGCGGCGTCCCGGTGTGGGCAGTCACCCATCACGCGGAGGCCAAGGCGCTGCTCACCGACCCGCGTCTGGTGAAGGACATCGAGGTGTGGGGCGCCTGGCGGCGCGGCGAGATACCCGCGGACTGGCCGCTGATCGGCCTGGCCGACCCGGGCCGCTCCATGCTCACCGTGGACGGCGCCGACCACCGCCGGCTGCGCACGCTGGTCGCGCAGGCGCTCACCCCGCGCCGCGTGGAGCGGATGCGCGAGCGCATCGGGAAACTCACGCAGGACCTGCTCGACGCGCTGCCCGCGGACGGTTCGACGGTCGACCTGAAGGCGGCCTTCGCCTACCCGCTGCCCATGTACGTCGTCGCCGACCTCATGGGCCTGCCCGAGGCGCGGCTGCCGCGGCTGAAGGTGCTGTTCGAGAAGTTCTTCTCCACCCAGACCCCGCCGCAGGAGGTCGGCGCGACCCTCACCGAACTGGCGCAGATCATGGCCGAGACGGTCGCGGCCAAGCGGGCCGAGCCGGGCGACGACCTGACCAGCGCGCTGGTCCTCGCCTCGGAGGACGGTGACCGCCTGACCGACCAGGAGATCGTCTCCACGCTCCAGCTGATGGTGGCGGCGGGCCACGAGACCACGATCTCGCTGATCGTCAGCGCCGTCGTGAACCTCTCCACCCACCCCGAGCAGCGTGACCTGGTGCTGTCCGGCGGGGCCGACTGGTCGGCGGTGGTCGAGGAGACGCTGCGCTGGTCCACCCCGACCTCGCACGTGCTGATCCGCTTCGCGACCGAGGACGTCCCGGTCGGCGACCGGGTGATCCCCGCCGGTGACGCGCTGATCGTGTCGTACGGCGCGATCGGCCGCGACGAGAAGGCGCACGGCCCGGACGCCGGGGAGTTCGACATCACCCGCGAGAGCGGGAACCGGCACATCTCCTTCGGGCACGGCCCGCACGTGTGCCCAGGGGCGGCGCTGTCCCGGCTGGAGGCGGGGGTGGCGCTGCCCGCGCTGTACGCCCGCTCCCCCGGCCTGGACCTGGCCGTCCCGGCGGCCGAGCCGCGCAACAAGCCGGTCGTCACGCAGAACGACCTGTTCGAGCTGCCGGTCCCGCTGGGCGTCTGACACCTGGGCGCCCGGCGCTTGCGTTCGAGCGCACTTCAGGTCGTAACGTCGGGAACCTCCCGCCGCGCGAGAGCGGGCCGCCCGGCGTCCCCCACGGGATGCCGGGCGGCCCGATCCGTCGCTGAATGGTGGGGTGGTTCCTTCCGTCCGTGCGCCGTGACGGCGGCACGGACGCCGACCGAAATGTGCGAAAGGCTGGAACAGCACATGCGACAGCGCAGTCTGCGGGATCTCCAGGTATCGGCCATCGGCCTCGGCTGCATGGGAATGTCCGCCTTCTACGGCACCGCCGACCAGGACGAGGCCATCGCGACCATCCGCCGCGCCCTCGAGCTCGGCATCGACTTCCTCGACACCGCGCAGATGTACGGGCCGCTGACCAACGAGTCCCTGGTCGGCGAGGCGATCCGGGGGCACCGGGACGAGTACGTGATCGCAACGAAGTTCAACTACCGGATGGACGACGCGGTGCCGGGCGACATGAGCACGGTCGGCCGGCAGGACGGCTCCGCCGAGCACGTGCGCAGCTCCGTCCACGGCTCGCTGCAGCGGCTCGGCACGGACCACATCGACCTGTACTACCAGCACCGGGTCGATCCGCAGGTGCCGATCGAGGAGACGGTGGGCGCCCTGGCGGAGCTGGTCGCCGAGGGCAAGGTGCGGTACATCGGGCTGAGCGAGGCGAGCGCGGAGACCATCCGGCGGGCGAACGCCGTCCACCCGGTCACCGCCGTGCAGAGCGAGTACTCGCTGTGGACCCGTGACGTGGAGGCCGAGGTCCTGCCGGCCTGCCGGGAGCTGGGCATCGGCTTCGTGGCGTACTCGCCGCTCGGCCGCGGTTTCCTCGCCGGCCGCTTCTCCTCCCCCGACGAGCTGGACGAGAACGACTACCGCCGCAGCAGCCCCCGTTTCACCGACGCCCACCTCGAGGCGAACCTACGGCTGGCGGCGAAGGTCAAGGAGATCGCCGCGGAGAAGGACGTGACCCCGGCCCAGCTCGCGATCGCCTGGGTGCTGGCCCAGGGCGAGGACCTGGTCCCGATCCCGGGCACCAAGCGCCGTACCTATCTGGAGCAGAACGCGGCCGCGGTGGACATCGAGCTGACCAAGGAGGACCTCGACCGCATCGACGCGGAACTGCCGCGGGCCTCGGGCGAGCGCTACGACGAGGCCGGGATGCGGTCGGTCAACCGCTAGTGACCTGAGTCAGAGATTCGTCGGCAGTAGGCGGCAACTTTGTCGAGGATCTCGTCGGCTGTCTAGCGGCGGCCCCCGGCGCCGGAGCGTGAACGGGGCTCCGGCGCGGCCGGCCGGCCCGTGCCCGGTCGTTGCCGCTCATGTCACACCTCCGGCGCCCGGAGCGGACGGTCCGTGGCCCTTCCGCGTAGCCCGCGCGGGCGCCGGGCAAATGCCCGCCACTCGCGGGTGGGACGCGGGGCCTGTGAGCAAGCCCACCCAGCGCCCAAGTCCGTTGCCGGGGCGCGGCCTTGGGGTTGACCGGAACGCCGCGCGGCGCGGGGCGGCAACCACTCGCCCGTCCGTCTGCCACCATGGTCGGCGCCCTTGCGACCGGGCGGACCAGCCGTGCAGCGCCGCCGGTCTCGCCGTTCCGCCGTCGCCCTTCCGACGCCCCCGGATGTCGAGTAGCCGCCGTGCCCCCTGCTCCTGCCCTGCCCACTTCCCTGCCCGAAACCGGTGCCGCCGCGCGCCCGGGCGCCTCGCGTTCGCCGTGGCGGTCGCTGCGTCACCGCGGCATGCGCTGGTGGTCGGTCGCGAACCTCGTCTCCAACGCCGGCACCTGGATGCAGCTCACCGTGCAGAACCTGCTGGTGCTGCAGATCACCGGGTCCGCCGCGGCGACCGGCCTGTCGATGTCCGTGCAGGCGGCGCCCGCGCTCTTCGTGAGCCTGCTGGGCGGCGCGGCCGTCGACCGCTGGCCGCGGAAGCTGACGGTCGCCGTCAGCCAGGGCCTGCTCGGCGCGGTCGCCTTCACCACCGCCCTGCTCGTGGCGCTGGACCGGATCGACATGCCGTCGCTGCTGGTGCTGGCCGCGGTGACCGGCGTCATCGCCACCGTCGACGGACCGGCGTGCGCGCTGCTCGGCAACGACCTCGTGCCGGTGGCGGACGTGCCGTCCGCGATCGGCGTGGGCGCCCTGGTGCACAGCGCGGGCCGGCTGGCCGGTACGGCGCTGGCGGGAGTGACCGTCGGCTTCCTCGGCACCTCCGCCGCGTACGCGGCCAACGGGCTGTCGTTCCTCTTCGTGGCGTCGGTCGTGCCGTTCCTGCGCCCCGTGCACGGGGCGGTCCGGGAGGGGGCGGTCCGGGAGGGGTCGGCCACCGAGCGCGCCGTACCGGACAAGGCCGAGATGAGCGTCGGGCAGGGCCTGGCCTTCTTCGTCCGCCGGCCCCGGCTGGTGGCCCTCGCCGCCGTCACCGGCCTCAGCTCGGTCTTCGGCCGCAACTACGGTCTCACCCTCGCCGTCCTGGTCACCGGTCCCCTCGCGGGCGGCGCCGGGGCGTTCGGCGCGGTGTCCACGGTGCTGGCCGTCGGCGGCATCCTCGGCGCGGTCCTGGGCGCACGGCTGCGCAGCCCGTCGGTGCGGACCGTGGGCGTGCTCGCGGCGGCCGGCGGGCTGCTCCAGGCGGCGGCGGGCCTCTCGCCGTCCCTGGCCGTCCTGCTGGTGCTGGTGCTGCCGATGGCCGTGGTGGAGTCGGTCTCCGACACCGCCGGTACGGCCGTGCTGCAGACCGACCCGCCCGCCCACATGCGGGGCCGGGTGCTCGGGGTGTGGAGCAGCATCGGCACCGTCTGGGGCCTGGGCGGGCCGCCCGCCCTCGGCCTGCTGATGGAGCGGGCGGGGGCCCGGGGCGCCCTGGTCGCGGGCGGGCTGCTGATCGCCGGTGCGATCGGCGCGGGTCTCATGAGGCGCCGCGTCGCGGTTCCCACCGCGCTGAGGCTGCCCGCGAAGGACGGCGACATGACGGGCCGGGAGGCCCTGGGCACGGCCGCCTGAGCCCGTGCCGAGAGCCGCCGGGTCAGGCCGCCGCGCGCTCGCGACCCGGCAGGTTGTAGACGTGGAACGCCTGGCCGATCACCGGCTGGGCCACGTTGCGGACCCGGATGCCGCCGCTGGTCATCCCGTGCTCGGTGCCCGCGTGGGCGTGCCCGTGCACGGCGAGGTCGGGGCAGGCGGTGTCGATCGCCTCGGCGAGCAGGTAGCTGCCGAGGAAGGGGTAGATCTCCGGCGGCTCCCCCGCCAGGGTGTCCGGCACGGGTGAGAAGTGGGTCAGGGCGATCCGGACGTCGCAGTCCCAGTCGTCGAGCTGCTTCAGGCCGGCGAGCAGTCCGTCGGCGCACCGGCGGCTGTAGCGGACGAACTCCTTCATGATCGGTTCGCCGAACTCGCCGGCGCAGCGTCCGACGAATCCCCCGCCGAAGCCCTTCGTCCCGGCCACCCCGATGCGTGCGCCGTCACTGGTGACGACGGCGGCCTGTCCTTCGAGGACGTGCGCGCCGGCGTCGCGGAGGATGGCGGTGACCTCCTCGGGGCGGTCGTCGTGGTGGTCGTGGTTGCCCAGGACGGCGACGACGGGCACCGCGAGGTCCTTGATCTCGCGGGCGACGACCTGCGCCTCCTCGGGCGTGCCGTGCCGGGTGAGGTCCCCGGCGAGCAGCAGGACGTCGGCGCACTCGGGCAGGGTCTCGAAGGCGGGGCGCAGCGTGCCCTGGCTGTCCGGCCCCATGTGGATGTCCCCGACGGCGGCGACACGGATCATGTGAGGTCCTCCCCGTGATCGGGCGAGGAGGTCCCGGCGACGAGGATGTCGCAGTGCACGGGGTGCCCCGCCAGCGCCTCGCGGGCCATGCCGAGGATCTGGTCCCGGCACTCGGTGGAGGGCACGGTGCCCGTCAGCAGCACGGAGCCGCCGTGCGGGACGAGCCGTACGCCCAGTTCGCCGAACGGTCCGGCGGCGATCCGTTCGGCCAGGTGGGCGACGCGGTAGTCGAGGTTCTCGGCGGCCGGCCGGGCCGGCGGCCGGTGTGCGTCCTGGTCGGTCATGACTGCGCCTCCCGGGGTGCGATCACGTTCAGTCGTTCGAGCAGGAAGAGGAAGGCGGCGGGCATGGGCTGGTCCCCGCACGAGTCCCGCACCTCGTCCCAGTCGACCTTCTCGCGCACGGCGCGGGCCACCGGGAGGACCGCGCCGAAGTCGCAGTAGTGCTCCGAGAAGGCGCTGATCAGGCTGCGGATGAGATCGGTCGGGGAGAGCACGGGCATGAGGACGGAGTCGACCGGCAGGCACGTCGCCCGGGCCAGCATGTCCTTGGTGACGGGCTGGTGCGCGAGCTGGTAGATGATGTCGATGTCCTGCTCGTGGCAGGTCGTCTTCAGCAGCCAGTCCTCCGGCGGAGTGCGCACCGGCAGGCCGGCCTCGTGCAGACTGGCGGCCACCGCGTCGGAGTCCTCGGGGAGTACGGCGAAATCGGCGTCGTGCTGGAGGTCACGGCTCCCGCCGTGGGCGTAGACGGCCACGCTGCCGGCGAGGGCGAAGGGGTGTCCCTTCCTCTTCAGCAGGGCGCCGATCTGCTTGGCGGCCTCCAGGATCGCCTGGCTGCGGTCGTGCGGCAGGGGATCTGCGGCCGATGCGGTCGGCACCCGCGGCTCCGGTCCGTCACCGGCGAGGCGGATCCCGGTGACCTCCGTCCGCCGGGCGGGGGCGGGTCCCTCCCCGTTCTGCGTCATGCTCTCTCCATTCGCGGCGCCCTGCTCTACCCGTCCGGCCGGGACGGCCCCGGGGGCCCGTCGGGTACCCGGGCCGGTGCCGCTCAGTCCTGGCCGGCCGCGCCGCGGGACGGGGCGGGGCGGCCGTCCGGCGCCGCAGGACCCGACGGCCGCGCGGGCCCGCCCCGGGTGGGGCGGGGCGGGACCGCGGGCCCGCTCGCCGGGTCAGCCCGCCGGCTTGAGGCCGGTGATCTTCAGGGTCCGCAGGTCGGACTGGACCTCGATCCTGGTGACCTGGGCGTGGGCGCCGTCGCCCCAGGTCAGCGTGACCCTGCTGGTGGCGTGGCCCATGCCGGACCCGGTGTAGGCGACCTTCCACTTCACCGGCACGTTCTGCGCGAACAGGATGCCGTCGGCGTGGTTCCTCCGCTCGTAGTCGGCGGCCTTCTTCTGGGCGGCGGCGGACAGGTAGAAGGCGCGCAGCGCCTTGGCGTTGGCGGCGGCCGCCGGGTCGTCGGCGGCCCAGACGGAGTCGATGTAGGCGCCGTAGAAGTCGGCCACGCGCTGGGTGGCGTCGCGCGGGTCGCCCTGGGCCGAGGACACGGCGGCGGTGCGGGTGTGGCTCGTGCCGGTGCCGGCGAGGGCGGGCGTGACGGCGGCCAGGGTGAGGCCGGCCGTGACGGCGGCGGCGGTCAGAAGGGTCCTGCGACTGCGGACAGGCATGTTTCTCATTCCCCCGTTTTATTCGCGACCGGACGATCCCGGGCGTCGACGGACCGTAAGACCCCGAATCCCTTCCGTCGGTTCCCTTTTCGCGTCCTCTCCTTCCCGGGGGCCGGACACGGACACGAGGCGCCCGCGTGGCGGCTGCCTAGCGTGGGCCGTCGCCGGGCGCGGCGTCGGGCAGTACGCGGAAGCCGGACAGGCCCTCGGGGGACTCGCTCACGCCCGTGCAGCGCGTCACCCTGGCTGCCGGCGGGCCCTGCTCCGCCCAGCGCGCGAGATGGGCGACGTCGTCGGGGCGACCCTCGAACACGGCCTCCACGTCACCGTCGTGCAGGTTGCGCACCCAACCGGCCACACCATGCTCCTCGGCGAGCCGCCGGCAGGTGTCGCGGTAGAAGACCCCTTGGACGCGTCCGCTGACGCGCACATGCCGCCGTACCGTCATCCCCGCGCACCCCTGTCCTCGCCCGGCACCGCCCACGGCTGGTACCGGCCGGCGCCGGCCGGCGGTCCGCCCCGTCCGTTCGCGGTGGCCCGCCGGTGCGCGAGCAGCGCGTCGGCGGCGGTGCGCAGCCTGCGCGCCGCGACACGGCAGGCGGCCGCCTGGCGTTCCAGGGCCCGGCGGCTCGACTCGGGCGCCGCGGTGCCGGTCAGCGCCCGGGCGGTGGCCAGCAGCCGCCGGGCGTAGCCCTCCAGCAGGTCGGCGTCGGCGCGCAACGCGACCGCCCGGTCGAGGATCTCGACGGGCGAGGGCATCGTGCGGGGCAGCAACTCGGTGACCAAGACGGCTCCCAACTCACGGATCGGTGCGTTCGGTTCAGCGCGGCAGCACGGCGCCGGCGCTGCGGTGGGCCGTGAACCGCGGTTGGTGCAGCACGAAGAGCGGCCGGGCCCGGTCGATGCCGAGCCGGCGCAGCTGTCCGGCCATGGGTTCGGCCGCCGCCGTGTCAAGGCGCAGCCGCACCCGGGCGCCGGCGTGCAGCCGCGGTGCGCCGTGGGCGCGGACCAGGGTGCGCACCGTGGAGCCGTCGCGCCGGCCGTACAGCGCCCAGTCCGGCTGCGGGCAGCGTGCGCCGCGGCCGAGGCGGCCGGCCACCACGAGGCCGGTCTCCATGGTGGCGAACCCGAGGTGGCGCCCCATCAGGTCGGCCACGGCCGAGCCGAGGGTGGCGGGCTGGCCCCAGACCTCCCGGGCGACGGCACGGGCCTCCTCGCTGCTGACGGCGAGGGAGAGGACCTGCCGGCCGGTACGGCGCAGGTCGGCGCGGCGCAGCAGGTCGGCGGCGAGGTCGTACGGGCGCGGCCGCCACAGGTCGGCCACCGGCACCGTCAGGGCGACCTCGGTGTAGGGGCCGATGGTCGAGCAGCGGTGCTCGTACAGCGACAGCACCGCCAGCGCCCGGCCGGTCGCCCGGCCGGGCAAGGTCCGGCCGCCGGCGGGCAGCAGGGCCTGCGCCGTCCCGGCGTCGACGAGGTAGCACAGGTGGGCGGCGGAGGAGTCGTAGTAGCGCACCGGCACGTCCACCGGGCCGGCCGTGGTGGCGACGGAGGCGGTGGGCAGGGTGAGGAAGGGGTGCCCCTCGGGCGGGTGGGCGCGGTTCCTGAGCCGGTAGGCCTGAGTGCGTACGACCGGGCCCCGGTAGGGCGTGAGCGCGTCGTCGACGGTCTCGCGGGCCTGGGGGACGACGGCCCGCAGGTGCTCGATGTAGTCGCGGACCGTGTGGCGCAGCGGGAACGGGCCGGCGGGTCCGGCGTAGTCGAGTTCGTACCGGTTGGGGTCCGGGCCGGTCCCGGGGCCGCCGGGCCGGCCGTCGGAGGCGTGCGCCATGTCGTGCTGGTCGGTGATGGCGGCGGTCCAGGTGCCCGGATCGGCGGCGGGGAGTCCGGCGGCCGGGGAGCCGACGGTTATGACGTGGGTGATCCGGTAGGCGCGGCAGAAGTCCGGGTCCCGGGCGAGGTTGAGCAGCGCGGTGCCGCCCTCGCCGTGCCCGATCAGGGCGAGCTCGGCGCCGCGCGGGATGCCGTAGTCCGCGAGGGCGAGCCGGATCGAGCGGGTGTGGGGCGAGTCGGTGGCGAACAGGTCGTGCCAGGCGTCGGCGAAGTCGCGCGGGCCGTCCTCGCGGGGCCGTCCGGGCGGGGTGCCGGGGGCCTGGACGGCGTAGCGGACGACGCCGTCGGGGCCGCGCACGTTCTGCACCAGGATCCGTCCGTCGCCGGACAGTACGTGGATGTTGCGCAGGAAGCCGAGGAAGGACCCTTCGGCGGCGATGGTCTGCCGCTCCTGTTCGGTGAGGTCGACGGCCTCGGCCGCGGCCTCGCCCCTGTCCCTGGCGTGGACGGGCGGCACGGGGGCGGCGGGCGGCGGTCCGTCCGGCGGGCCGGGGACGAGCGCCCAGCCGGGTCCGTCGCCGGGCCTTGCCCCGCCCTCCAGAAGCCGCCTGACGGCTATGAGTTCGGTCATCAGGGGGGTGAGGCCGGCCAGGGCGCGCTGTGCTCCCGGGTCGCGGAACAGGGCGCGCAGGGACCGTACGGCCGCCGGGTCGCCGCCGGCCGCGAGGGCGTCCGTCAGCCGCCGGGTGCCCGGGTCGCGGGCGAACTCGGGGTGGCCGGCCAGCACGGCGGCGACCCTCAGCCGCAGCGCGGTGACCGCCACCCAGGCGGGCAGTCCGGCACGGCCGGGCAGCCGTACCGGACTGCCCGGCGGCACGGCCGCCGGACGGCCGAGTCCCTGCCCGCCGGTCAGGGCGCGCAGCAGCGCCCAGCGGGCGGCCAGGGCGGTCCGGCGGCGGTGCGGGGAGCCGGCGAGCCGGGGGTCGAGCAGGGCCGCGCCGGTGCGCGCGGACACCGCGCCGATGCCCTCGGCGACGTCCAGTACGTCCTCGGCGCACCGGCGCAGCAGTTCCCCGGCGTCCTGGCCGTCCGGCCGGGGCCGTCCGGAGGCGTGGCCGTCCGCTCGCATCCGACGCTCCCTAGGGTCGACGACGTGCGTGCGCGGCCGGGCCCTCGAAGGCCGGCCGCGGTCCCATCGTGGGCGAGGGACACCACGCCCGCACCTTCGCCTGCCGGCCCGCGCCCGCCCGACCGGGCGGAACACGGGATTCGGGCCGGCCGGCAGGCACCCGGACGGCCTAGCGTCCGCCCGGCGCCGGGCGTCCGGGCAGGCCCCGGACGAGGGCCGACGGCGGCCCCCGTACCGTGCCGCCGTCAGCCCTCGTCCATGAGCCCGGCCGCGACCGTGGCGCCCAGGTCCCAGCAGGCCTGGACGTCGGACCTGCCGGGTGCGCCGGTGACGGTCACCGCATCGGCGGCACGGCGCCAGCCGAGGCCGGTGGTGACGGTCTCGACGGCTCGGACGGCGCCCGTGACGTCGTTGCCGCCGTGGACCCAGTAGCCGAAGGGCCGTCCCCGGGTCTCGTCCAGGCACGGGTAGTAGATCTGGTCGAAGAAGTGCTTGAGGGCGCCGGACATGTAGCCGAGGTTCGCCGGGGTGCCGAGGAGATAGCCGTCGGCCTCCAGGACGTCGGCGGCGGTGGCGGACAGCGCCGCCCGCCGCACGACGCGGACGCCCTCGATCTCCGGTGTGGTCGCGCCGGAGACGACGGCCTCGAACAGTTCCTGGCAGTTGGGCGAGGGGGTGTGATGCACGATCAGCAAGGTGGGCACGCCCCGAACCCTGCCCTGCCGGTACCGGACCCGCAAACCGCGCCCGGCGCGCGGCGTTGTCGGACGCGGACCGGGAGTGCGACGATGCCCGGCACCCGCAGGCGACGACAGAGGAGCCGTCTTGACCGAGGACGACCACCGGGCACCGGCCGCCGTGCTGTTCGACACGCTCGGCCTCGACTACGAGAAAGCGTTCGCCGCCTCTGAGGCGCACCGCGACTCCCTGCGCTGGCTGCTGGACCGGCTGGAGCCGGGCAGCAGAGTGCTGGACGTGGGCAGCGGGACGGGACGGCCGACCGCGCGGGCCCTCGCCGACGCCGGGCACG
This sequence comes from Streptomyces sp. NPDC056580, assembly GCF_042793175.1. Lineage (NCBI taxonomy): Bacteria > Bacillati > Actinomycetota > Actinomycetes > Kitasatosporales > Streptomycetaceae > Streptomyces > Streptomyces sp. NPDC056580. The sequence goes on along the minus strand of NZ_JBHTVE010000006.1, from coordinate 16,864 downwards.
AGGTGCTCGGCGTCGACGTCTCCCCGGTCATGGTCGACCTCGCCTCCGGGCAGGTGCCCGGGGCCGTCTTCCGTCTCGGCGACATCCGTGAACTGACCCTCGACGAGGCTTCGTTCGACGCGGTGTGCGTCTACTTCTCACTGCTGCAGATGACCCGCGCCGAGCAGTCGGCCGTGGTGGCGCGGCTGGCCCGGGCGCTGCGGCCGGGCGGGTACGCCGTGCTGGCCACCGTGCCCCTCGACCTGGAGGGCGCCGAGGGGCTGTTCATGGGGCAGCCGGTACGGGTGACCAGCTTCACGGCCGGGGACTTCGCCGCGCTGGCGACCGGGGCGGGTCTGACGGTACTGGCGGCGGAGCACGCCGAGTTCGCCCCGGCCCATCCCGGCGCCGTGCCCGAACCGCACCTGTTCCTGCACTGCCGGCGCGCGTCCGGCTGAGCGCGCCGGACGCGGTCAGGGCCGGATGGGCAGCGACCAGCAGGTGGAACCGGCCGGCTTGCCGGCCAGGCGGTCGGTCAGCCAGTCGATGGCGTCGCCCTGGTCGGCGATCAGCGGTGCCAAGTGGTTGAGCAGGGAGCGGCCCAACGGGAGCGCCACGACCGGCACGTAGGTGACGTCGGCGCCCTTGCGGCACCAGTCGACGGCGAGGGTGCGGGCCTGCGCGTGCGGGACCAGGTCGTCGTTGACCCCGGTCGCCACCCGGACCGGGCCGGCCGGCTTCGCCCGGCCGATGCGCTGCCGGTCGAGGAAGTCCTGCAGCGCGGGCTCGGCCGCGATGACGTCGCTGAGGGAGGAGCCGTCCGTCGTCCAGGCGGTGCTGTGCGCCGAGTTGTAGGAGAGGATGGCGTCTCCGGCGCACATGGTCGACAGGTCTTCGAGCGCCGCCTTGCCGGCCGCGTCGAGGCGCTTGTCGGCGATCGTCCGCAGGGCGGGGTCGGCCTGCAGGAAGCCGTTGACGGCCCAGGCGAGGGCGCCGGCCAGGTCGCTGCCGTCGATGGCTCTGGTGACGGCGGCCAGATCGGCGGGCGGGGCACCCGAGTAGGTGCCGGCCAGGGTGACGTCGGGGGCGTAGGCCGGCTGGAGTTCGGCGGCGGAGGCCGTGGCGCCGCCGCCCTCGCTGTAGCCGTACAGACCGACGGGCGAGGCGGCCGTCACGGACGTGCCCGGCAGGTTCCGGGCGGCGCGCACGGCGTCCAGCACGGCGTGCCCGCCGTCGAGGCGGTTGACGTAGGTGTGCAGCCGGTCGGTGGCGCCCAGGCCGGCGTAGTCGGTGACGACGACGGCGACGCCCCTGGCGAGCAGGCGGTAGATCGCCAGGTCCTCGTAACCGACGGACACCGTCCCGGCGTTGAGGCTCAGCGGGTGTTCCAGGCCGAGGGAGGCGGCACACTGGTCGCCCTGCCCCATGGTGCCGGGCGCGACGGCGATCAGGGGGCGCGGTCCGCCGTGCTTCCAGGCGGCGGCCGGTTCGATGTAGGCGCCGGTCACGGCGACCGGACTCCCGGTCGAGTCGGTCGACTTGTACATCAGCCGGGTGGCCCGGCCGGGCAGCGGGCCGTCGAGGCCGGGCAGGCTCAGCGCGAGCGGAAGGTGCTCGCTGCGCACGAGGGCGCCGTCCGCGGCGGGCAGGGTGGCGGGCGGGTCGTAGAAGGCGGGGATGGTGACCCCCCGGGACGCGACGGTGTCCGAGGCTGCGGCGGGCAGTGCCAGGGCGGCCTGTGCGCCCAGGCAGACGGCGACGGCGAGCGCGAGCACCGGAAGACGGGTGCGTGCGGGCATGGCGGACCTCCCGAGTGGTGGGGCAGGGGGTTCCGATGTGGGTGGCACGGACCTTACTGTCGAGTAAGTTACTGGCGGTAGCCCACGGAAGGTCACGGTTGGGTAATGAGACGCCGCGTCAGCAGCGGCAGCGCGAGCCGCTCCCCGCCCCGCCTTCGGCCTCTGCGCTACAGTGTCCGGCCGATGATCGGGGAGGGGACGGTGCAGGTCAAGGTGGGGATCATGCGCGGCGGGGCAGTGGGTCTGACGGTCGGATCGGCGCTCCTGACGGCGGTGCTGAGCGGATGCACCGAGTCGTCCACGGCGCAGGACGGGGGCGAGCCCAGCCGGCCGGCGAAGGCGGCGGCGAGCGCCGCGACGGCGGCCCGCGGAGGCACGGTCGGCGCGGCCGGCTCGGCCTGCGAACTGCCCGTCAGCTTCGACGTCGCCGAGCACTGGAAGGCCGAGGGCGTCGACGCCGGGGCGGAGCTGTCGAAGGCGTCGAAGGGCGCGGACGGCGGCCTGACGGGCGACCTCGCCGACGCCTTCCTGCGCCAGGGACCGGTCACCGCCGCCTGCGAGATCGACGCCAAGCCGGCCGGGAACATCGGTTTCCTGCGCGTGTGGACCGGAAAGCCCGGCGACACGGACGCGCGCACCGCACTGCGGGAGTTCGTGGCGGCCGAGGACAACGCCGGCGGGGCCGAGTACCACTCCTTCCGGACGGCCACCGGCGTGCCCGGCGTCGAGGTCGAGTACCTGTACACGAGCAAGCTCCTCGACGAGACGAAGAAGGAGACCGCCCTCGCGGTGAGCACTCCGGACGGGCCGGTCGTGCTGCACCTCGGCGGCATGGACACCGAGGAGCACGAGGAGATGCGGCCCGCCTACGAACTCGCCAAGCGGACCCTGCGCGTCCGCTGACGGACCGCTCCGGCCGGCCCGGTTCAGCCGTCCGCCGCGGCCCGGCCCAGATAGGTGAGCGGGCCCGGGTCGCGGACCGGGATCACGTGGAAGCCGAGTCGGTCGTAGAAGGCGCGCGCGGCCGTGTTGGCGGTGACCATACCGAGGTGGACGGCCGGAACGCCCTGCCGGTGCAGGGCGTCGAGCAGCGCGCCCATCAACCGGCGCCCGTGTCCGCGCCGCTGCCAGGGCGGAAGCAGGTCGATGTGCAAGTGGGCCGGGTAGGCGACGAGTTCGGGGAGGATCATGCGCTCGGGGTGGTGCAGCAGGCCGATCATCTCCTCGCTGGGCGTGCGCGGTGGCGCCACCGGGGCCGGGTAACGCTCGGCCACCAGGGGGATCCACACCTGCCGGCAGTCCTTGACGAAGCGCTCGGTGTCCGCCGTGCCGACCACGTAGCCCACGGCCCGGCCCTCACCGTCGTCCAGCACGAAGGCGAGGTCCGGGTCGAAGTGGCAGTAGGGCTCGGCGAAGATCGTCGGCATCAGGCGCGGGTCGGGGTAGATCGCCCGGGAGTCACCGCCGTTGTGCGCGGTGCGGACGCAGACGTCGGCGACCGCGTCGCGGTCGGCCGGGCGGTAGGGACGGACGAACGGGCTCGGGGCGTTGGTCGGCATGGGGACATGCTCCCGCTCCTGGGAGCGCTCCCACAAGGGATTTGCCCGACCCCGGGCGACGGAACGGCGGCCACACCCGCGAGGGGAGGGCCGCCGTTCGCGGACCGGGTCCGGCGTCGGGGCCGGCGGGGTCGTCAGTGGGTCAGGCGCTTGGCCCTGAGCAGCATGAACAGACCGGCGAGCGCCAGCAGGACCCCGATGCCGGCGGGCCACAGGTCGGCCCCGGTCTCGGCGAGTCCGCCCCGGCCGGCTGCCTGCGGTTCCGGCTGGGCGACCGGCGCCTGGGACCGGGCGGCCGCGGACTGCGCGGCCGTGGGCTGGACGCCGCCGCCGTCGGCCGCCGGCGCGGGTGCGGTCCCGGTGGCCGGGCCGGCCTCGCCGGCGCCGCCCGAGCCGGACGAAGTGGCCGGAGCGCCCGTGGAGTTGGCGTCGCCGCCGGCCGCCTCGGTCCGCCTGTCGCCGTCGGCGGGTTCGGTCCGCTTGCCGTCCCCGGCCGGCTTGCCGTGCTTCGTGGTGTTCGCCGGTGCGGTCGTCGCGTCGGTCCTCGGCTCCTCGGCCGGGGCGGAGGAGGACGGCTCGGCCGTGGCCGTGGCACCCGTGCCGGGCTCGGCCGTGGCCGTGGCACCCGTGCCGGGCTCACCCGGGGCGCCGCCCCCCGGTTCGTCCGTCGCACCGGCACCGGGGCTCCGGCTCGGGGCCGCGGTGGCGCCGGAGTCGCCGCCGCCCGGACCGCACGTGCGGCCGGAGTTGATGCAGTCGACCATCTCGCGCATCAGGCCCTCGTCGAAGACGTTGATGAAGTCGCCGTGGTCGGTGACCGGCTTGTGCAACTGCTCCGGGAAGGAGTCCACGGCGAACAGCGGCACCGTCCGCCCGCCGTCGTTCAGGCTCGGCGCCTTGACGTCGTAGACGATGCGCTGGACGAGCTGCGGGATCGCCTGGAAACCCGCGGGGCACGCGCCGTCCGGCGTCGCGAACGCCACGTGCGTGCGGTGGTTGGCGCTGTCGATGTTGCGGCCGTCCCAGCAGCTCTGGAAGCGGAAGGTGCGCACCACGTCGCTGCCGGCCGGGCACAGCGGGTACTTGTCCTTGAGCTGCCGGTCCTCGAAACCGGTGCAGCTCCAGGAGGCGTTGGCGTTGGTGGGCCCGTTGACGAAGGCCTTGGCGTCACCGGTGATGATGCGCAGCAGGCGCGGCATGGCGGTGACCTTGCCCTGCGGGCTGCCGACGAAGGTAAGGGTGACGTCCTTGGGGGTGACGATCTGGCCCGCGTTGCCTTCCGTGCCGCCACCGGGCGCACCGGCGTCCCGCTCCTGCTTGCCGTTCTGCAGGCGCACCACCGGCCAGTAGTACGTCGACCTGTCGCCCTTGTCGACGCAGCTCGTGTCGGCCTTGGCCAGGTCGTCGTCGCTGGCGAAGGCGGTGTTGGACTGGTTGCCGACGTAGTCGTGGAAATGGTGGGCGCCGTTGGAGACGCCGGGAGCCACGATGACGTTGTCGGAGTTGAACAGGCCGTTCGCGTTGACGCCGCACTCGGTGGTGAAGGTGCCGCGCGAGGCGCCGTCCCGCTGGGGCAGGGCCGGGGCGTTGGGCTGTACGGCGGTGATGTCCGCGTAGTCCGAGGCCACGGGCCCGTTGCCGCCCTGCCCCGCACCCGCCTGCCCGGCGCCGTTCTGCCCCTGGCCGCCGTCCTGCGGGCCGCCGGTCCCCGGTGCGGCGGTGGCCTGGCCGGCCGCTTCGGCGCCGGCGCCGTCCTGGCCCGGGCGCAGGGTGCAGGCGGCCAGGGACTCCAGACCCTCCGGCCGGTCCCCGGCCCGGTCCACGGCGGCGGCGATGCGTTCGATCGCCGCCGCCCGCTTCTCCTTCAGCGGGTTCATGATCGGGCCGTCGGCGGCGCCCGGGTCCTGGCGGATCTGCTCGGCCGACGCCTGGAGTTGCCGATAGGCCGTGGCCGTCTGCTCGTCGAGCCCGGCGAGTTCGCGGTCCACGTCGGCACGGGCGTCGTCCGGGACCGACGTCAGCCGGCTCCCCACGTCCGGGCAGTCGATCGTGGCCATGCCCGCGGACCTGACCTGTCCGGTGGCGGCCTGGTCCGGCCCGCCGCCCCAACCGCCCTCCGTGGCCGAGGCGTAGACGTTCACGGCGGCGAGGCCGCCTCCGCCCAGCATCAGGGCGACCGCTGCGAAGGTCGCGCGTCGTGCGCCGGTCGGGCGTCTGCGCCTGTTGCTTGCCAAGGTGGTCCCCTTGTGTGGAGCGGTCGGTCGGGCATGGCGTCCCCGCGTCCCATACGCAGGGCGGAACCGCGGCGTTCAACCGAAACGGGAATTCACCGGGATCTCACAGGAAACCGTGGTCACACCGGCGGCGGCAGCGTACGGCAGTTCGAGACGGGTGGCACGGCCACGCAGGAGAGCGGAACAGTCTTCCCACTCGAACAGCGCCGCGAACATCACAAATACGTATCGGACATTCCGCCCTGCAACCTTCACACCGAGCACACAAGTTGGCTAGGTTGACCGCCAGGCCGCCCGGCTGCCCGCAGCGAATCCGCCGTGGCGTCCGGGGCCGGGGCTCGACCGACCCCGTGACCGGCCCGACCGCCCCGCGGGGCGAGGAAGGAGCACGTCTTCCATGGTGCCGGAGGGCCGCGACGAGGTTCGGCGGCGGATCGATTCCCTCTACGAACACGCGGAGAACGCGACCGGTAACTACAACGCGACCCGGGCGATGTCCGCGGCCGCCAGGAACCGGGGGGTCGCGCTCTCCAAGGGCTCCGGGCGGCGCCCGGAGCCGGGGGTCGACGCGGTGGCCCGGCAGTGGTTCGACGTGGTGCGCGCCGGCGTCGGTCCGACGGTCCCGGCAGTGCTCCCCGCCGACCGGCTGCCCGCGCCCCCCGCCGTCCCGGCCCGCTCGTGGGACCGTGCGGACGCCGGCGACCTGGACGCCCTGAGCGTCGCGCTGCCCGAGCTGGCGCCGGGCTCCGCCGGCCGTGCGGTGGCGGAGCTGACGAGCGGGCCCTCGACGGCGCCGGACGGCCGCCCCCGGGCCGCCCTGGAGGCGGGACCGTCCGGGCCCGGCAGCCGACTGGCGCTTCCGCCCACGGACGCCGCTGAGCGTCCGGCCGTCCTTGCCGCCCAAATCCCATCGGCGTTCAGCGAGTTGCCCGCGCCGCGCCCGCCTCTGCCGGTCGAGTGGGGTACGGCGGAGCAGGCCGGCCCCGCCCTCGTGGAGACGAGCGGCCCCGGCCCGGCGGGAACCGCCGTACTGCCCGTCGCCACACTTCCCGTGCCGCGGACCACCCCGGCGCGCACGCCTAGGGAACTGCCCGGCTCCGGCGCCGCACCCCGGCACCCCTCCCCCGCCGACTCCAAGACGGGCCGCCGCCGCAAACTGGCCGCGGCCCGCGACCTGCTGGCCCGGCACGCCGCGCAAGCCACTCCGGCGACAACGGAGTTCGCGGCGGCGACCGGGCAGTGGCAGCAGCCCCGGTGGACGGCGCCGAGCGCCCCCGCCTCCGTCGCCACCCCGGCGCCTCCGACGGACACGGGCTCTTTCGGGCGGCCCACGACCGGTGACAGTCTCACCGGCACCGGCACGTACACACCGCCGGCCGCCGCCGACACCTTCATACCGGCTGCCACCACCGGCTCCTTCTCACTGCCCACCACCACCGGCGCCTTCGCCGCGGCGACCTCCACCGGCCCGCTCCCCCCGCCCACGGCCAACGGCGCCCACGCCCGGTTCGCCACCGACACCTCCCGCGCCGCCAGGGCCATCGCGTTCGCCCGGGCGCAGATCGGCAAGCCGTGCGTCTGGGGCGCCACCGGGCCGGACTCCTACGACTGCTCCAGCCTCACCCGGGCCGCGTGGCAGGCCGCCGGGGTCACGCTGCCGCGCGCCGCGCACGAGCAGGCGCTGGCGGGCACCCCGGTCACCCTCGCGGCACTGGAACCGGGAGACCTCGTCCTCTTCTTCGACGACGACCGGCACGTGGGCCTGCACATCGGCGACGGCATGATGATCCACGCGCCGGGCCCGGGATCCACCATCCGCGAGGAGTCGGTCTACGGCGCCGGGGAGTCCGCGATCCACCGGGTGATCCGGCCGGCCTGACCCCCCGGGACCGCCGCGCCGGCCCGGCCGTGGGCCGGCGCATAAGCGGCTCCTTGCACCCTCATAAGATGGGCTTATGAGGTCATAGACCGGACCCGCGTACTAACTTAGGGCTGCCTTAGCTTAGGCTTCCCGATCGAGCGAGTCTCCTGTTCAGGCTCGAATGTTCACGCTCGAAGGGAACTGATCATGCCGCGCCCCCTGCGGGTAGCCATCGTCGGAGCCGGCCCGGCCGGGATCTACGCCGCCGACGCCCTGCTCAAGTCCGAGGTGGCCGCCGAGCCCGGCGTCTCCATCGACCTCTTCGAGCGGATGCCCGCCCCGTTCGGCCTGATCCGCTACGGCGTGGCGCCCGACCACCCGCGCATCAAGGGCATCATCACCGCCCTGCACCAGGTGCTCGACAAGCCGCAGATCCGCCTCTTCGGCAACGTCGACTACCCCACCGACATCAGCCTGGACGACCTGCGGGCGTTCTACGACGCGGTGATCTTCTCGACCGGCGCCACGGCCGACCGCGAGCTGTCCATACCCGGCATCGACCTGGACGGCTCCCACGGCGCCGCCGACTTCGTCTCCTGGTACGACGGCCACCCGGACGTGCCGCGCACCTGGCCGCTGGAGGCCGAGAAGGTGGCCGTGCTCGGCGTCGGCAACGTGGCGCTCGACGTCGCCCGCGTCCTCGCCAAGACGGCCGACGAGCTGCTGCCGACCGAGATCCCGCCGAACGTGTACGACGGCCTGAAGGCGAACCGGGCCAAGGAGATCCACGTCTTCGGCCGCCGCGGCCCGGCGCAGGCGAAGTTCAGCCCGATGGAGCTGCGCGAGCTGGACCACTCGCCCAACATCGAGGTCATCGTCGACCCCGAGGACATCGACTACGACGCGGGCTCCATCGAGACCCGGCGCGGCAACAAGCAGGCCGACATGGTCGCCAAGACCCTGGAGAACTGGGCGATCCGCGACGTCGGCGACCGGCCGCACAAGCTGTTCCTGCACTTCTTCGAGTCCCCGGCGGAGATCCTCGGCGAGGACGGCAGGGTCGTCGGCCTGCGCACCGAGCGCACCGCCCTCGACGGCACCGGGAACGTCAAGGGCACCGGCGAGTTCAAGGACTGGGACGTCACCGCCGTGTACCGGGCGGTCGGCTACCTCTCCGACAAGCTGCCCAAGCTCCCCTGGGACCTGGAGACCGGCACCGTCCCGGACGAGGGCGGCCGGGTCGTCGAGGAGAGCGGCGGCCACCTGCAGTCGACGTACGTCACCGGCTGGATCCGGCGCGGCCCCGTCGGCCTCATCGGCCACACCAAGGGCGACGCCAACGAGACCGTGGCCAACCTGCTGGACGACCACGCGAACGGCCGTCTGCATACTCCCGCCTCGCCGGCGCCGGAGGCCGTGGACGCCTTCCTCGCCGAGCGCGCGGTCCGCTTCACCACCTGGGAGGGCTGGTACAAGCTGGACGCCGCCGAGCGGGCGCTGGGCGAGCCGCAGGGCCGCGAGCGGGTGAAGCTCGTCGAGCGCGAGGACATGCTGCGGGAGAGCGGCGCGTGACTCCCCGGCGGACGGGTCCCGCCCCGCGAGGATGACGGGCGGGACCCCTCCGGCGGACCACCGCCGGCGAGCGGTGCGGTGACCGGCGCGCGTCACCGCACCGGCGCCCCGGCCGGGTGCGGGCCGCGCGTCACGTTCGTCGGCGCGCGTCATCGGTGCCGCCCCTCGCCGCGAGGCGCGCACTCCGCAAGGCGCACGCCCCGTCGTGCGCCGGGACCACCACCGCGCGCCGGGCGCACCGTTCCGCCACCGCGAGCCCGCTCGCGACACGCTTCGCGCCTCTGTCACCGGTGACGCGGCGCGCCGCCCGGGGCCCCGGCGTCGGATTCCGGCCGCCGACGGTGATACTGGGTAGCGCACCGGCCCCCATCAGCAGATTGGCCCATGTCGAACTCCGCCACCGACCGCGCCACCATCCCGCAGACCCTCTGGGCGGCCCGCGGCCGCCACCCCGGCCCCGCCGCCGAGGACGTCGTCCGCCGCACCCTCGGACGGCACAAGGAGAGCGGGGACATCGACGACTTCGCCGAGCCGCCCGCGCCCGACGACTCCCCCGAACGGACCTTCGAGGCCCGATGGCGGGCCGGGGGCACGGTGACCGTGCGGGCCCGGCTCACCCTCGTACCCCGGGCCGGCCGCCCCGAGGGGCAGGAGTGGACGCTCGTAGCCGAGGCGGAGCGGCCCTGGGACGACGCCTGGCCCTCCCCCGCGACCCTGTTCTGGCCCGAGGCCGGACCGGCGGAGAGCGCCGAGGGCGCCTGGGACCACCACCCGACCATCGCCGGCCTGCGCTTCCGGCAGGCCAACGCACTGCCCGAGGACGACAAGGAGACGCGGCGGCGGCTGAAGGACGCCGCCCGTGAGTCCTGGTGCGTCCACGTGGTCGTGCACGAGGCGATGACGCCCGGCGAGCAGGGCCGGCTGCCCCTCGCACGGCTGCTGCCGCCGGGGCTCCGGCACCGCGTGATGGAGCACCGGGCGGCGCCGCAGCAGTTCCGTGCCGTCAACTGGGCGCTGAAGGACCTCGGTGTCGAGGTGCCGCGCGGCGGTGCCGTGCTGCTGCCCCCGGACCCGGCCCCCGAGGACTACGACGGCCGGGAGCACAGCGTGCGCACCGTCTTCCTGGACGGCGCGGAGCCGACCGGGCTGGTGGCGGCGCTTCGTCACTTCGTGGCCCTCCCCCGGCCGCTGCCGCGCGGCGCCGAGGAGGCGCTCACGGACCTGCGCGAGAACTGGACGCTGACGACCCTCCAGGAGGAGCTGGAGCGGCAGCGGGAGCTGGTCGCCATGTACGCCGACGCGCTGGAGGCCATGACGAAGTCCCGGGACCTGTACCGGGAGGCCGCCGAGCAGGCGCACCAGGCGCTGGCCGCCCTCCGCGACGCTCCCGCGCCCCTGCCGCAGCAGCAGCGGTCCGGCGCCAGGACGCCCGCCGCGCTGCAGCAGCTCACACGGACCTTCGAACGGCTGCGCCTCACCGCCAAGGGACCGCGTCCGGCACCGGCCCCGGACGGCCCGCCGACGGCTCCCGGAGCACCCGGCACCGACGGCGCCGGCGCGATGGAGCCGGGGTAGCGGGCCCACCGCGGGGCGGTACGTCGGCCGGGAGCGGGCAGAGGGAGGGGAAGGGGAAGTGAACGGGTCCGTACCGGCCCGCCCCGTCCGTCACGAGGGTCTGGAGGCCGCATGGATTCCACCGCGACCTGGCTGGTGATCGGCGCCGTCGTCGCGGCGGTGCTGCTCGCCGTCGCCGTCGTCCTTCTGGTGCGCCTGGTCCGCGCCCGGCGCGACCTCAGGCGTGCCGGGCTGCCCACGGGACCGCGGTGGGTGTTCTGGGGCGCCATCGCGTACCTGGTGCTGCCCACCGATCTGCTGCCGGACCCGGTGTACCTGGACGACATCGCCGTCCTGCTGCTCGCCCTGCGCAGCCTGCGGACCGGTCGCGTCCTGCCGGGCGGGACCGGGCTGGGGGCCGACGGCGCCCTGCCGCCGAAGACCCGCAAGTCCTGATCCCGGACCCGCGCCTCACCCACGGCCGCCGCCCGCGACGCGGCCGCCCGTCCCGACGGCACGGTGCCGCCGCGCGCCGCCCGGCGGCAGCCCAGTGGCGGTGAACGGGGGCCGCCGGGCGGTCCCCGCGGCAGCCGGCTCCGCCACGCCCTCGCCTCCCGGGGCCGCGCAGTGTAGACATGGGCTCATGGTCCGACTGCCCGGCCGGCCCGAGACTCGGCCGCCCCGTTCCTTCGGGCATCCGCGCGCGCCTGGGCAGCGGATATCCGGCACGAACGGCGCGCCGCCCGGGATGCTGCGGTCGGCGGTGACCGGGCGCAGCGTCGCCGGACAGGTGTTCCTGCTGCAAGTGGTGATCGTGCTGCTGCTGGTCGTGTCGGCGGTGGTGGCCCAGGTGCTCCAGGTGCGGCACGACAGCGACCAGGAGGCGCGCAACCGCTCGCTCGCCGTCGCCCAGTCGTTCGCCAACGCGCCCGGCACGGCGGCCGCGTTGCGCGCCCCGGACCCGACGGCCGTCCTGCAGCCGCGCACCGAGGCCACCCGCAAGGCCACCGGCGTGGACTTCGTCGTCGTGATGTCGACCGACGGCACCCGGTACACCCATCCCAACACCGGCCGGATCGGCCAGCAGTTCGTCGGGACGATCGCGCCGGCCGTGGCCGGCGGCACGGTCGTCGAGGAGGTCAACGGGACCATCGGCCCGCTGATGCAGGTGGTGGTGCCGGTCAAGGACCAGGCCGGCAAGGTGGTGGGCCTGGTGGCGGCCGGCATCACCACCGCGCACGTGGGCGGTACCGCCGACCAGCAGCTCCCGCTGCTGCTCGCCGCGGCCGCGGCGGCGATGGCGCTGGCCACCGCGGGCACGGCCCTGGTCAGCAGACGGCTGCTGCGCCAGACGCACGGCCTCGGCCCGTCCGAGATGACCCGCATGTACGAGCACCACGACGCGGTTCTGCACTCCGTGCGGGAGGGCGTCCTGATCGTCGGCGGCGGCGGCCGGCTGCTGCTCGCCAACGACGAGGCGCAGCGGCTGCTGGACCTGCCCGAGGACGCCGAGCAGCGGCACGTGCTGGAGCTGGGGCTGGACGAGGAGACGGCCGGGCTGCTCGCCTCTGGACGGGTCGCGACCGATGAGGTGCATCTGGTCAAGGACCGGCTGCTGGCCATCAACCAGCGGCCGACCGACCTGCGCGGCGGGCCGCCGGGCAGTGTCACCACGCTGCGCGACTCCACGGAGCTGCGCGCCCTGTCCGGCCGCGCGGAGGTGGCGCGCGAGCGGCTGAACATGCTGTACGACGCCGGGGTGGGCATCGGCACGAGTCTGGACGTGGCCCGTACGGCGGAGGAACTGGCCGAGCTGGCCGTGCCCCGGTTCGCGGACTTCGTCACCGTGGACCTGTTCGACGCGGTGCTGAAGGGCGAGGAGCCGAAACCGGGCACCGCGCTGCGCCGGGCGGCGTTCAGCGGCATCCGCAAGGACGCCCCGCTGTATCCGTTGGGCGAGCGCATCCGGTTCGTGTCGACGTCGCCGCAGGCCCGGAGCCTGACGACCGGGCAGGCCGTCGTGGAGCCGGTGCTGCGCGAGGCGCCCGGCTGGCACGCGCAGGATCTGCGGCGCACCAGCGAGATCATGGCGTACGGGATCCACTCGCTGATCACCGTGCCGCTGCGGGCGGGCAGCCTGGTCCTGGGCCTGGCCAACTTCTGGCGCTCGGAGAAGCCGCAGCCGTTCGACGCCGAGGAACTGGCGCTCGCCGAGGAGCTGGTGGCGCGGGCGGCGGTGTCCATCGACAACGCGCGCCGCTACACGCGGGAGCACAGCATGGCGGTGGCCCTCCAGCGCAGCCTGCTGCCGCGCTCGCTGCCCGACCAGGGCGCCCTGGAGATCGCCTACCGCTATCTGCCGGCCCAGTCCGGGGTGGGCGGCGACTGGTTCGACGTGCTGCCGCTGTCCGGCGCCCGGGTTGCGCTGGTGGTGGGCGACGTGGTGGGGCACGGGCTGCACGCGGCGGCGACGATGGGCCGGCTGCGCACGGCGGTGCACAACTTCTCCGCGCTGGATCTGCCGCCGGACGAACTGCTCGGCCTGCTGGACGAGCTGGTGGGCCGCATCGACCAGGACGAGACCCCGGCCGACGGGGCCGCGGTCACCGGCGCGACCTGTCTGTACGCGGTGTACGACCCGGTGTCCCGGCGCTGCACCATCGCCCGGGCGGGGCACCCGCCGCCCGTACTGGTGCGCCCGGACGGCGAGGTGGAGTTCCCCGAGGTGCCCGCGGGTCCGCCCCTGGGCCTGGGCGGGCTGCCGTTCGAGACGGTCGACCTGGAACTGCCGGAGGGCAGCAGTCTGGTGCTCTACACCGACGGTCTGGTGGAGGACCGCGACCGGGACATCGACGTCGGCCTCGAGCTGCTGCGCGACGCGCTGCGCCGGACGCCGGGCGCCTCGCCCGAGGAGACCTGCCGGACCGTCCTGGACCACCTCCCGGCCCGGCCCAGCGACGACGTGGCGCTGATCGTGGCCCGCACCCGGGTCCTGGGCGACGACCGGGTCGCCGAGTGGCAGGTGCCGTCCGACCCGGCGGCCGTGGCCGAGGTGCGGGCCTCGGTGGTCCGTCAGCTCGACGGCTGGGGCCTGGCGGAGCTGTCGTTCAGCACGGAGCTGATCCTCAGCGAACTGGTGACCAACGCCATCCGGTACGGGCGCGGCCCGATCGGGGTGCGGCTGCTGCGCGAGCGGACGCTGATCTGCGAGGTCTCCGACGGCAGCACCACCTCACCGCACCTGCGGTACGCGGCGAGCACCGACGAGGGCGGCCGGGGCCTGTTCCTGGTGGCCCAGCTCGCCGACCGCTGGGGTACGAGGTACACGCCCAACGGAAAGATCATCTGGGCGGAACAGCCGTTGCCCTGACCGCCCCGGCCGGGGCCGCGTGGCCCGGTCTGCCGCCGGGGACGCGAGAAGCACCTGCGGGCGGGGCGGATTCGCCGCGCCCGCAGGTGCTTGCGGTACGTCCGGCGCGGGCCCGGTCAGCCGCCGCCGAGCCGGGAACGCAGCAGCTGCTTGCCCATCTCGGCGCCCTTGCGGCTGTCCGACTGGGCCTTGCGGAACAGGTCCACGACCTCGTCGTCCTTCTCGCGCTCGGCGTCCTGGATGTACTGCTCCAGGCGCAGCGCGTTGTTCAGGCACGCCTCGACATACCAGATGAGGTTGTAGTCCTTGTCGCGGGTTCCGGTGACGTCGCCGGTCTCACTGGTGCTGGTCATACGGGGTCTCCTCCTTCTGCGGACCCTGTGTCGTGCCCTCGGGCAGACCCCCGGGTACCCGTGCGGCCCGCGGGCACACGGCGCCGCCGCGGGCGGCGCGGGCGGCCGGTGCCGGGTCAGCCGAGGGCGCGGTCGAGGTTGAAGGCGGCACTGATCAGCGACAGATGGGTGAAGGCCTGCGGGAAGTTGCCCTGCTGCTCGCCGGTGCGGCCGATCTCCTCGGCGTACAGGCCCAGGTGGTTGGCGTAGGTCAGCATCTTCTCGAAGGCCAGCCGGGCCTCGTCGAGCCGCCCGGCCCGGACCATGGCCTCGACGTACCAGAACGAGCAGATGGAGAAGGTGCCCTCGTCGCCGCGCAGCCCGTCGGGGCTGGCCTGCGGGTCGTAGCGGTAGACGAGGGAGTCGGAGACCAGGTCCTCGGTGAGCGCGTCCAGGGTGGACAGCCACTTGGGGTCGGTGGGGGCGATGAACTTGGCGAGCGGCATCATGAGCACGGCCGCGTCGAGTACGTCGCTCTCGTCGTGCTGGACGAAGGCGCCGCGCCGCTCGGACCAGCCCCGGTCCATGATCCACCGGTAGACGGTGTCGCGGGACCGGCGCCAGCGGGGCAGGTCGGCGGGGAGTCCGCGCCGGTTGGCCAGGCGGATGGCCCGCTCCACGGCCACCCAGCACATCAGCCGTGAGTACAGGTAGTTGCGGCGGCCGCCCCGGGTCTCCCAGATGCCCTCGTCGGGCTGGTCCCAGTTGTCGCACACCCAGTCCACGAGGTGGCACACGTCGTCCCACTGGCCGCTGGAGATGGGCTGGGCCCACTTGTCGTAGAGGTAGATGGAGTCGATCAGGGCGCCGTAGATGTCGAGCTGGAGCTGGTCGGCGGCGGCGTTGCCGACCCGGACCGGGGCGGAGCCCAGATGCCCCTCCAGATGGGTGAGTTCGCGTTCGGGCAGGTCGGTGCGGCCGTCGATGCCGTACATGATCTGCAGTGGTCCGGAGTGGTCGCCGCAGCCGGGGCTGATGTGGGTGGTCAGGAACCGCATGAACGCCTCGGCCTCGCCGGTGAACCCGAGCCGCAGCAGCGCGTAGACGGCGAAGGCGGCGTCGCGCACCCACACGTAGCGGTAGTCCCAGTTGCGCTCGCCGCCGAGCTGCTCGGGCAGGCTGGTGGTGGGCGCGGCGACGATGGCGCCGGTGGGCGCGTAGGTCAGGAGCTTGAGGGTGAGCGCGGAGCGGTGCACCATCTCACGCCAGCGGCCCCGGTACCGGGACTGGTGCAGCCAGCGCCGCCAGTACGCGACGGTGGTGTTGAACTGGTGCTCGGCCTCCATGTGGGGGCAGCCGCGCGGCGGCACGTCCGCGCCGGCCTGGTCGAGGGCGAACACCGCGGTCTCGCCCTCGCCGAGCTTGAAGTCGGCCCACGCGTCCCGTGCGTCGCTCTCGAGGACGACGGTGGAGGTGAGGGCCAGGGACCGCTCGGGTGACTCGAAGACGACGAGCCCGTCCAGCCTGCGCACGGTGTGCGGGTCGGCGCCGTAGTTGAAGCGGGGCGCGACCCTGGTCCGGAAGGGAACGGTGCCGCGCACGCACACCACGCGCCGGATCAGCCGGTGCCGGTCCGACTCGGCGGAGAGTCCGTCGCCGGTGACCGGCATGAAGTCCTGCACCTCGCCGACGCCGTCCTCGGTGAAGAAGCGGGTGATCAGCACATTGGTGTCGGGGAAGTAGAACTGCTTGGTCCGGGCGGGCACGGCGGCGGCCAGCTCGAAGCAGCCGCCGCGCTCGGCGTCCAGGATCATCGCGAAGACGCTGGGCGAGTCGAAGGACGGCGAGCAGTACCAGTCGATCGTGCCGTTGCTGCCGACCAGTGCGACGCTGCGCAGGTCGCCGATGAGACCGTGCTCGGCGATCGGCAGGTAGCGGGGGGACGACTCCTGCGGGAAGCGCATGTCGGCCATCGTGGGCCTCCCCGGTGCGGGACACTGCTGTTTTCCACGGTATGGGTGGTTTTCCAGCTTACGGGCGAGTGCTTCGGTGTGGGCTGGGCAGGCGCTCCTCACCCCGTTCCGCGGCCCCTTCCGGATGCAGGGTCCGCCGCCGGGGTGAATGGTGAGAGGGTGCCCCGTTCGGCGGCACCGGCACGGATGCGGTCATCCGGACCGAGGAGGAGGCATCATGTCGACATCCACACCCGAGGGGTCCCGGTCGTCCGACGACCACTGCACCCCGGACGCCCTGCTCCACTCCGCTCCTTCGCAGGGTCTGACCCCCGAGGACCTGGTGATGGCGACGGGCAGGGACGTCACCCCGGCGGCCCTCGACTGGGCGCGCCGCAAGCTGGAGACCGAGGGTCCGTCGGCCATCGAGAAGCTCCTGCCCTGACAGGGCGTTCCGGGAAGCACTGCGGAGACCAACGGGGAGGGGCCGGGCGGGCGCGCGTCGTCGCAGGGCGCGCCCGCCCGGCGCCGAGTCGTGCCCGTGCCGCCGAACACATACGGACCGGAGCCCGGCCGTGGGGGGGGGGGGGCGGCGCGGGGGGCCCGGGCCCGGGGGGCGCCCGGGGGGGGGGGGGGCGCGGGGGGCCCCCCC